>NZ_JBHWDV010000078.1:0-25826 GCF_042734445.1 Streptomyces sp. NPDC059649
GGCGGGGGGCGCGGAATCCGGCGGGAGGGGGTGGGCCGGAGGGGGCGGGTTTCCGGACGTAAAGCGAAGCAGTCCGGAAATGCGCCCCCGGAGGACCACACCCGGCACCACGACGACAGCGAGCGCCCCCCGGCCCAAACCCCCACGCCCGCCGAAGGCGGAAGAACAGCAACCCCCACGGCGGGCAAGCCGAAAACGTGGGAGGCACCCCAAGCGGCTCAGCCCGCGTACAGCATGAGGCCGATGCCCAGGACCATGAGGCCCGCGGCGGCGATCCGCGGTGTGCCGAAGCGTTCCTTGAAGAACAGGGCGCCGATCGCCGCGCCGACGATGATGGAGGACTCGCGGAGGGCGGCTATGGGGGCCAGGGGGGCGCGCGTCTGGGCCCACAGGACCAGGCCGTACGCGAGGACGGAGAGGATTCCGCCGGCCAGGCCGCGGGCCGCGAACGGGCGGAGGGCGGTGAGGAGTTGGCCCCGGTGGACGGCGAGGGCCCAGAGGGGGATCACGAGGCCTTCGAGGATCATCAGCCAGGCGATGTAGCCCAGCGGCGTGCCGGCGGCGCGGACGCCGAGGCCGTCGACGGTGGTGTACGAGGCGATGGACAGACCGGTGGCGAGGGCCGCGAGGATGGCCGGCCAGTGCGGCCGGGTACCGGCGGCGCGGACGCCCCAGAGGGCCACGCCGACCAGGCCCGTGGAGGCGAGCGCCACGCCGGCGAGGGCCCAGGGGCCGGGGATCTCGTGGACGAAGACGGCCGCGAGGACGGTGACGACGAGCGGGGCGCTACCGCGGGCGATGGGATACATCTGCCCGAAGTCGCCCAGCCGGAACGACCGCATGAGCAGGGCCTGGTAGACGATGTGCAGGACGGCGGAGGCCAGGAGGTAGGGCCAGGCGCCGGTGGCGGGCAGCGGGGTGAAGCCCGCGAGGACGGCTCCGCAGAGCGCGCCGCCGCCGCCGACCAGCGTGAAGGCGAGGAGCTGGTCGCGTATCCCGTGGGCGATCGCGTTCCAGCTGGCGTGCGTCACGGCGGCCGCGAGGACGGCCGCGACGACCAGGGGCGTCACGAGGAACGCTCGCGCACGTCAACGTCCACGTCCACGACCGCGACATCGGCGGCCGAGCGGGTGCCCTCGGGGAAGCTGCGGACCGGCACGGCGAGGGCGAGGTCGGCGAGGGCCCGGGCGAAGCGTGGGTGGGCGGGGGAGGGGGCGTCGGAGGGGAAAAGCGACATGGCCCGCACGCTAGCGAAAGCTGTACGGGCCATGCGAACGGGTTCCGGTGTGTGAGCAGGGGCGCCCCGCGGGGCGCCCCTGGCGGCTCAGCCGGCGGTGAGGATCGCGCGGACCACCGGGCCCGCGTTGGAGCCGCCGTGACCGCTGGCCGGGACGACGGCCGCCGCGGCCAGGTCGTTGCGGTACGCGGTGAACCAGGCGTTCGGCTTCTTCTGGTTGTCGACCTCGGCGGAGCCGGTCTTGGCGCCGACGTCACCGCTGACCCCGGACATCGCCTCGGCGGCCGTACCGGAGGTCGCGGTCAGCTTCATCAGCGACTTCAGCCCGCTGAGGGTGGCCGGCTTCATCGTGCGGGCGGCCTTGGCGAGGGTCCGGTTGTCCAGCGACGGGGCGACGATGTACGGCTGGTGGAACGAGCCGGCGCGGACCGTCGCGGCGAGCGTGGCGACGTTCAGCGGGTTCATCCGCACGCCGCCCTGGCCGATCAGTGAGGCCGCCATCTGGGCGTCGTGCTGCACCGGCACCGCGCCGTCGAAGGTGGGGATGCCGGTCTGCCAGTTCAGCCCGATGCCGAAGACGTCACGGGCCTCGTTGGTCAGGTCGTCGTCGCCGAGGTCCTTGGCGTGCGAGATGAAGGCGTTGTTGCAGGACGCGGCGAAGCTCTGCGCGAAGGTGCCGTCCTTGATCTCGGACTTGTTGAGGTTCTGGAACTTCCAGCCGCCGACCGTGACGTACTTCGGGCACGGGTTCTTCTTGCCCGGCGAGGTCAGGCCCTTGTCCATCAGCATCGCCGAGGTGACGATCTTCATCGTCGAGCCGGGGGCCAGCGAGCCCTGGGTGGCCATGCTGAAGCCCTTGGCCGGGGAGTTGGCGAGCGCCAGGATCTCGCCGGTGCTGGGCTTGACCGCGGCGGCCGAGGCGGACTTCTTGCCCTGGACGGCCTTCTCGGCCGCGGCCTGGAGCTTGGCGTCCAGGGTGGTCTTCAGGGTGCCGGGCGTCCCCTTGGAGAGCACCTTCAGCGTCTTGTCGGGCTGCTGGTCGGCCGGCTTGGCGGCCTTGGCGCGCTTGATGTACAGCTCCACGCCGGGCTTGCCGTCGGTCTTGTCGCCGTACTTGTCGCGCAGGCTGTCCAGGATCCCGGCGAGCGTCGGGTGCGCCTGGGGCGTCAGCGCCGCGCCGTGCCGGTCCACGGCCTTGATCGGCGGCGCCTCGGCCTCGCCGGTGCGCAGCTCGTCGCCCTTGGCCAGGGCCGGGTGCAGCACGGACGGCTGCCAGGCGATCACCGGCTTCCCGGTGGCCTTGTCCCGGTGGAGGGTCGCCGAGCCGCGGTACGAGTACGGCGCCTTGGTGCCCTTGTAGTCGATCTGCGCCGCGACGGTGTACGGGAGCTTGTCACCGGCGGGGGTGCCGGGCGTCACCGTCACCTTGGCGAACCCGGCCCGCTTGGCGAAGGTCGTGAGCGCCGTCCGGGCGGTGTCCGGGCTGTCGGTCAGCTTCGCGGCCTTGGCGGCGTCGCCGGACTGCCAGGCGGTCAGGAACTCCTGGCCGGCCGTCTGCACCTCCTTGGCGGAGAGCGGGCCGGTCGGCACCTTGGGTGCGTTGTCACCGGCCGCGTCCGCGGACCTGACCTCCGTCGGCGTCGCGTCGTCCGATCCTCCGAACAGCGTGAAGCCGCCGACGACGCCCGCCACCAGGGCCACCGATCCGCCGATCAGCCCGTACTTCACCTCTCGGCGCATGCCACTGATTCCCTCCCTGGAGCCTCGCCCTTGAATACGCACACAAGAACGTGCATCGCACTCTAAGGGACACGGGGAGAGGGTCGAGTCTCGATCCGGGCACGGTCCGGTGACGCGCTGTTGTAAGCCTGTGACGGAATCGTCGAACTCCGGCGGGCGCTCACACCCAGCTGTCGAACCACATCCGGTGGTGCCAGGCGCTCTTCGGGATCGGCAGCCCCGTATAGAGCGGATAGAAGTAGACGAAGTTCCAGATGATGAGGAGCACCAGGACGCCGGCCCCCACGGCGCCGATGGTGCGGCGCCGCTCGTTCGCCCCCGGTGGGCCGATGATCGCGCCGATCATCATGGCCAGCGCCAGGCACAGGAACGGGACGAAGACCACGGCGTAGAAGAGGAAGATGGTCCGCTCCTGGTAGAGGAACCAGGGGAGGTAGCCGGCGGCGACCCCGCAGGCGATCGCGCCGGCCCGCCAGTCCCTCTTGAACAGCCAGCGGTACAGGACGTACAGCAGCGCGAAGCAGGACGCCCACCACAGCAGCGGGGTGCCCAGCGCCAGGACCTCGCGGGCGCAGCCCTCGGCCGCGGTGCAGCCGTCCTGGCCGAACCTGGGGTCCTCGTAGAAGTACGAGACCGGGCGGCCCAGGACCAGCCAGCTCCAGGGGTTGGACTGGTAGGTGTGCGGGGTGGTCAGCCCGGTGTGGAAGGCGTAGACCTCGGTCTGGTAGTGCCACAGGCTGCGCAGCCAGTCCGGCAGCCAGGTCCAGCCGGCCGCCCGGCCCTCCGGGGTGGTCGCCCAGTCGCGGTAGTAGCCGCCCTTGGTGGCGATCCAGCCGGTCCAGGACGCGAGGTAGGTGGCCAGGGCGACGACGACGGTGGCGCCGAAGGCGGGCAGCACGTCGCGGCGCAGCGCCGAGCGGAACGGGCGCCGGGCACCGGCGGTGCGGCGGGCCGCGATGTCCCAGAGGAACGACATCAGGGCGAACGCCGCGAGGAAGTACAGACCGTTCCATTTGGTGGCCGAGGCCAGGCCCAGACAGAGACCGGCCGCGATCCGCCAGGGCCGCCACCCCAGACGGAGCCGGTCACCGACGCCGTCGTCCGGGCGGGCCACCCCGTCCGGGCTCACCGGGAGCGCCGCGGCGAGCCGGGCGCGGGTGCGGTCGCGGTCCACCAGGAGGCAGCCGAACGCGGCGACCACCCAGAACATCACGATCAGGTCGAGCAGCGCGGTACGGCTCATCACGAAGTGCAGGCCGTCCACCGCCAGCAGCGTCCCGGCCAGGCAGCCCAGCGCCGTCGACCGCATCAGCCGCCGCCCGATCCGGCAGACCAGCAGCACCGAGAGGGTGCCGAGCAGCGCCACCATGAACCGCCAGCCGAAGGGGTTCATCCCCAGCGCCCACTCGCCGAGCGCGATCAGCCACTTGCCCATCGGGGGGTGGACGACGTACGAGTGCTCCGGCGACAGCAGGATCTTCGGCGGATGCCCCACCAGCGCGTCATTGGCGTTCTTGGCCCAGGTGCCCTCGTAGCCGTACTGCAGCAGCGACCAGGCGTCCTTGGGGTAGTACGTCTCGTCGAATATCACCTTCCGCGGGCTGCCGAGGTGCCAGAACCGCAGCACCCCCGCGAACAGCGCCACCAGCAGCGGGCCGCCCCAGTTCGACCAGCGCGTCAGCCGGGCCGCGGCCGCCGGTCCGGCGCCGAACACCGCCCACAGCCGGCCGCCGGCCGGTGGATACGCGGGCACCAGCCGCGTCCGGACGTCGGCCGGCGGCGCGGCCGGATATCCGAATCGGCGCAGCCGCCGCTGCCAGACGGGGGGCTGCCGGGCCGGCTCCGGAGCGGCGTGCGCGGCGGCGTCGGTCGCGGTGGTGTCACTCGTCACCCGGCCCATCGTAGGGAAGCAGCCTGTGGACCGGTGGGGAGCGCCACCGGTGGATGCCCGGCCGGCCGGGGCGGGGCGGCGGTCCGGGCGGGTCGGCGGCCCACCGTGGGGCGGCGGTCCGGGGCGGGTCGGCGGCCCGGCGGTGTCCTGGGAGGATGGGCGGGTGACTGGAGTGCTGGTACTTGCAGGGACGCCCATCGGCGACATCGCGGACGCGCCGCCGCGGCTCGCCGCCGAACTGGCCGCCGCCGAGGTGATCGCCGCCGAGGACACCCGGCGGCTGCGCCGGCTGACCCAGGCGCTGGACGTGACGCCCACCGGCCGGATCGTGTCGTACTTCGAGGGCAACGAGGCGGCCCGCACGCCCGAACTGGCCGATGCGCTGGCCGGCGGCGCCCGGGTGCTGCTGGTCACCGACGCCGGGATGCCGTCGGTCTCCGACCCGGGCTACCGGCTGGTGGCGGCGGCCGTCGAGCGCGGCGTCAAGGTCACCGCCGTACCGGGCCCGAGCGCGGTGCTCACCGCGCTGGCCGTCTCCGGTCTGCCGGTGGACCGCTTCTGCTTCGAGGGCTTCCCGCCGCGCAAGGCCGGTGAACGGCGCTCCCGGCTGCGCGAGGTCGCCGACGAGCGGCGCACCCTGGTGTATTTCGAGGCGCCGCACCGGCTCGACGACACCCTCGCCGCGATGGCCGAGGTCTTCGGCGCGGACCGCCGGGCCGCGGTCTGCCGCGAGCTGACCAAGACGTACGAGGAGGTCAAGCGGGGGACGCTGGGCGAGCTGGCGGCCTGGGCGGCCGAGGGCGTACGGGGCGAGATCACGATCGTCGTCGAGGGCGCCCCCGAGAGCGGCCCGCAGGAGCTGGCGCCCGAGGAGCTGGTGCGCCGGGTGCGGGTCCGCGAGGAGGCGGGGGAGCGGCGCAAGGAGGCCATCGCGGCGGTCGCGGCGGAGGTGGGGCTGCCCAAGCGGGAGGTCTTCGACGCGGTGGTCGCGGCGAAGAACGCGGAGAAGGCGGAGAACACGGAGAACGCGAAAAAGGCGTAGAAGGCGTGGAAGGTGGAGAACGCGTAGAACGCCGGGAAGGACGTCTCGTAGGAGGCCCGTGCGGCGCGCTCACCGGCCACCCGAAAACCGGCCGCCGAAGAATAATGCGCAGGCCACGGAGAAAACCGACTCATCAGAAGGTAAATGACTGGCCGGAAAGGTAAAGCGCAGGCCGAGGCGTTGGGGTGATTTTCCTACCGTCGGCCAAATCTGAGCCAATACCGTCGGAGAGCTGCTGCATTGCGCGCGGGAAAGGCGTCCACTGGGGGAGGGACGAACCGTTCCCGAAGACCTTGTCCAGCGGACAAGAGGAGCGCACATGAGCGAGATCGCTAAGACCACCACGGCGAACGCCACCGGCGTCCACCCCATCCCCCAGCCCGAGCCCTCCGCGCACGAGGCGTACTCCTTCGCCTGCATGAAGTGCGGCTTCGGCTGGGAGCAGGCGTACGAGATAGTCCACCAGCTCGACGGCAAGGGCCGCGAGCGGGTCGTCTACTACACGGACGGCGAGCGGGTCCCGTCCCCGCTGACCTGCCCCACCTGCCAGAGCTGCGGAAGCAACGTCGTACGCATCATGCGCTCCGGACAGGTCTCGATGGTCTCCCACGCGATCGCGAACATGCACCAGCGCCAGCCCGCCGGCGAGAAGAGCCACAAGGGCGAGAAGAGCAACAAGAACGAGAAGAACGAGAAGGACGGCGAGAAGGGAACGGCGGCCACCGGGCGCACCGGCAGCACCGCCGAGGAGCCCCCGGAGGCCGGCAAGCACCACTGGCACCTCTCCGACCTGCTGCACCCCTTCCAGCACCACCGCAGGTGAGGCCCGGGCCGGGGTCCTCGTAGGATCGCGGCCATGGCACCGCAGGACAAGAACACCCCGCCGCCGCTGCCCGAACCCCTTCGGGTCGCGGTCGCGGACTCGCACACCCACCTGGACATGCAAGAGGGAACGGTCGACGAAGCCCTGGCCAAGGCCGCCTCCGTCGGCGTGACCACCGTCGTCCAGGTCGGCTGCGACATCAAGGGCTCGCAGTGGGCCGCCGAGACGGCCGCCGCGTACGACAGCGTCCACGCCACCGTCGCCCTGCACCCCAACGAGGCCCCGCGCATCGTCCTCGGTGACCCCGACGGCTGGTCGCGGCAGGGTGCCCGCGAGCCCGGCGGGGACACCGCGCTGGACGAGGCCCTCGCCGAGATCGACCGGCTCGCCGCCCTGCCCCAGGTCCGCGGCGTCGGCGAGACCGGCCTGGACCACTTCCGCACCGGCCCCGACGGCATGGCCGCCCAGGAGCGGTCCTTCCGCGCCCACATCGAGATCGCCAAGCGGCACGGCAAGGCCCTGGTCATCCACGACCGCGAGGCCCACGAGGACGTACTGCGGATCCTGCGCGAGGAGGGCGCCCCCGAGCGGACCGTCTTCCACTGCTACTCCGGCGACGCCGAGATGGCCCGGATCTGCGCCGCGGCCGGCTACTTCATGTCCTTCGCCGGCAACGTCACCTTCAAGAACGCCCAGCCGCTGCGGGACGCCCTCGCCGTCGCCCCGCCGGAACTCGTCCTGGTCGAGACCGACGCCCCCTTCCTCACCCCCGCCCCGTACCGCGGACGGGCCAATGCCCCCTACCTCATTCCGGTCACGCTGCGGGCCATGGCCGACGTCAAGGGCATGACCGAGGACGACCTGGCGACGGCCGTCGCGGCCAACACGGCACGCGCCTTCGGGTACTGACCACCCCACCCGCCGGCCGTCACCGCCGCGCGACGGGCGTCCCCCGGAGTGACCACTTTCCGTACCGATCCGACTTTGGAGAGTGACCACCGCTCGGCTACCCTCCGCCCGTCAACCGCATCCGTGGCATGTGGAGCGCGCCGTGAGTCTTCCGCAGAGCAGCAGCCACCGCGCCGCGCGCGGCCGTCGCAGACGCCGTGCCGAACGCCCCGAAGCCCTCCGGCGGCTGCTGCCCCGGGCCGCGGTCGTCGCCTTCCTCGCCGGCGGCACCACCGCCTTCATCGCCCACGACAAGGCCGTCCGGCTCAGCGTCGACGGCACCCCACGCACCCTGCACACCTTCGCCGACGACGTCGAGGACCTGCTGGCCGACGAGGAACTCGGCGTCGGCGACCACGACATCGTCGCGCCCGCCCCGGACGCCGAACTCCACAGCGGCGACCAGGTCGTGGTCCGGCACGGCCGCCCGGTCGTACTCACCATCGACGGCCGGCGCCAGCAGGTGTGGACCACCGCCGACACCGTCGCCGGCGCCCTCCACCAGCTCGGCGTGCGCGCCGAGGGCGCCTACCTCTCCACCAACCGCTCCCGCCGCATCGAACGGCACGGCATCGAACTGGCGGTCCGCACCGAACGCAGCGTCGTCTTCGTCGCCGACGGCCGCGAACACCACGTCCGCACCAACGCCGCCACCGTCCGCGAGGCCCTCGCGGAGGCCGGACTGGCCCTGCGCGACCAGGACACCACCTCCGTACCGCCAGACAGCTTCCCGCGCGAGGGCCAGACCGTCTCCGTGCTGCGGATCACCGGCGGCAAGGAGGTCCGCGAGGAGCCCGTGCCGTTCCGCACGGTCAAACGGACCGACCCGCAGCTGGCCCGCGGCACCGAGGCCGTCGTCCAGCAGGGATGGCCCGGCGTGCGGCGGGTCACCTACCGGCTGCGCACCGTCAACGGCGTCCGGCAGAAACCGAAACGGCTGCACAGCGAGATCGTCCGGGCACCCCGCCCCCAGATCGTGCACATCGGCACCAAGGAACTGCCGCTCTCCGTACGCGGCGCCGACCACCTCGCCTGGGGCGCGCTGGCCCGGTGCGAGGCCGGCGGCCGGCCGGACGCGGTCGACTCCTCCGGCACCTACGGCGGGCTCTACCAGTTCGACGTCGCCACCTGGCACGCCCTCGGCGGCCGCGGCCGCCCCCAGGACGCCCCCGCCGAGGAACAGACCTACCGCGCCAAGAAGCTCTACATCAGCCGGGGGGCGAGCCCGTGGCCGGTGTGCGGCCGTAAGCTTCACGGGTGAGCAAGAGTACGACCGACGAGTCCGGCCCGCTTCTGGGTCCCGCCGACATCCGCGAACTGGCCGCGACGCTGGGCGTACGCCCCACCAAGCAGCGCGGCCAGAACTTCGTCATCGACGCCAACACCGTCCGCCGGATCGTGCGGACCGCCGATGTCCGGCCCGACGACGTCGTCGTCGAGATCGGCCCCGGGCTCGGGTCGCTGACCCTGGCGCTGCTGGAGACCGCCGACCGGGTCACCGCCGTCGAGATCGACGACGTCCTGGCGGCCGCGCTGCCGGCCACCGTCACCGCCCGGCTGCCCGAGCGCGCCGACCGCTTCGCGCTGGTGCACAGCGACGCCCTGCACGTCACCGAGCTTCCCGGCCCCGCGCCCACCGCGCTCGTCGCCAACCTGCCCTACAACGTCGCGGTCCCGGTGCTGCTGCACATGCTCGCCACGTTCCCGTCCATCGACCGCACCCTGGTCATGGTCCAGTCCGAGGTCGCCGACCGGCTCGCCGCCCGCCCCGGCAACAAGGTCTACGGCGTGCCCTCGGTCAAGGCCAACTGGTACGCCGAGGTCAAGCGGGCCGGCGCCATCGGCCGCAACGTCTTCTGGCCCGCCCCCAACGTCGACTCCGGCCTGGTCTCCCTGGTCCGCCGGGAACGGCCGGTGGACACCACGGCCGGCCGCGAGGAGGTCTTCGCCGTCGTCGACGCCGCGTTCGCCCAGCGCCGCAAGACGCTCCGGGCCGCCCTCGCGGGCTGGGCCGGCTCGGCCCCCGCCGCCGAGGCCGCACTGGTCGCCGCCGGCATCTCGCCGCAGGCCCGCGGCGAGGCACTGACGGTCGAGGAATTCGCACGGATCGCGGAGAACCGGGAGGCAGGCAAGTGACGACGAGGGTGACGGTACGGGTCCCGGCGAAGGTCAACGTCCAGCTGGCGGTCGGAGCCGCCCGCCCCGACGGCTTCCACGACCTCGCGAACGTCTTCCTCGCGGTCGGCCTCTACGACGAGGTCACCGCCACCCCCGCGGACACCCTGCGGATCACCGCCGAGGGCCACGACGTCGACCGGATCCCGCTGGACCGGACGAACCTGGCCGCCCGCGCCGCCGAACTCCTCGCCGCCCGCTACGGCCGCAGCCCGGACGTCCACCTCCACATCACCAAGGACATCCCGGTCGCCGGCGGCATGGCCGGCGGCAGCGCCGACGCCGCGGGCGCCCTGCTGGCCTGCGACACCCTGTGGTCCACCGGCGCCTCCCGCGCCGAACTCCTCGACATCTGCGCCGAGTTGGGCAGCGACGTACCCTTCAGCCTGGTCGGCGGCGCCGCACTCGGCCGCGGCCGCGGCGAGCTCCTGACCCCCCTCCCCGTCGGCGGCGCCTTCCACTGGGTCTTCGCGGTCGCCGACGGCGGACTGTCCACCCCGGCCGTCTACCGCGAGTTCGACCGTCTGACGGAGGGCACGGACGTCCCCGAGCCCGAGGCCGCCCCCGAACTGCTCGCCGCCCTCGCCAGCGGCGACGCCGCGGCCCTCGCCGCCACCCTGACCAACGACCTCCAGCCCGCGGCGCTCTCCCTGCGCCCGTCCCTGGCCGCCACCCTGGCCGCCGGCACCGCGGCCGGCGCCCTGGCGTCCCTGGTCTCCGGCTCCGGCCCGACCACCGCCTTCCTGGCCAAGGACCCGGAGTCGGCCGAGGCCGTGGCCGCGGCACTGCTGGCGTCGGGCACCTGCCGGGCGGTACGGGTGGCGGACGCGCCGGCGGCGGGGGCTACGGTCCTCTAGGGCGGGCCGCGGAAGTCCGTACAGAAAAGCTCCGTACAGAAAAGTTCCGTACAGAAAAGTTCCGTACAGATGCGTACCCGTCCCCAGTAGTCGATCTCGAGGACACATGGGGCTCGGATGTCGGAGGGCGTGCCGGCAGCGCCGGGCATCCCGCCGTCAAGAGACGAGCATCTCGCCGCCAGTGCCGCCAGCGCTGTCAGTGCCGTCGAGTAAGTTCTGTCCGTTCGGCCCGACAGGCGGGCCGCCGAACCCGAGGACTCGTCGCTGTGAGCATCCACATGCACATGCGCGCCGTCGCGGAATCCGAGATCCGGGACGACCACACCTGGCTCGCGGCGTTCATGTCCGAGGCTTGGGACAACCACCCCGACGAGTACGCAGCGGGCATCGCCGCCTCGATCGACAAGGTCTGGGGTGCAGTCAATGACCTCTACGCCGCCGCCGAGGTCCTCGACGCGGATGTCGCCAAGCCCTGGCAGCTGCCGATTTACGGCGGGCGCCCCGTCGCCCACAGCGCCGACGCCGACCCCTCCAACCCGCCCCTGGGGATCCTGGAACCGTCTGAGGTGTCACAGGCCGCGGGCTTCCTCGCGAGGGTCTCCTTCGACGAGCTGTGGAACGTCGCCGGTGCCAAGCTCGTCTGGCCCGGCTCGGACGAGGCGCAGGTCAGGCAGGAGTTCCTCGACCATCACCAGCACCTCCAAGCGTTCTACGGGCAGGCGGCCACAGCAGGCCACGCCGTGGTCAGGGTGGTGTGGGCCTGAGGGGTGGTCGCGTGCTGGTCACAGCGATTCGTTCCCGCGGCCCGGCCCGCGGCCGCCGCGGGAGCCGAGTTTCTTTCGGTCGCGGGCCTGATCGGCCTTGTCAGGGGCGACAGCCTCCAGGGGGGCGACGGGGCGGTCCCTAGGGGGCGTTCGTACGGATCCCGTAGGGGACGCGAGGCCCCCCTGCGGGGCCACAACGGGTCGGGTGCGGGCGATATTCCTCCGGCCCGCCGCCCGCCGCCCGCCCCGACGCCTCAACTGCGGGGCAGCGTCGCGCCCTTGACGGCCGAAACGAAGGACGACCAGGCCGCGGCGGGAAAGACTATCGCCGGACCGTCCGGGTTCTTGGAGTCACGGACGGGGACGACGCCGGGAAGCCCGTCGACCACCTCGACGCAGTCCCCGCCGTCGCCGTTGGTGTAGCTGCTCTTGCGCCAGACCGCGGTGCTCAAGTCAATCCGGTTGGTTGTCACTTCGGTAGTCCTCTGCGGCCGCCTCGATCATGGTCAGGGACGCCTCAGGAGCGAGTGCGGCGGCCCTGAGCCGATCGTATGCCTTGCGGTATTTCTTCACGAGGGCCGGATCGTCGATCGTGTCGCCGCTGTACTGCGATTCCAGGTAGACCAGCGGCGGAGCGTCCGGAAAGGTCATGATCTTGGCCAAGCCCACCACCATCAGCGGGTGTGGTCCGCAGTTCCACGGAAGAACCTGCGGAACGACCCGGCGCCTCCTCGCCAGCTCCGCGATGCGATCGAGCTGATCAGCCATCTCGACCGGTGGGAGGATCGGGCAGCGCCACACGTACTCGGGAAGGATCACCCAGTACTCAGGAGTGTTGCATTCACTCTCGAAGAGGCGGGCCCTCGTCGTGCGGGCACTGACCTTCTCCTCCACCTCTTCGTCGGGCGCCAGCGGATGAGTCGCCCGCACCACCGCCCTCGTGTATGGCTCGGTCTGCAACAACCCAGGGATGAGGGTGGGACACCACTCCTCAATGGTTTCCGCGTACTTCTCAGCCTCCAGCGCGCGTTCGAAATACTCGGCGTGGCCGGTTCGCTTCGCCTTCCGCACGTCCTCGCAGCGCCGCTTGAAGAAGCCGTCCGTCTTGAGCACCCGGTCCACGTGCTCCGCCAGTTCTGCCGGCATCCGGCGCTCGCCGCGCTCGATCTCGCTGAGGTGACTCAGGCCGTAGAAGCTGCCCTCCACCAACTGCTGGAGCGTGAGGCCCGCTTGCTCGCGCTGGTAGCGCAACTCCTTTCCGTAGAAGGTCGGAACTCCCGCTGAGCCGTCGATGTCCTTGCGTCGTGCCACGGTTCACCACCGTACGAGTAGCTGATCCACAGGTGTTACGGGCGAGCCCCGGCGGTTCCCGCATTTCGGCCACTACACATCGCGCATTCCCCAGGCCGTGGCCGGGAGCCCAACCCCCTTTCACGCTACGCCGCGTGACGTCACTGTGTGAGTGCTTCGTTGCAATGCGTACAGGAAGGCTCAGGTTCCATGCCCCTCCACCCCTCCACCCCCGACGACGTGCACGACAGTGCCGAGGAGCTGCGTACCGCGCTCAAGGACAACGGCATCACGCTGCCCTCGCTCGGCGTCGATCTGCCGGGCTTCGCGGGCAGTTACGGCGTCCCGCTCGTCGCCCTCGGTAACTGCAACGAGGCCACCGCACGCAAGCTCGCCGAGGTCCTTCGCAAGGCGGCCGTGCGGTGAACGGCATGGCGGGATGCCTCCGAACGATCCTGACGGCCCTTGTGCCGCTGCTGAGTTGGTTACTTCCGGGGCGGGGCGGTCATCGAGGGAGCAGCAGTACCGGCGTCCTTTGCCTCACGGCCGCCACAGCCGCCACAGCCGCCACGGCCATCACCGCTGTCCCGCCCGCGGCCCGGATGCGGCGTCGCCTGGTGCATGCCCGCCGGGTGCCACCCGGCCTGCTCCTGTTGTGCGGGGAGGACAGCCGCCTCGTTCGGCCTTACGTGTGTGTGCCGGAGGCGGCGGCGTACGCATCGCAGGCGCGGCAGAGCCCGCCGACTCATGAGGTCAGGCGTCGGGAGCTGGCGGAGCGGGTCCGGGTGCTCAACGCGTGGTCGTCCGGTGGGTGCGGGCGACGGTGAACCGAGCGTGCTACGAGTGACCGGCGCGCGCCGCGCCCCCGGCCGCTGCCAGCACGGCCGCCACCAGCCGTCCCGCCGCCACCGCGGGCCCGGCGTCGGTCGGGACGCAGCGGTCGGCCGCCGGGTCGTACGCCGTCATGATCACACCGGCGTGGTCGGTGTCCGGCTCCTGGAGGGTGACCGGACGCCCGGCGGACCGCAGTGCGTCGGCCAGGTCGCGGGAGTGGCGGGGCGGCACGATCGGGTCGCGGGCGCCGTGGACCAGGTGCACCGGGACGGCCGGGTCGCGGCCCTCGGCGAGATCGGCGAGCGGGGCGGTGCCGGTGGTGCGCGCCGGCAGGTCGTACCGGCCGGCGATGCCGACCACCGCGGCCGGCCGCCACCCGTCCTCCGACAGCTCGGGCCGCAGCGCCATCCCCAGCGCCGCCCCGGCCCCCGCCGACCAGCCGGCCAGCACCACCGATTCCCCGTCGCCGCCCAGCCCGGCCGCATCCTTACGGGTGTAGGCCAGCGACGCGAGCAGCTGGGACCGGCCGCCGTCCGCCGCGTCCGACCGCCAGTCCGGGACCAGGACCAGCAGCCCGCGGGCCGCGGCGGTGCGGGCCAGTGGCGCGAGGACGTCCCGCTCGTCCGGGCCGATGCCGTGCCAGAGCAGAACGGTCGGCAGCGGTCCGGCCACCCCCGCCGGTCGGTAGAGGTCCAGCCGCTTGCCGTCCGGGCCGTAGACCAGCCCGCGTTCGGTCTCCACTGTCGTGCCCGCGTCGGATGTCATGAACGGGACGCTATCCAACGCGGGCCCGGCGGCGCCCAGCAACCCAGGCGCCCAGCAACCCAGGAGTCCAGCAACCCAGCAGCCCGGCAACCTGGCAGTCCGGTTCCACGGCCCGGCCACGTGCGCCCCGCGACCGTGTGCGAAGCTCGCGGCGAGTTGGTGCACCGTACGGCGTTGCACCGCCTATCCCGGGAGCGCACCGCATGGCAGAGCCACATCACCACTGGCACGGCGGTCAGGCGCACCGACAGGAGAGGCTCAGCGGGTTCGCGGTGGCGTCGCTGGTCCTGGCGCTGATGTCCCTGCTGCTGCTCGTCGGCTTCGGCGTCGTGGGCCTGTTGCTGTCGCTGCTCCTCCTCACACCGCCGGCACTGATCTGCAGCGTGATCGCCCTCGTGCAGACCCTCAGGAGGGGGCAGCGCGGCGGCATTCTCGCGGTGACCGGCTTCCTCCTCGTCGTGCCCGGCTGGCTGGTGGTCGCCGTTCTGCTGTGGTGATCCCGCCTTCACCGGCCGCGGATGCTCCGTCTCAGGCGCCAGCGATCGCCCACGACGCCACCCGGGCCAGCGATCGCCCACGACGCCGCCCGGGCCAGGGCCGGCAGGCACACCGCGGTCGGCAGGCCAAGGGGCGCAAGGCATGCCCGCCGCACGTCGCCGCCATCGGTACGGCCACTCGCCGCCATCGGTACGGCCACTCCCCGGCTTCCCAGGTGTCGGCCGGCGCCGGCGGGGATCTCCGCTCCGGGTCGGAGGCTTCCGCGCGCCGACTACGCTGGGAAGGTCGATCGATGTGAAGTGCATGTGAAGTGCAGGAGTGAGATGGCCGTCAACCTCGTCAATCTGGAAGCCGTCGGCAAGGTCTACGGGACCCGGGCCCTGCTCGACGGTGTTTCCCTCGGCGTCAACGAGGGGGACCGGATCGGCGTCGTCGGGCGCAACGGCGACGGGAAGACGACCCTGATCCGGATCCTGGCCAAGGTGGAGGGCGCCGACGACGGCCGGGTCACGCACGCCGGCGGGCTGCGGCTCGGCGTACTGACCCAGCACGACTCGCTCGACCCGGCCGCCACCATCCGGCACGAGGTCATCGGCGACCTCGCCGACCACGAGTGGGCCGGCAACGCCAAGATCCGCGACGTGCTGACCGGCCTCTTCGGCGATCTGCACCTGCCCGGCTTCACCCACGGCCTGGACACCGTCATCGGCCCGCTCTCCGGCGGCGAGCGGCGCCGGATCGCGCTCGCCAAGCTGCTGATCGCCGAACAGGACCTGATCGTCCTCGACGAGCCCACCAACCACCTCGACGTCGAGGGCATCTCCTGGCTGGCCCGGCACCTGCAGGCCCGGCGCTCGGCCCTGGTCGTCGTCACCCACGACCGGTGGTTCCTCGACCAGGTCTGCACCCGCATGTGGGACGTCCAGCGCGGCGATGTGCACGAGTACGAGGGCGGCTACAGCGACTACGTCTTCGCCCGCGCCGAGCGGGAGCGGATCGCGGCCAGCGAGGAGACCAAGCGGCAGAACCTGATGCGCAAGGAGCTGGCGTGGCTCCGCCGCGGCGCCCCGGCCCGCACCAGCAAGCCCCGCTTCCGCATCGAGGCGGCCAACGAGCTGATCGCGGACGTGCCGCCGCCGCGGGACAGCGCCGAGCTGATGAAGTTCGCCAGCTCCCGGCTGGGCAAGACCGTCTTCGACCTGGAGGACGTGACCGTCCAGGCCGGCCCGAAGCTCCTGCTCAAGCACCTGACCTGGCAGCTCGGCCCCGGCGACCGGATCGGCCTGGTCGGCGTCAACGGCGCGGGCAAGACCTCGCTGCTGCGGGCGCTGGCCGAGGCGGCCCGTACGCAGGGCGAGGCGCAGCCGGCCGGCGGCCGGATCGTCGTCGGCAAGACCGTGAAACTGGCCTACCTCTCGCAGGAGGTCGGCGAACTCGACCCGGACTGGCGGGTGTTGGAGGCCGTACAGCGGGTCCGGGAACGCGTCGACCTGGGCAAGGGCCGGGAGATGACCGCCGGCCAGCTCTGCGAGAAGTTCGGGTTCACGAAGGAGAAGCAGTGGACGCCGGTCGGCGACCTGTCCGGCGGTGAGCGCCGACGGCTGCAGATCCTGCGGCTGCTGATGGCCGAGCCCAACGTCCTCTTCCTCGACGAGCCCACCAACGACCTGGACATCGAGACGCTGACGCAGCTGGAGGACGTGCTCGACGGCTGGCCCGGCTCGCTGATCGTCATCAGCCACGACCGCTACTTCATCGAGCGCACCACCGACCGGGTCTTCGCGCTGCTCGGCGACGCCACGCTGCGGATGCTGCCGCGCGGCCTGGACGAGTACCTGGAGCGCCGCCAGAAGGTGATCGAGGCCGCCACCCCGGCCCCCGCGCAGCCGGCCACTGCGGCGAAGAAGTCCGCCGCGGTCAACCGCGCGGCCCAGAAGGAGCTCCAGAAGATCGAGCGCCAGCTGGACAAGATCGGCGACAAGGAGGCGAAGCTGCACGCCCAGATCGCCGAGCACGCCACCGACTTCGAAAAGGTCGCCGGCCTCGACACCCAGCTCCGCGAACTGGCCGCGGAACGCGACGAGTTGGAAATGCGCTGGCTGGAACTGGCGGAGGACGCGTAGGGGCGGGCCGGTGCGGTGGGCCGTCGGCCCACCGCACCGGGCCCTCAGCCCAACGGCTTGCGGACCTCGGTGCGGATCTTGCCCGCCTGGTCCGCGAACGCCTGGAGGTCGATGGACTGCGGGTCCTTCGACAGGTTCGCGGCATCGGTCTGGGCGACGTTCATAGAGGCGCTGGAATCGGCCCATACGCAGAACGCCAGCGTGACCTTCTGCCCCATCTCCGTGCGTACGTCCACGCCGCAGGTCAGCGGGTCCCCGCCACCGCTCGGCGTGAACTTCTTCTCCGCCACCGCGACGACCGTCTTCCCGTCGCGCGTCATCCCGTTGATGGCGTGCTCGACGCTCGTCTCCGGGTCGTCTATGGAGCCGTATATCCCCAGCATCACCAGGGACTTGGTCCCGCCGGTGTACTGCCCGCCGACGGTCCGCATACCGTGTTCGTTCGCCCCGTCGTGCGGCACCGCGCTGTCGGCCTGCTGGGAGATGTCCTTGGCGAGCTTGTACTCCCCGCCCGCCAGCGTCTGCGGCACCGTGATCCGGTACTTCGGCCCGCCGGAACCGCCCGATCCCCCCGACCCGCCCCCGCGGAGCGCCACGGCCGACGCGATGCTCCCGATCACCAGCACACCGACGATAGCGCCGATGATCCCCCACACCTTTCCGCTCTTGTTGCGGGGCGGGACCGGCGGCGGCACCATGCCGGGCCCGCCGTAACCGGGGTAACCCTGCGGCGGCACCCCGTAAGGCGGCTGGGGCGGCGCTCCGTAGGGCGCCTGCGGGGGTGCGTCGTAGGGCCCCTGCGGTGCGAACGGCCCCGGGCCCGGCGGTACCTGACCGCCCGGTACCTGCTGCGGATATCCGCCGGGCGGGCCGGCCGGCGGCGTCCCGTAACCCGGCGCGCCCCCGAAGCCGTTGTGCGGCTGCTGCGGTGTACTCATGGCCTTCCTTCGCTCACGTCTCGCCCCACCCCGGCAGCGAATCGCGCCGAGTGCACCGCCTGGAGCCGGTTTCCCCGTTCCCCCGCCTGCTGAGTCAACTGTGGCACACGGCACCGACACCGGCCCCGGGGAGTTCCCCGCGCACACCGGACCCCGGCGGAGCACCCCGCGGCGGCGGCAATCGGCCCCTATTGGCCGGGAATCCAGCATTCCGGGGGGCTTCTGCCCGGTAGGGGGCGCGCATCGGCAATCGAGCGTGTAGCTTCCCGGGGACGAACGGCCCGGCCGGGGCGCCGGGGCGCCGGGGCCGGGCGGAGGGAGGGGGTTGCTCTATGGGCGTGCGGCTCATGGTGGTCGACGATCACCGGCTGCTCGCGGAGGCGCTCGCCTCGGCGCTGAAGCTGCGCGGGCACCGGGTGCTGGCGGCCGCCGCGCCGAGTGCCGGTGCCGCGGAGCTGGTGGTCAGCCGGGCGCCCGAGGTGTGCCTGCTGGGGACCGCGGCGCCCGCCCAGCCGGGCACCTTCGACCCGGTCGTACGGATCAAGAAGGAGCGGCCGCAGGTGGCGGTGGTGGTGCTGGGGCCGGTGCCCAGCCCGCGCGGGATCGCCGCGGCGTTCGCGGCCGGGGCGTCCGGGTACGTCCGCAACGACGAGCGGATCGAGGGCGTCGAGCGGGCCATGATGAAGGCCCGCGCGGGGGAGTCGGCGGTCTCGCCGCAGCTGCTCCAGCAGGCCTTCGAGGAGCTGCTGCACCCCGCGGCGCAGCCCGACGACGAGGGCGCGCGGCTGCTCGAACTGCTCACCCCGCGCGAGGTCGAGGTCCTGATGCGGGTCGCGGACGGCGAGGACACCCGGCTGATCGCGGCCGGGATGGACATCGCGCCGAGCACCGCGCGTACGCACGTACAGCGGGTGCTGATGAAGCTGGAGGTCGGCTCCCGGCTGGAGGCGGCCGCGTTGGCGGCGCGTACCGGGCTGCTGGACCGGGCGGGCCGCGGGCGCGCGGCACGGACGACGACGGCGGCGGGGACGGACGAGCCGTCCCCGCCGCCGGAGTAGGGCCGGGGCTCCTCCCCGTCGCCGGGGGCGACGGTCAGCCCTCGGCGGGCCCGTCGCCGGCCGCGGCCCGGAGTTCCTCGGCCGTGGGGGGCACGGTCGGCCGCAGTTTCAGCCAGACCAGGAAGAACAGGCCGAGGACGAGCATGCCGAGGCCCGTCCAGAGGTTGATGTTGATGTCCTGGGCCTTCTTCAGGTCCGCGTCGGAGGCGGTTGCTCCGGCGATGGTGACGATCACGCCGTAGACGACGAACAGGCCGCCGATGATGCGCCGTACGTCGAAGAGCCGCGCGGCGGTCGCCGATTCGCGCTCCAGCTCCTCGACCTCGTGCTGGTAGTCACTCATGGTGGGTCAACTCCGCTGTTCGGGGCCGGGGTTCAGAAGGAGAACGGGATGTAGCAGACGGCGGACAGGATGAGCGCGCCCCAGCCCAGCAGGGCCGGCCTGCGGTACCAGGCGTCGTCGCCCTCGGCGGGCGGTTCCTCCATGCCGGGGGACCGGGTGCCGTAGACGAGCCCGGCCAGGGACTCGGCGGGCTTGGGCTTGGTGACCATGGTGACGACGACCATCACCAGCGCGCCGACGACGAACGCGACGATCGACGAGACGAAGTTGGCGCCCTGGTCGGAGGGGATGGAGATGATGCCCTGCTTGTAGAAGCCGAAGTAGTTGACCATGGCGGCGGCGGTGCCGGCCAGCAGCCCCCAGAAGCCGGCCGCGGCGCTGGTCCGCTTCCAGAACATGCCGATGATGAACACCACGAACAGCGGGACGTTGAAGAAGGAGAACAGCGTCTGGAGGTAGTTCATGATGTTGCTGAAGGACGAGGCGATGAAGGCGGTGCCCATGCCGATCAGCACGCCGACCGCGGTGACCACGCGTCCGGTCTTGAGGTAGTACGCGTCCTCGCGGCCCTTCTTGAGGTACGCGGCCCAGATGTCGTTGGTGAACACCGTGTTGAAGGACGACACGTTGGCGGCCATACCGGCCATGAAGGCGGCGAGCAGACCGGTGACGGCTATGCCGAGGACGCCGTTGGGGAGCAGGTCGCGCATCAGGACCGGGATCGCGTCGTTGTATTGCAGCCCGTCCTTGCTCTTGCCCAGCGTCGGCTCCATGACCAGCGCGATCAGGCCGGGGACGACCACCACCATCGGGATGAAGATCTTCGGGAAGGCGGCGATCAGCGGGGTGCGCTTGGCGGCCGAGAGGTTCTTCGCGGACAGCGCGCGCTGCACCTCGGCGAAGTTGGTGGTCCAGTAGCCGAAGCTCATCACGAAGCCGAGGCCGAGGACGATGGTCAGCCAGTTGGCGCCGAGCGGGTTGCCCTCGCCGATGCCGGTGCCCTTCCAGGCGGTCAGGAACGCATCACCGTGCGAGGAGGTCAGCGAGTCGGTCAGGCCGTGCCAGCCGCCGACGCGCTTGAGGCCGACGACGGTCAGCGGGATCAGCGCGGCGAGGATGACGAAGAACTGCAGCACCTCGTTGTAGATCGCCGAGGACAGCCCGCCGATGGTGATGTACGCCAGCACGAAGAAGCCGGCGACGACGATCGCCACCCACTGCGGCCAGCCGAGCAGCGCCTGCAGCACGATCGCCATGGCGTAGAGGTTGACGCCCGCGATGAGCACGGACGAGACGGCGAAGATCACCGACGACAGCAGGTGTGAGGACGGGCCGAAGCGGTGCAGCAGGAATTCCGGCACCGAGCGGACCTTGGAGCCGTAGTAGAACGGCATCATCACCAGGCCGAGGAAGACCATCGCCGGGATGGCGCCGATCCAGTACCAGTGGACGGTGTAGGCGCCGTACTGCGCGCCGTTGGCGGCCATCCCGAGGATCTCGGTGGCGCCCAGGTTGGCGGCGACGAACGCCAGCCCGGTGACCCAGGCGGGCAGGGAGCGCCCGGAGAGGAAGAAGTCCAGGCTCGTCTTCACGCTGCGCTTGGCCGCGAAGCCGATACCGAGGACGACGACGAAGTAGAGGGCCAGGATCGTGTAGTCGAGCCCGTTGGTGGGCAGCCGTAGCCCTTCGGCCAAATTGATCATGTCGTAGCTCGCTTCTTTGCGTGCGGCGGTGGCGGGCGGTCGGAACGCACAGAAAGCTACGCTCGGGCGGTCAGAAACTGAACACTTTTGTTCGTTTCAGTTGTTGGATCGTGATGAGGGCGGGGCATATGCCCGTCCGATCCCGTGGCCGGTGGGGCCCCTGGGGTGACGTGGATCGACGTTGACGCAACTGTTTAGTTGTGCTTCATTGTGTTTGTTTGTGTTTGGTCGGTGAGGTGAGGAGCCCTCGGGGTGAAGAAGACGACGACGCGGCTCGCGGACGGCCGGGAGCTGATCTACTACGACTCGCGCGACGACGTCGTACGCGACGCCGTCGACCGGCGCCCCCTCGACCCGGTCGCCACCGCCGCCGAGATCCGCGCCGACCGCCTCCTCGGCGACCGCGTCGCCATCGCCTCGCACCGCCAGGCCCGCACCTACCACCCGCCGGCCGACGAGTGCCCGCTGTGCCCCTCCCGCGAGGGGCGGCACTCCGAGATCCCCGCCGCCGACTACGACGTCGCCGTCTTCGAGAACCGCTTCCCCTCCCTCGCCGGGGACCGCGGCCGCTGCGAGGTCGTCTGCTTCACCCCCGACCACGACGCCTCGTTCGCCGACCTCACCGAGGACCAGGCCGCCCTGGTCCTCGCCGCCTGGACCGACCGCACCGCCGAACTCTCCCAACTCCCCGGCGTCGAGCAGGTCTTCTGCTTCGAGAACCGCGGCGCCGAGATCGGCGTCACCCTCGGCCACCCGCACGGCCAGATCTACGCCTACCCCTTCGTCACCCCGCGCACCGAACGGATGCTGCGCTCGCTCGCCGACCACCGCGAGGCCACCGGACGCAACCTCTTCGACGACGTCCTCGACGACGAACGGGCCGACGGCCGCCGCATCGTCCTCGACGGCGACCACTGGACGGCCTTCGTCCCGTACGCCGCCCACTGGCCCTACGAGGTGCACCTCTACCCCAAGCGCCGGGTCCCCGACCTGCTCGCCCTCGACGACGCCGCCCGCGCCGAATTCCCCCGGCTCTACCTGGAACTCCTGCGGCGCTTCGACCGGATCTTCGACACCGACACCGACACCGGCGCCGGCGCCCCGCCGACCCCGTACATCGCCGCCTGGCACCAGGCCCCGCAGCGCACCGCACAGCGCGCGGACTTCGCCCTCCACCTTGAGCTTTTCACCATTCGACGGACTTCCGGCAAGCTGAAGTTCCTCGCGGGTTCCGAATCCGGCATGAACGTGTTCATCAACGATGTGCCGCCGGAAGCCGCGGCCGAGCGACTGCGAGAGGTAGCGAGCAAGCCATGAGCAAGTACCTGGTGACGGGCGGGGCGGGTTATGTCGGAAGTGTGGTGGCCCAGCATCTGCTGGAGGCCGGCCACACCGTGACCGTGCTCGACAACCTCTCCACCGGCTTCCGGGCCGGCGTCCCCGCGGGCGCCGACTTCATCGAGGGCGACATCCGCGACGCGGCGAAGTGGCTGGACGCCTCCTACGACGCGGTGCTGCACTTCGCCGCGTTCTCCCAGGTCGGCGAGTCCGTCGTCAAGCCCGAGAAGTACTGGGACAACAACGTTGGCGGCACCATGGCACTGCTGGCGGCGATGCGCACGGCCGGCGTGCGCAAGCTGGTCTTCTCCTCCACCGCGGCCACCTACGGCGAGCCGGTGAACACCCCCATCACCGAGACCGACCCGACCGCCCCCACCTCCCCCTACGGCGCCAGCAAGCTCGCCGTCGACCACATGATCAGCGGCGAGGCCACCGCCCACGGCCTGGCCGCGGTCTCGCTGCGCTACTTCAACGTCGCCGGCGCCTACGGCAGCTGCGGCGAGCGCCACGACCCCGAGTCGCACCTCATCCCGCTCGTCCTCCAGGTCGCCCAGGGCCGCCGCGAGGCGATCTCCGTCTACGGCGACGACTACCCCACCCCCGACGGCACCTGCGTCCGCGACTACATCCACGTCGCCGACCTGGCCGAGGCCCACCTGCTGGCCCTCGACGCGGCCACCGCCGGCGAGCACCTCATCTGCAACCTCGGCAACGGCAACGGCTTCTCCGTCCGCGAGGTCATCGAGACCGTCCGCAAGGTCACCGGCCACCCCGTCCCCGAGGTCACCGCCCCGCGCCGCGGCGGCGACCCGGCCGTCCTGGTGGCCTCCGCCCGGACCGCCGCCGACCGCCTCGGCTGGCAGCCCCGCCGCGCCGACCTCGCGGGCATCGTCGCCGACGCCTGGGCGTTCGCGCAGAGCCTCGACCACACCAGCTAGCCGCACCGGACGAAGGAGCCCTGATGGCAGGTCACCAAGCCGCCACCCCGACCACCGGGCGCCCGCACGGCGCCCGGCACACCGCGGACCGGTTCACCGCGGTGTACGGCGCCGCCCCCACGGGAATCTGGGCGGCGCCCGGCCGGGTCAACCTGATCGGTGAACACACCGACTACAACGACGGCTTCGTGATGCCGCTGGCGCTCCCGCACACCACCCTCGCCGCCGCCGCACCCCGCACCGACGGGGTGCTGCGGCTGCACTCCGGCGGCGCCGACGGCGGCATCGTCGAACTCCGCATCGACGCCCTGCGCCCGACGGCCCAAGGGGGCTGGGCCGCCTACCCGGCCGGCATCGTCTGGGCGATGCGGGAGGCCGGACTGCCCGTCGGCGGCGCCGACCTGCACTACGACAGCACCGTGCCCACCGGCGCCGGACTGTCCTCCTCCGCCGCCCTGGAGGTCGCCACCGCGCTCGCCCTCAACGACCTCTACGCCCTCGGCCTTCAGCCGCAGCGGCTGGCCCGGATCGCCCAGCGGGCCGAGAACGCCTTCGTCGGCGTGCCCTGCGGGATCATGGACCAGACCGCCGCGGCCTGCTGCACCGAAGGCCATGCGCTGTTCCTCGACACCCGCGACCTGACCCACCGCCAGGTGCCGTTCGACCTCGCGGGGGAGGGGCTGCGGCTGCTCGTCGTCGACACCCGGGTGAAGCACGAACTGGGGGACGGCGCGTACGCGGAGCGGCGCGCCGGCTGCGAGCGCGGTGCGCGGGCGCTCGGGGTGCGAGCCCTGCGCGACGTGTCCTTCGCACATCTCCCCGAGGCCCTCGCCGCACTCGACGACGACCCCGGCGTACGGGCCCTGGTCCGCCACATCGTCACCGAGAACCAGCGCGTCGAAGAGGTCATCGCCTGCCTGGACGCCGGCCGCACCCGCGCCATCGGCCCGCTGCTGACCGCCGGCCACGCCTCGCTCCGCGACGACTTCAAGATCTCCTGCCCGGAACTCGACCTCGCCGTCGACACCGCCCTCGCCGCCGGCGCCCTCGGGGCCCGGATGACCGGCGGCGGCTTCGGCGGCTCGGCGATCGTCCTCGTCGAGGAACCGGCCGCCACCGGGATCGGCACGGCGGTCACCGCGGCCTTCGCGGCCGCCGGACACCCCTCACCGCGGATCTTCGAAGCCGTGCCCAGCGCCGGAGCGCACCGGCTCCAGTAGGGCGCGAGGGACGGCTTGCGGCCACCGGGCCGTCACCAAATGGACGGGGTGCGACAGCAGTTTGGCCATTCACCTTCCCTCGCCGCGGCCCGTCCGTACCCTGAGATCCTGCACCGGTGGGGGCCGGTGCTGATCAGGGGGCGAGACCGTTCGGGTACGGCGCCCGGGGTGGGGTAGTCATGTCGGCACGGCGGCGGCCGTGCGACCGAGGCGATCTTCAATCCGGGCGCCGTGCCCGCTATGGTCCGTTCACCGAGACAGGGGGTCTCTGTGCAACGCATCCGGGTTCTGGTGGTCGACGACCACCGCATCTTCGCCGAATCCCTGGCAGCCGCGCTCGCCGCGGAGCAGGACGTGGACGTCGCGGCCGCGGGCAGCGCGCCGGCCGCCCTGCGCAATCTCGACCGGGCGGTCACCGACGGCCGCCGCTTCGACGTGCTGCTCGCCGACGCCGACCTGGCCGCGCCGCTGCTCGCGGTGCCGGCACAAGGCGCGGCCCGCGAGCCGGCCGTGCCGCGCAGCTGCCCGCGGGACGGCATCGCGCTGGTCTCCGGCCTGCGCACCAGCCACCCTTATTTGCGCACGGTCGTCGTCGCCGATCGCGACGACCCGCGCCGGGCGGCCGCCGCCCTGCAGGCCGGCGCGTCCGGCTGGGTCGCCAAGGACTGCTCGCTGTCCCGGCTGCTCGCCGTGATCCGCGGCGTACTGCGTGACGAAACGCATCTGCCGCCGGCGCTGCTGACCGGTGTGCTGCGCGAGCTGACGGCCGCCCGCAAGCACCGTTCGGAGAGCGAGCGGCTGGTCGAGTCGCTCACCCCGCGCGAACGCGAGGTGCTGCGCTGCATGGTGGCAGGCCTGGGCCGCAAGGCCGTCGCCGAGCGGCTGTTCCTCTCCCCGCACACGGTCCGCACACACATGCAGAACGTCCTCGGCAAGCTGGGGGTCCACTCCACCCTCGCCGCGGTGGCGCTGGCGCGCCGGGCGGGGGTGGGGCCGGTGGAGCTCACGGTGCCCGTGTCTTAGGCCCACGTACTTGGCCGTCCCGCCGCGATTGTTCCTCGCCGTTGCGCGCTTGGCGGCGCCCCCGTACGTACTTGTCTGCGGCGCCGCGGTTGTTGCTCGCCGTTGCGCCTGCGGCGGGCTGGGTGGTGGTGGGTGCGGTGACGGTCCTCCGGGGCCGGTTGTGTGGACTGCTTCGCTTTACGTCCACACAACCGGCCCCTCCGGCCCGTCCCCTCCCGGTGGGGGGAAGTTTAGGGCGGGGGGGGTGGGGCGGGGGGCCCGGAGGGCGGGACCGC
>NZ_JBHWDV010000079.1:0-25671 GCF_042734445.1 Streptomyces sp. NPDC059649
TGGCCGGCGCGGGCGGGTCTGTTTGTTTTTATTAAACGATAACCCCCCCACACACCCGGCCCCGGAGGACCGTCACCGCACCCAACACCACCCAGCCCGCCGCAGGCGCAACGACGAGACGCCCCGCGGCGGGACGGCAAGGTACGTACGGGGCGCCGCAACGCGCGCAACGGCGAGACGCCCCGCGGCGCCGCAGACAGGTACGTGGGCGGCGCCGCAAAGCGCAACGGCGACCAACACCCGCGGCGGGACAGCCAGGTACGTGGGCGGCGCCGCAAAGCGTGAGGCGCGCGGGGCGCCGCAATTTCACCCCGCGTAGCCCATGCGGCGGGAGAGTTCGACGGCCGCCTTCACGGACCGCTCGGCCAGCTCCGGCAGCAGCCGGCGTTCCATCCGGTACGCCGGTCCGGAGACGCCGATCGCGCCGATCACCGCGCCGTCGTGCGCCCGCACCGGTGCCGCCACCGCGTTCAGCCCGATCTCCAACTCCTCGCCGGTGCAGGCGAATCCGTCCTCCCGCGCGGCCGTCAGCTGTGCGCGCAGGGCGGCCGCGGTGGTGAGCGTGTGCTCGGTGAAGCGCGGCAGCTTCCGGGTCACCAGGCTCTCCCGGCGCTCCCGCGGCAGATGCGCCAGCAGTACCTTGCCGCTCGCGGTGGCGTGCAACGGGGTGCGCCGGCCCAGCCAGTTGTACGCGGTCACCGCGGCCGCGCCCCTGGCCTGCATGATGTTGACCGCCGCATCGCCGTCCAGCACCGCGATGTTGGCGGTCTCCCCGGTGTCGTCGGCCAGCGCCCGGCACACCGGCTGGCCCTCCTGAGAGATGTCCAGCCGGATCGCCGCGGCGCCGGCCAGCCGCAGCACCCCGGCCCCGAGGTAGTACTTGCCGCGTTCCTTCTCCTGCTCCACGAGTCCGCGGCCCTCCAGCACCCCGAGGATCCGGAAGGCGGTCGACTTGTGGACGCCCAGCTCCTCGGAGATCTCGGTGACCCCGGCCTCGCCCAGCCTGGCCAGGATCTCCAGCACGCTCACCGCACGGTCCACGGACTGGACGGAACCCGCCCCGCCGCGCCGCTCCTCGGACCGGTCGTCCGAGGTCCCGCTCGTATTCGACATGGGTCTTCGTTCACCACCCGGTGGCCCCCGAGCGGCCGTGCGAGGACATCTTCCGAGAAGCCCTTGACGGCCTGCTCCACGCCTTGGATTCTGTTGCGCATCGCGCTCTGCGATGCGTTATTCAGAACACATGATACCGATCAGCGCGAGGGGGGCCAGATGATTCCCGTCTGCCGCATCGAGGACCTGCCCGAGGGCGGGTCCGTACGGATCGAGATCGACGAGACCACACCGGCCATCGCGGTCTTCCACACCGAGGACGGTTTCTACGCCGTCGACGACACCTGCAGCCACCAGGACGCCTCGCTCTCCGAGGGCTGGGCCGAGGGTGCCTACGTCGAATGCCCGCTGCACGCCGCGCTGTTCGACCTGCGCACCGGCGCCCCGACCTGTCTGCCGGCCCGCCGCCCGGTACGCACCCACGAGGTCGGCGTCATCGACGGGATGATCCACGTCCGGCCCGCGGTCAGGGAAGAGGCGGTGGCGTAACGGCCCCGCGGCGCCGGCCGCGCCGCGCGGTCGCTCAGGCGGCCGCGCGGTCCGCCGGCGCGGGCTCCCGCCGGGACTCCCGCCGCTGCTGCCGGCGCGCCTGCCGCCGCTCGCGCCGCAGCTCCCGGGCCGTACTGCTCGGCTGCGACTGCACGCCGTGGCGCTGCACCCAGACCTGACGGGTCACCCACACGTCCAGCACCGCCCAGGTGGCGACCACCGTGCCGGCGACCGTGCCGAGCACCGCGGGGAACGCCAGCCAGGACCCCGCCAGCGTGCACAGGAACGCCACCATGGCCAGAATCAGGGTGACCGCCACGATGATGACGGCGCGCACCGCGGCGGTCCGCACCGGTTCCGCCATCCGGGGCCGGGCCGCCGGGTCCTCCTGCCACAACGGCCGTCTACCGGTGTCCATGACCGCGTCACACTCCCCGCATTCCGCCCGCGCGTCCGCTCCTTGCCGAGTGCCCGGTTTCACCGGAAGGATTCCCTGCCGCCGGACCCGTCCACCCTCATGGTGCACGCACGGAAGCACCGCGGGGTTCCCCGGGGTAGAGCAAAACCGGCCAACCGTCCCGCCACACCCTCCGATGCCGGTGCGTGCTCCCGGCCCCCAATTGCGGGTGGGTTGTCCGGGAATCGGCGGACAACTCATGACGAGCCCGCCGCGGGCCACGGCACCGGGGCCCTGAGAGCCCTTCGGGTTGGTCACCCGAGAGTAGTAGGCTCGCGCCGTTTGTTGACGGAACACCGTCCCCGTGCGCCGGGGTTGTCGTAGGGGAGGCCATGCGCTTTCGCGGGAAGTCGGTCCGCCGGAAGATCGTGGCGTTGCTGCTGGTACCGCTGGTGTCCCTGACGACGATGTGGGCGGTCACCACCTACGTCACCGGACGCTCGGCCAACCAGCTGCTGGACGTCGGCAACGTCGTCAAGAACCTGGGCTACCCCGTCGAGGACGTCATCCAGGCCCTGCAGCAGGAGCGCCGGCAGAGCCTGCTCTACCTCGCCGACCGCCGCGGCGCCAACGCGCTCAGCGAGCTGCACGGCCGGACCCGGGTCACCGACGGCCTGGTCGCCCGGCTGCGCGCCGACGCCGCCGGCCGCGACGTCCGCGAGGACCTCAACGCCGGCGTCGGCGACCGGATGACCACCCTCCTCAAGGGCCTGTCCTCGCTCCGCACGCTGCGCACCCAGGTCGAGGACAACACCGTCACCCGCGACGAGGCCATGGAGTCCTACGACGGCCTGATCGACCCCGGCTACGACTTCCTCGCCGCGCTCCACGCCCTGGACAACGTCGAGATGGACAAGCAGGGCCGCGCCCTGGTCAACGTCACCCGCGCCCGCGAGGCCCTGGCACGCGAGGACGCCCTGATGTCCGCGGTGCTCGCCTCCGGCAGCATGAGCCGGCGCGAGGTGCGCGAGCTGTCCGACCGGGTCGCCGAGCGCCGGGTCCTCTACGGCACCAGCCTGCCCCTGCTGCCCGCCAGGGACCGCGGCCTCTACGAGGACTACTGGCGCTCCGCCACCGCCCGCGAACTCACCTCCTACGAGGACCGGGTGATCGCCGCCGGCGACCGGGCCGGGCCGCGGGCGGTCAACCCCGAACGCTGGAACACCACCGCCGAGAAGGCCCTCGCCGACCTCGCCAGGATGGGCAAGGAAGCCGGCGCGCGCTACCAGGAGCGGGTCGCGCCGGCCGCCACCAGCATCGTGCTCAAGGCCGTCGCCGCCGGCGTCCTCGGTTTCATCGCGCTGCTGGTCTCGGTCATCGTCTCCTTCCGCATCGGCCGCCGGCACGTCCGGGACCTGACCCGGCTGCGCAAGACCGCCCACGAGGTCTCCGGCGTACGGCTGCCGAGCGTGATGCGCCGGCTGGCCGCCGGGGAACACGTCGACGTGGAGACCGAGGCGCCCCGGCTCGAATTCGGCCCGGACGAAACGGGTCAGGTCGGGCAGGCCCTCAACACCCTCCAGCGGGCCGCCATCGAGGCCGCCGTCAAACAGGCCGAGATGCGCCGCGGGGTCTCCGAGGTGTTCGTCAACCTCGCCCGCCGCAGCCAGGTGCTGCTGCACCGCCAGCTGACGCTGCTGGACGCCATGGAGCGGCGCACCGAGGACACCGAAGAACTCGCCGACCTCTTCCGGCTCGACCACATGACCACCCGTATGCGACGGCACGCCGAGGGCCTGGTCATCCTCTCCGGCGCGGCACCCTCCCGGCAGTGGCGCAAACCGATCCAGCTGATGGACGTGGTGCGCGCGGCGGTCGCCGAGGTGGAGGACTACGAGCGCATCGAGGTGCGCCGGCTGCCCCGGCTCGCCGTGGACGGCCCGGCCGTCTCCGACCTCACCCACCTGATAGCCGAACTCCTGGAGAACGCCACCGTCTTCTCGCCGCCGCACACCGCCGTCCAGGTGCTCGGCGAGCGGGTCGCCAACGGCTACACCCTGGAGATCCACGACCGCGGTCTGGGCATGCCCCCCGACCAGCTGCTGCAGGCCAACCTCCGGCTCGCCGAGACCCCCGAGTTCGAGCTCTCCGACACCGACCGGCTCGGCCTGTTCGTGGTCAGCCGGCTCGCCCAGCGCCAGGACGTACGGGTCACCCTGCAACCCTCGCCGTACGGCGGCACCACGGCCGTGGTCTTCCTCCCCGGTGCGATCCTCACGGAGACCGGGGAGGCCTCGGACGGCGACCGGGAGGGCGCCGGACCGCTGGCCGGCGCCCCGGTGGACGACGAACTCGACCACGCGGCGGGCAAGTTGGCCGCCCTCTCACAGGTGCCGGTACCGCTCCCCCCGAGGGACCGGCGGGGCGTCGTCGACGGGCCGGTCGAACTGGAACCGCCGCTGGCCCCGGACGAGCGTGCTCCGCTCGACGACGAGGACGCCCTGTTCGGCGGCCCGCGCCGGGGCCGGGACCGCGGACCGCGGGCCGGTATCGCCCCCGTACCGCCGGTCCCCGACGGCGAGCAGCACCAGCAGACCCGCGACCAGGCACCCGGCGGCGGGCTCGCCCCGCTGCCGCGCCGCCACCGCCCGCCGGTGCTGGTCTGCGACCACGGCAGAACGGTCGACGACCGGGAGCGCGAGCGGGACCGCGACCGGGACGGGGACCGCGACGGTCACCGCGACCGGGACGAGCGGTCCGCCGCCAGGGGCTCCGCCGAGGACTCCGCGGACGGCTCCGGCGACGCCGCCCGGCCCCGCGAGACACCCCCGGCCCGCACGTCCACCGGGCTGCCCCGCCGGGTGCGGCAGGCCAGCCTCGCCCCGCAGCTCAAGGCCGACGAAGGCGGCCGGCCCGGACCGGAGCGGCCGGCCCCGCCGTCCGCGGACGACGACCGCGACGCCGAGGCGGTACGCGCCCGGATGTCCTCGCTCCAGCGCGGCTGGCAGCGCGGCCGCCGCGAGCACGGTGACCACGGCGAGGACGACGCGGCCCGCGCGGACCGCACACCTCCGCATCCGACCGCGGACCAGCCGGGCGCGACACCGGCCGCCGCGGACGCCACAGACCCGGATGTCCCGGACGGTGCCCCGCAGGACGGCACCAACCCGGGCACCGCAGCACCACCAGGAACCACATCGGGAGGGGACGGTCCATGACCGAACCGCAGGCAGCAGCGTTCACCACACCGGGCTCGGCGAAGGGATCCGGCGAGCTGAACTGGCTCCTGGACGACCTGGTCGAGCGGGTCGGCGCGATCCGCAAGGCACTCGTCCTCTCCAGCGACGGGCTCGCCACCGGCGCCTCGAAGGACCTCACGCGGGAGGACGGCGAGCACCTGGCCGCGGTCGCCTCCGGCTTCCACAGCCTCGCCAAGGGCGTCGGCCGGCACTTCGGCGCCGGACAGGTGCGCCAGACCATGGTCGAACTGGACGAGGCGTTCCTGTTCGTCAGCGCCGCCGGCGACGGCAGCTGTCTGGCCGTCCTGGCCGACGCGGACTCCGACGTCGGGCTGATCGCCTACGAGATGACGCTGCTGGTCAAGCGCGTGGGCACGCACCTGGGCACCGCGGCCCGGTCCGGTCCGGCCAGCTGAGCCGGACGACGGTGACAGCATGAGCGATCAGGGCGGCCGGGGGGCGCGCGACCGGGAGGCGGCCCGCTGGTTCGACGACGAAGCGGGTCCCGTCGTCCGGCCGTACGCCATGACCCGCGGGCGCACCCGTACCGCCGCGGAGGAGCACCTCGACCTGATCGCGCAGGTGATCGCCGAGAGCCGCGCGACGAAGACGGTCGAGGACCAGACGCTGTCGCCGGAGCACGTCGAGATCGTCGAGCGGTGCCGGGAGGCGCCGCTGTCGGTCGCCGAACTGGCGGCCGAGCTCGATCTGCCGGTCGGGGTCGTCCGGGTGCTGATCGGCGATCTGCTCGACGACGGCCTGGTCCGGGTCAGCCGGCCGGTGCCGCCGGCCGAACTGCCGGACGAGAAGGTACTGCGCGAGGTGATCGACGGTCTGCGCGCGCTGTGACCGGCCGGCGCGTCAGCCGCCGCCGTCGTCGTCCCGCTCCGTGTGGCGCGGCGGCGGCCACTGCTCAGCGGCCCGGCCCGGCTCCAGCCGTGCGAGCGCCTCGGTCAGCTGGGCGACCACCTGCTGGATCTGCCGGTGGGTGGTGTGCCGCTCGGTCACGACCGCGGCGAGCAGCAGCGCGGTCAGCGCGGTGATCCCGTTGAACGCCTGCAGGGTGACCATGTTCGTGAACAGGTCGTGGTGCGCGAACGGTCCCGAGCGCTCGGCGGCGGCCACGATCGCCACCGTCGAGACCAGCAGTGCGCACGGCGCCGCGCCGGCCCGCTCGAAGCGGAACGCGGCCCAGATCAGGCACGGCGAGACGAGGAAGAGCAGATTCATCGAGCTGCTCACGGCCAGTTCGGTGACGGCGACCGTGCAGACGCCCAGCAGCACCGCCTCCGCCCACCGGTAGGGCCGGAAGTGGCCCCGGGGCGGCCACCGGACCGTACTGAGCAGCAGCAGCACCGGCGTGACCACCAGCACCCCCATCGCGTCGCCGGTCCACCACACCGCCCAGGTGGGCCAGAAGTCCGCGCCGGTCAGCGCCCCGGAGAGGACCAGGGCCCCGCTGCCGACGGTGGCGCTCACCAGCATCCCGGTCAGGGCGCCGAGGCCCACCAGCGCCACCGCGTCCCGCAGCCGGTCCATCCGGGTGCGGAAACCCACCCGGCGCAGCAGCCGGTGGGAGAGCAGCGGGCCGAGCGTGTTGCCCGCCACGATGGCGCACACCACGAGGAACGACGGCCCCAGCGACACATTGACCAGGAACGCGCCCAGGGCGATTCCCGGCCACACCCGCGGCCCGCACAGCAGCAGCGCGGTCAGGGCGATCCCGGTCGGCGGCCACAGCGGGGTGACCTGCCCGCGGACCAGTTCCTGCAGCAGACCGAGCTGGGCACCGCCGTAGTAGCACCCGGCGGTGGCCAGGATCTGCACGGCGAGCATCCGGTGCTCCCGTGCGGCCGCGCGCATCCGGCCGGCCACGCTGCCGGATCCGTTCGGCGTCCGCCCGTCCACCGCGCCCGCCTACCCGTAGGGACCGCCGTCGTGACGGAGCACCAGTACGGCGGCGTCGTCGGTGTGCCCCGTCAGATCGGCCACCGCGACCACCTGGGCGGCGAGGTCGTCGGCCGCGGCCTCGTACGCCGCCCCGACGATGCCGGTCACCCGGGCCAGCCCCTGCTCGATGGGAAAGCTGGGGCCCTCCACCACCCCATCGGTGAACAGGACGAACGCCCCGGGCCGGTCCAGCCGGCGGCGGGTGACCGGATAGCGCTGGTCGGGGAAGACGCCCAGCGGCAGCCCGCCCGGGTCGGCGAGCACCTCCGCACCGGCGGCGGTGCCCCAGATCGCGGGGAGATGCCCGGCCCGGGCGCCGGTGAGCTCGCCGCAGATCGGTTCGAAGCGCAGGAAGGTGCAGGTCGCCAGGAGGTCGGAGCTCATCGACAGCAGCAGGTTGTTGGCCCGTTCCAGGACGTCGCCGGGGTCGGTGGTGGCGCCCGCGACGGCCCGCAGGCCGGTACGGACCTGGCCCATGAAGGCGGCGGCCTCCACGTCGTGGCCCTGGACGTCGCCGATGACGAAGCCGAGCGAGCCGTCCGGCAGGGCGAAGGCGTCGTACCAGTCCCCGCCGATGTCCAGCCCGGTCTGTGCCGGGACGTAGCGGGCCGCGGTGGTCAGTCCCGGCAGGCCCGGGAGTTCCGGCGGGAGCATGTGCCGCTGCAGCTCCACGGCCAGCGCCACCCGTGCCTGCTGCAGCTTGATCCGTTCCATGACCTGGCCGGTGAGCCGGCCGAGGAGTCCCAGCAGGTCCTCGGGCGACGGTCCGGCGGCGCCGCGGCGTCGGTTCATCGCGCACTCCGCTCCGCATGCGGCTCGCGTCCGCCTTCTCACCCTACGCCCGGCCCGCCGGGCCCCGCAGGTCCTTGTTGAGCAATGGTCAACAGCGGGCTAGGCTCGGTGATCAGTTGTTCCGTTGTCACCGCAGCCGCGCTCGGCCGCCACCGCAGCCGGCCGCCACCGGACGAGAGGCACCGCCATGGCCACCGACGCCACCCCGGCCCCCTTCGAACGCCTGGAGATCCAGGTCGGCCCGCACACCCACGACGCCCTGGCCTCCGGGCCCGCCGACGGGGACCTCGTCCTGCTGCTGCACGGCTGGCCGGAGTTCGCCGACTCCTGGAGCGAGGTGCTGCCCGCCCTCGGCGCGGCCGGCTACCGGGCCGTCGCCGTCGACCAGCGCGGCTACGCCCCCGGCGCCCGCCCGCCCCGGATCGCCGACTACGCCGTCCCCGAACTCGTCGCCGACGCCCTCGCCTTCGCCGACTCCCAGGGCGCCGACCGCTTCCACCTGGTCTCCCACGACTGGGGCGGCATGGTCGCCTGGGCGCTGGCCGGCGCCCACCCCGAGCGGCTGAAGTCCCTGAGCGTGCTGGCCACCCCGCACCCGGAGGCCCTCAACCGCGCCGCCGCCGAGGACCCCACCCAGCACCACCGGCTCGACTACGTCCGCTTCTTCCGCCGGGACGACGGCGCCGCGGAGGCGGCCCTGCTCGCCGACGACGCGGCCCGGCTGCGCGCCGCCTACGGCGGCAAGGTCCCCGCGGCCCTCGTCGACGGCAACATCCGCCGGCTCTCCGCACCGGGCGCGCTCACCGCCACCCTCAACTGGTACCGCGCCCCCGAGTCCGTCATCTCGGTACCGGCCGGCCGGATCACCGTGCCCACCCTCTTCCTGTGGGGCAGCGAGGACGTCGCCCTGGGCCGGGGCGCGGCCGAGTCGACGGGGGAGTGGGTGGACGGCCCGTACCGCTTCGAGGTCCTGGAGGGCGCCAGCCACTGGCTCCCCGAAGAGGTCCCCGGGCTCGTCACACCCCCGATCCTGGACCACCTCGCCCGGCACGCCTGACCACCGGCTTCGGGCCGCCGCGGGCTCCCGGACCCGGCCCGCGGCACCGCCGTACACTGCGGGCATGGCCGGCAAGCGAGGCACCCGACTCACCCCCGACCAGCGCCGGGAGCAACTGGTCGGCATCGGGCTGGAGATGCTCGCCGACCGGTCCCTGGACGAACTGTCCACCGACGAGGTCGCCCGGCGCGCCGGCATCTCCCGCGGGCTGCTCTTCCACTACTTCGACTCCAAGCGCGACTTCTACCGCGCCGTGGTCCGCGCCGCGTGCGAACGCTTCACCGCCGCGACCGAACCGGACGCCGGCCTGGAACCGGTCGCCTGGATGCGCGCCTTCATCGCCGGCTTCGTGGCCTACGTCCTGGAACACCGTCAGGTCTACCTCGCCCTCGTACGCGGCGCGGCGGGCAGCCACCCCGCGGTCGCCGACATCGTCGACGGGACCCGCGCCACGGTCGCCCGCCGGGTCCGCGACGGTCAGCGGCGGCTCGGCGTGCCCCAGGCCCCGCGGCTGGAGGTCGCCACCCGCGCCTGGATGGCCTTCGCCGAAGAGGCCGCCATCACCTGGCAGATGGCGGAACACGGCACCGAGGAGGAGCTCTGCGCCTTCATCGAGGCCGGTTATGTGGGCCTGCTGGGCCTCCTCGACCGGCCGGAGACCCTCGCCCCGCGCTGAACGACCGCGCCGGCGGCCGTGTCCCAAGCGTGACGGATCTCAAGTAGGCGCCGCGCCGAGCACGTTGTACGGTGCCTGTGCGCCTGCTGCCCGCTCCCCACCACGCCCGGGGGCACAGACGCGAGCACCGCCCGCACACCCGGCACATCAGGAGAAGATACCTATGGTCTTCGGGCGTTCCGTTCGTCGTCAGCAGACCGCCGCCGCCGACCCGGTGACGCTCAAGATCCTGGTGGCGGGGGGCTTCGGGGTCGGCAAGACGACACTGGTCGGCGCGGTCAGCGAGATCAAACCGCTGCGCACCGAGGAGCGGCTGACCGAGGCCGGCCGCCCGGTCGACGACCTCCACGGGGTGGAGACCAAGAACACCACCACCGTCGCCATGGACTTCGGGCGGATCACCGTCCACGACGGCCTGATCCTCTACCTCTTCGGCACCCCCGGACAGGACCGCTTCTGGTTCCTCTGGGACGAACTCGCCCGCGGCGCACTGGGCGCGGTGGTGCTCGCCGACACCCGCCGGCTCGCCGACAGCTTCTCCGCGATCGACTACTTCGAGCGCCGCGGGCTGCCCTTCACCGTCGCCGTCAACTGCTTCGACGGCGCCGACCGCTACCCGCCCGAGGCGGTCCGCGACGCCCTGGACCTCGACCCCGACGTGCCGGTGATGCTCTGCGACGCCCGGGTACGGGACTCGGCGCGGGACGTCCTGGTCGCCGTCGTCGAGCACGCGATGCGGACCGGCGGCCGGCGCCCGGAGCCCGCACTGCGCTGACCGACGGAGCAGCCGCACGGGTACGGCCCGCATCCCGCCGTCCGGGACACGGGCCGTACGTCCGCCGCCCGCCGCTACGAGGCCGCCGTGCCGTCCTCGGCCAGCCAGCCGAAGCTCCGCTCCACCGCCCGCCGCCAGTTGGCGTACTCGCGGTCCCGGACCGCACCGTCCATCCGCGGCACCCACTCCGTGTCGCGCTTCCAGTGGCTGCGCAGCTCGTCCAGGTCCTCCCAGACACCGGTGGCCAGACCGGCCGCGTACGCCGCGCCCAGACAGGTGGTCTCCGAGATCACCGGCCGGATCACCGGGACGCCCAGCACATCGGCCTGATGCTGCATCAGCAGCTTGTTGGCGGTCATCCCGCCGTCCACCTTCAACTGCGTGATCCGCACCCCGGAGTCCTGGAACATCGCGTCCACCACCTCCCGGGTCTGCCAGCTGGTCGCCTCCAGGACGGCGCGGGCCAGATGAGCCTTGGTGACGTAACCGGTCAGCCCGGTGATCACCCCGCGGGCGTCGGAGCGCCAATACGGCGCGAAGAGACCGGAGAACGCCGGCACGATGTACGCCCCGCCGTTGTCCGGGACGCTCGCCGCCAGCGGCTCGATCTCCTCCGCCGAGGAGATGATGCCGAGCTGGTCACGGAACCACTGCACCAGCGCGCCCGTGATGGCGATGGAACCCTCCAGACAGTAGACCGGGTCCTCACCGCCCAGCTGGTAGCCCATGGTCGTCAGCAGCCCGCTCTTGGACGGGACCGGACGGTTGCCGGTGTTCAGCAGCAGGAACGAACCGGTGCCATAGGTGTTCTTGGCCTCGCCGACGCCGTAACAGGTCTGCCCGAAGACCGCCGCCTGCTGGTCGCCCAGCGCGGACGCCACCGGCACCCCCTGGAGCTGGCCCACCGCGGAGCCGTACACCTCCGCCGACGACCGGATCTCCGGCAGCATCGCGGCGGGCACGTTCATCGCCGAGAGGATCGCCGGATCCCACTGCAGTGTTTCGAGGTTCATCAGCATCGTGCGGCCCGCGTTGGTCACGTCCGTGACGTGCACCCCGCCGTCGACACCGCCGGTCAGGTTCCAGATCAGCCAGGAGTCGATGGTGCCGAACGCGATCTCGCCGCGCTCGGCACGCGCCCGCAGGCCCGGCACCTCGTCCAGCAGCCAGGCCGCCTTCGGCCCGGAGAAGTAACTCGCCAGCGGCAGACCGGTGGCCTCGCGGAAGCGGTCCTGGCCGTCCGTGCCGCCCAGTTCCGCGCACAGCTGTGAGGTCCGGGTGTCCTGCCAGACGATCGCGTGGTGCACCGGCCGGCCGGTGGCCCGGTCCCACAGCACCGTGGTCTCCCGCTGGTTGGTGATGCCCAGCGCGCTGAGCTGGTCGGCGCGCAGCCCCGCCTTGGTCAGCGCACCCGCCACCACGGACTGCACCTTCGTCCAGATCTCCGTCGCATCGTGCTCCACCCAGCCGGGCCGGGGGAAGATCTGCCGGTGCTCGCGCTGGTCCACGGCGACGATCGACCCGTCGTGGTCGAAGATGATGCAGCGGCTCGACGTGGTGCCCTGATCGATCGCGGCGACGTACTTCTCGGTGTGCTGGTTCATGCCGTCAGGCCTCCTGGCTCCGAGTGGGTACCCGGGTCGCACCCGTGGTGCGCCCGCCTTCGTGCGGCCGCACCGGTCAGAATGCCGCCTGGTAGACCAGTCCGGAGAGCACCGCGCCGATCAGCGGCCCGGCCACCGGTATCCAGGCGTAACCCCAGTCCGACGACCCCTTGTTGGGTATCGGCAGCAGGGCGTGCACCAGCCGCGGGCCGAGGTCCCGCGCCGGGTTGATCGCATAACCGGTCGGCCCGCCCAGCGACAGCCCGATGCCGACCACCAGCAGCGCCACCAGCAGCACGTTGATGCCCGAGCCGTACACCCCGGCCCGCGCGCCGGGCACCTGGCCGATCCCGATGCCCTTGTTCTGGCCGAAGAACAGCAGCGGCAGGACCAGGCCGACGGTGGCGATGACCTCGGTGACGAGATTGGCCGCCGGCCTGCGGATCTCCGGGGCGGTGGAGAAGACCCCCAGCGTCGGCTGTGCCGTCTCCCGGTCGGCGTTCGCGGCGAACTGGGCGTAGTACAGCGCCCAGGCCAGCACCGCCCCGAGCGCCGCGCCCACCATCTGCGCCAGGACGTACAGCGGCACCTTCGACCACGGCGTCCCGCCCGCGACCGCCGAACCGACCGTCACCGCCGGGTTGAGGTGCCCGCCCGACAGCGGCGCCGCGGTGTACGCCCCGGCCAGTACGCCCATGCCCCAGCCGAAGGCGATCACGATCCAGCCGGCGCCCCGCGCCTTGGAATGGTGCAGGGTGACCGCGGCGCACACCCCCGCACCGAAGAGAATCAGGATCGCGGTACCGATCACTTCACCGACGACGATGTCCCCATTGGCATACATGGCGGCTCCTTGTCCCTGGCCCGGGGACGTCCCCCGGTCCTCCGCGGTCGGGTGCGTGCCACCGGCGGGCAGCGGGCAGCCGCTGCCACCCGGCCGGGGTGCCTGAGTAAGGCGGCGCCGACTGGCACGGGGAAGTGTTCACCCGGGCTGAGGGACCGTCAAGGTCGCCCACAACAGCGCCCGTTGAGGGGAGCGGCGGCCTCCGTGAGGGGCGTCAGCGCCGCGCCCGCAGCCCCTCCGGCCCGGCCGGACCCGGCACCCGGGCCACCACACCCCGGCGCACCTCCGTATACGCCGAACCCGGCCGGCCCACCACCCAGCTCGGCCCCGGCAGCGCCTTGGCCTCCTTCTTCAGCGGGGCGAGCGCCGCCGCGGCCTCGTGGTGCCCGCCGACGCTGCCGGGCGGGCACACCACCGTCGCCAGCGACAGCGTCACCGGCCGCCCGCCCGCCTCCCAGACCACGTCCAGCAGCGCGGCCGCGAACGGCGCCAGCCCGTCCGGTTCCGCCAGCACCAGGAAGTCGTCACCGCCGATGTGGCCCACCCGGCAGCACGGCTCGTCCGCCGCGACCCCGGCCAGCGTCCGCCCCACCGAACGGATCAGCTCATCGCCCGCCGCGAACCCGGCACCGTCGTTGACCTGCTTGAAACCGTCCACGTCCAGCCAGCTCAGGGCGAACGCCCGCCCCTCGGCGATCCGCCGGTCAACCTCCGCGTTGACCTCGTCCGAACCGGGCAGCCGGGTCAGCGGATTGAGCCGGGCCGCCTCCTCCACCCGGCTCTCCGCCAACGCCCGCAGGATGTCGGCGAGATGCACCACGCCCATGCACCGGCCCCTCTCGTCCACCACCGCCACATCGTCCCCGGTACGGGCCCGGTCGCCCTCCGCGATCACGTCGAGCACCTCCCAGGCGGTGGCGTCCGCACCGACCGTCCGCGGCCGGTCCGCCAGCCGCAGCGCCGGCCGGTCCGCGTACAGCGCGTGCCCGTACCGCCCGGACAGCGACAGCAGGAACCGGCCCCGGTCGATCGCCCGGACCGGCACCCCGTCGGTGTCCACCAGCAGCACCCCCGACACCTCGGGGAAACCGGTGAGATGGCTGCGCACCGCGCCCGCCGACGCCGTCATCGGCAACAGCGCGGCCGGCTGCAGGAACTGCGCCACCGGCGGCCCGGACGGCGGGCGGTACGGCGCCGCGGTCGGCCCGCTCACCACCGGCGACACCGGGGGCGGCAGATACACGTCGGTGGCCGGCCGCCGCGCCGGCGGCGCGAACAGATGGCCCTGCGCCAGCTGCACCCCGGCGTCCCGGACCGCCGCGTACTGCCGCTCGGTCTCCACCCCCTCGATGGCCAGCAGCCCGCCGGTCCGCTCGCACAGCTCCCGCATCGCGGCCACCACCGCCTGCCGCCCCCGGTCGGCGTCGAGCCCCGCACACAGCGACGCATCGAGCTTGATCAGGTCCGGTGCGAGCGCGCCGAGCAGCCGCAGCGGCAGATCGCCGTCCCCGACCCCGTCCGCGCAGATCCGGAAGCCCTCGTCGCGCAGCACCGCCACCGACTCCAGCAGCGCCGCACCCGGAACGTGGACGAACGGCCCGCCGATGTCCAAGGTGATCTCCCACGGGCGCCGGCCCGCTTCGTGCACGGCCTTGGTCAGCGACGTCAGCCGGGGCAGCTCGGCGACCGTGCCGGCGAAGACGTTGATGTGCAGCGGCAGCAGGGTCTCCTGGCGCGTCGCCGTCCGCACCGCGAGCGCGGCCAGTTCGGCGTCCAGGTCCGGACAGCGCCGCGCGGACGTCAGGACGTCGACCCCACCAGGCTCGGGCCGGGCGAGTAACTCCAGCGCCGCGACCGAACCGGTCGAGAGGTTCACCACGGGCTGGAAGGCGAAGCGAAGCTGGTCCGTCCACGCAGGCACGGGCAGCAGCATGCCCCGCAACGCACCACCCCGAGGTGTGATTAACGCACTGTTCACGCATCCTTCCGGAGCGTACGGATCACCGCCCCCGCGACGCACACACGGCGTTCGACCGGGCGCGGTACGCCGAAACGCACTGGACCGGGCCCACGGCCGGTTGCTATGTTCTTCTCGCTCCGAGAAAGACTCGGGGTGAGAACAACAGGCGACCGTGAGGAGGTGCCGGCCATGACCGCAAAGGCGCGGCGCACCACGGCAGTTGGCGCGGACGGCAGCGACGACGGCGCGTTCCTCGCCGCCTACGACCCGCGGGACTTCCCCGCCATCGCCGTGACCGTCGACATCGTCGCGCTCACCCTGCGCGGCGGCGCGCTGCACGTCCTGCTCGTCGAACGCGGCGGCCGCCCCTTCCGCGGGGCCTGGGCCCTGCCCGGCGGCTTCGTCCGCGCCGGCCAGGAGTCCCTCGACGCGGCCGCGGCCCGCGAACTCGCCGAGGAAACCGGCCTGGACGCCGCCCAACTGGAACGCGTCCACCTCGAACAGCTCGGCTCGTACGGCGAACCGGCCCGCGATCCACGGATGCCGGTCGTCACCGTCGCCTACCTCGCCTTCGCCCCCGACCTCCCCGAGGCCCGGGGCGGCGGCGACGCGACCGCCGCCGCCTGGATCCCGGTCTCCCGGCTCGACCTCGGCGCGCGCCAGGACGGCCGTACGGACCGGGCGCCGGCCCGGGGGAGCGCGGCCGTGGACCGGGGCCGTACGGCACGGACGTCCGGCGAACCGGACGCGGCCCGACCGCGTCCCTCAGAACAGGGTCCGGGGCACGGGATCGACGGGGGTGATTCCGTGCCCCGGACCCCCGACGGCCCCGCGCCGGGCCCGGACGCACCGGACCGGCTGCCGCTCGCCTTCGACCACGCCCGGATCGTCGCCGACGGCCTGGACCGGGCCCGCGCCAAGATCGAGTACACCCCGCTGGCCACCGCCTTCCTCGGCGAGGAATTCACCATCGCCGAACTCCGCGGCGTCTACGAGGCCGTCTGGGGCAGCCCGCTGCACGCCGGGAACTTCCACCGCAAGGTGCTCTCGGCCCCCGGGTTCGTCGAGCCCACCGGCGCCACCGCGGCCCGCGGAGGATCCCGCGGCGGCCCGCGTGCCCGGCTCTACCGCGCGGGTGACGCCGCCCTGCTGCACCCGGCGCTGCTGCGCCCGGGCCGGGACGGTTCCTGAACGCCCCGCCCGGCCGCGCCCTCCCTGGTCAGCCGTGCGGCCGGTGCCCGGTCAGCGACCGGCGGGACACCGGGAAGTCGAAGTAGGTGTCCGGGAACGTCTCCGGGGTGAAGGTGTAGTGCCACCACTCGGCCGCGTAGTTGACGAACCCCGCCCGCTCCAGACCATCCTTGAGCAGCAGCCGGTTCGCCCGCTGCAGGCCCGTGATCCGCGGGTCGAGGGTGTGCGCCAGGGTGTCGAAGCAGTCGAACCCGGTCCCCATGTCGAGGGAGTTGTCCGGGAAACGGGCCTCCCGCGGCCCGTAACAGGGCGTCAGCGGCTCGCCCGGCACATACGGCCGGGTCGGCAGCGCGGGCAGCCGCACCAGCGTCAGATCCACGGTACTGCCCCGGCTGTGGCCGGACTTCTCGGCGATATAGCCGTCCCGGAACAGCGTCGACTTGTCGACCCGCGGATAGAACTCGCCCTTCATCCGCTGGTCACCGAGGTCCTCGGCCCACGCCACGAAGTGGTTCACGGCGCGCTGCGGCCGGTAGCAGTCGTAGACCTTGAGGGAGTAGCCGCGGCGCAGGAACGAGCGCTGCGCCCGGTGCAGCGCCCGCGCCGCGTCCCGGGTCAGCAGGCACACCGGCGCCCGATAGCCGGTCACCGGAACGCCCATGAAGTTGTGCGGGGTGAAGTAGCGCATCTCCTGGAGGATGGTGGGATCGACGTCCCGCAGGGCCACGAACTCCTCTGGGGCCTTGGGCTCGTGGGCCGGCGCCGCCACCGGCGGGGCGGGCCGGGCGGCCGGTGCCGCCGCGGCGGGGGAGAGCGCGGTGACGGTCAGCAGGGCGGCGGCAGCGGCGACGGTGGCGGCGCCGCGCAGCGCGGCAGCGAGTCTCTTTCTCGGCATGGCCCCCGTCTACCAGGCGCGGCGGCCCCACGGAAGCCCCCGACCACCGACCCGCAGCTCCGGCCAGGAGGGCCAACCACCCTCGCCCGCTACCCGTCCGCCCCCGCCGGAACCTCCTCCGCCAGCCCCCGCACCCGTACGCGATAGCCCACCGCGCCCCCGTCCCGCCGCTCCACGACCACCCGGCCGTCCGCCTCCCGCCGCGTCACGAACCGCTCCACCGTCGGCCGTTGCCAGCCGTCCCCGGCGTCCGGCACCACCAGCCCGCCGCCCTCCCGGCCGGCCGCCGGCGCCCACACCTCCAGCTCCGTCCCGCCGTCCCCGTCCGCCACCGGCAGCACCGCCCCCGCCCGCGCCAGCACCGGGATCCGCGACAGCGGCGCGTCCACCCACACCTGCCCGGGACCCTCGTACGCCCGCCCGGTCGCGGTGTCGTACCACCGCCCGCGCGGCAGCCGCACCGCCCGCCGGGTCACCCCCGCCTGCAGCACCGGCGCCACCAGCAGCGCGTCCCCCAGCAGAAAGGCGTCCCCGCAGTCCCGCAGCGCCCGGTCCCGCGGCGAACTCCACCACACCGGGCGCACATACGGCGCCCCCGCCAGCCGCGCCAACTGCCCCAGCGTCACGAAGTACGGCAGCAGCCGCTGCCGCTCCCGCAGCGCCTCCCGGGCGTGCCCCAGCACGGCTATGCCGAACTCCCACGGCTCCCTGCGGCCCGCCCAGACCGCCGAATGCGTCCGGAACAGCGGCAGGAAGGAGCCCAGTTGGAACCAGCGCAGATACAGCTCGGGCGACGGCGTCCCGGAGAACCCGCCGACGTCCGGGCCGCTGTACGGCACCCCGCACAGCCCCAGCCCCAGCACGAGCGACAGCGACGCCCGCAGCCCCTCCCAGCCCGTCGCGACATCCCCCGACCAGGTGCCCCCGTACCTCTGGAGCCCCGCCCAGCCGGCCCGCGAGAACAGGAACGGCCGCTCGTCGGGCCGCAGTTCACACAACCCCTCGAAACCCGCCCGGGCCATCGCCAGCCCGTAGACGTTGTGCGCCTCCCGGTGGTCCCCGCCCCGCCCCTCCAGCGCGTGCCGGGTCGAACGCGGCAGCGTCTGCTCCCCGAACGGCGCGAACGACACCGGCTCGTTCATGTCGTGCCAGAACCCCGAGAACCCCTGCGCCAGCCGCTCCGCGTACAGCGCACCCCACCACTTGCGCACCCGCGCATCGGTGAAATCCGGGTACACCGACTCACCCGGCCACACCACCCCGCGCACCTCGCGCCCCCGCGCGTCCCGTACGAAGGCATCGGCCGCCGCCCCGCCCTCGTAGACCGCGTCCCCCGGCTCCGTCTTCACCGCCGGGTCCACGATCGACACCAGTCGCACCCCCTCGGCCCGCAACTCCCGTGCCAGACCCGGCAGATCGGGATAGCGCGCACGGTCCACGGTGAAGACCCGGTGCCGGTCGAAGTGGTCGATGTCCAGATGGACGGCCGACAGCGGAAGCTCCCGCTCCTTGTAGCCGGCCACGATCCGGCGCACCTCGTCCTGGCCGCCGAACCCCCAACGGGCGTGCTGGTACCCCAGCGCCCACCGGGGCGGCAGCGCGGGCGCACCGGTCAGCGCCGTCCACATCTGCAGCACCCGGGCCGGGGTCCCGGCCAGCACCCAGTAGCGCAGCGGTCCGCCGTCCATCCGCAGCTCACACGTGCCCGGCCGGTCGTGCCCGGAACCGGCACCCTCCGTCCCCTCGCGCAACAGCACCCGGCCGTCCCATGAATTGTCATGAAAGACCAGATGCGTCCCGGCGTCCGCCACCACCAACTGCACCGGCATCGTCAGCGACAGCGGATCGTCCCCCGGCACGAACGCCCCGCCGGGATCGGTGTTCCACAACCGGTAGGCGCCGTCCCGCAGCCGCGGCCCGTGCGCCCGGCCGCCCAGCCCGAAGAACCGGGCATCGGCCGCCACCTCCGAACGCTGCACCCACCGCGACCCCTCGCCGCCCTCCGGCCGCCCGGCCCGCTCACCCGCCCCGTCCGGGCCCGCCGCACGGTCCCACCAGCGCGGCGGCAGCTCCCGCCGCAGCACCGCCCCACCGGGCGTACGCACCTCCACCGCGCCGTGCCGGGACACCACCACCATCACCCGCTCCGACACCACCCGCCAGCCGCCCTCCGTATCGGGCTCCAGCACCGCCCGCGCGTCCACCTCCGGACACGCCCCGGCCAGCGCGTACGACGGCTCCGGCCCGGCACCGTCCCAGCCGCAGAACACCGCACCACCGGTCGCCACCCGCACCCGCAGTGACGAGCGCGCGAAATGGATCACCCCACCGCCCGGCTGCGGATCCGCCCCCGTGGCCGCCCCCGGCACCCGCGCCCGTTCCGGCGCGCGCGCCGGGAGTGCCACCGCATCCGCCCGCCGCGCCCGCCACGCCGCGCGCACGGAGCGGAGCCCCTGCGCCGGCCCGACCGCCCTGACCACCCGTACCGATCGCACCAGATCACGCCCGTCCATGCCGGTCAGCCTGCCATTGACGCCCGGGTGGGCGGGCATCGTTCAACTGCCGTTCACCTGCACGGGGTCACCCTCGGCCACGCCCGGGCCGGGCGCCGGACGCCCGATGGCCGGAATCCGCCCGCCCACCCCCGCTCACGTGCGCACACCACATCCGTCACCCCCCGAATATGGGCGGCCGGCCCTGGTGCACAAGACGATCACATGGCATCGTCCAGACAAGCCGTGTCACGCGCACACGTCAGGCCGGGCGACCCCCACCCTCGTGCGCGCCCGGCGCACACGCCGCGTACCACCCGGGAGCCGCCTCATGACCACCGCACCGCACTCCGCCCACCGGCCCGAACCCCTTTGGCAGCCGGGCCCGGACCGGATCGCCGGTGCACAGGTCACCCGCTTCCACACCTGGGCCGCCACCCACCACGGCGCCCCCGCCCCCACCCCGGACGACCCCGCCACGAGCTACGCCGACCTGCACCGCTGGTCCGTCGACGACCTCCCCGCCTTCTGGCGCGCCGTCGCCGCCTGGTTCGACGTCCGCTTCACCACCCCGTACGAGACCGTGCTCGCCGACCGCGCGATGCCCGGCGCCCGCTGGTTCCCCGGCGCCACCCTCAACTACGCCGAACACGCCCTGCGCGCCGGCGAGGACCCGGCCCGCGCCGACGACCCCGCGCTGCTGTACGTCGACGAGACCCACGAGCCCACCCCGGTGACCTGGCGGCAGCTGCGCGCCCAGGTCGGCTCGCTCGCCGCCGAACTCCGCCGCCTCGGCGTCCGCCCAGGCGACCGCGTGAGCGGCTACCTCCCCAACGTCCCGCAGGCCGTCGTCGCCCTGCTCGCCACCGCGGCGGTCGGCGGCGTCTGGACCTCCTGCGCCCCCGACTTCGGCGCCCGCAGCGTCCTGGACCGCTTCCAGCAGATCGAACCGGTCGTCCTGTTCACCGTCGACGGCTACCGCTACGGCGGCAAGGAACACGACCGCCGCGACACCGTCACCGAACTCCGCTCCGAACTCCCCACCCTGCGCGCCGTCGTCCACATCCCCCTGCTCGGCACCCCCGCCCCCGAAGGCGCCCTGAACTGGTCGGACCTGACCGGAAACGACACCGAACCGGTCTACGAACAGGTCCCCTTCGACCACCCCCTCTGGGTCCTGTACTCCTCCGGCACCACCGGCCTGCCCAAGGCCATCGTCCAGTCCCAGGGCGGCATCCTCCTCGAACACCTCAAACAGACGGGCCTGCACTGCGACCTCGGCCCCGACGACCGGTTCTTCTGGTACACCTCCACCGGCTGGATGATGTGGAACTTCCTCGTCGCCGGCCTCCTGGTGGGATCCACGATCGTCCTCTACGACGGCAGCCCCGGCCACCCCGACATCGCCGCCCAGTGGCGGGTCGCCGAGGCCACCCGCGCCACCGTCTTCGGCACCTCCGCCGCGTACGTCATGGCCTGCCGCAAGGCCGGCATCCACCCGGCCCGCGACCTCGACCTCTCCGCCGTCACCTGCGTCGCCACCACCGGCTCCCCGCTCCCGCCGGACGGCTTCCGCTGGCTGCACGACTCCTTCGCGGAGAGCGGCGCCGACCTGTGGACCGCCTCCGTCAGCGGCGGCACCGACGTCTGCAGCTGCTTCGCCGGCGCCGTCCCCACCCTCCCGGTCCACATCGGCGAACTCCAGGCCCCCTGCCTCGGCACCGACCTGCAGGCCTGGGACCCCCAGGGCAAACCCGTCATCGACGAGGTCGGCGAACTCGTCGTCACCAACCCCATGCCGTCCATGCCCACCCGCTTCTGGAACGACCCCGACGGCACCCGCTACCACGACAGCTACTTCGACATGTACCCCGGCGTCTGGCGGCACGGCGACTGGATCACCGTCACCTCCCGCGGCAGCGTCGTCATCCACGGACGCTCCGACTCCACCCTCAACCGCCAGGGCGTCCGGATGGGCTCCGCCGACATCTACGAAGCCGTCGAACGCCTCCCCGAGATCCGCGAATCCCTCGTCATCGGCCTGGAACTCCCCGACGGCGGCTACTGGATGCCGCTCTTCGTCCACCTCGCCCCCGGTGCCACCCTCGACGACGCGCTCCGCGCCCGCATCAAGCGCACCATCCGCGAACAGCTCTCCCCGCGCCACGTCCCCGACGACATCATCGAGGCCCCCGGCGTCCCGCACACCCTCACCGGCAAGCGCATCGAGGTCCCCGTCAAACGCCTCCTCCAGGGCACCCCGCTCGACAAGGCCGTCAACCCCGGCTCGGTCGACAACCTCGAACTCCTCCACTTCTACGAGCAGGTGGCGCGCGAGCGCGACCGCTAGCACCCCCGGTCAGCGCCGGACCCGGGACCCCGACCCGGCCCCCGGGCCCGGCGCCGGACCGCCGCTGTCAGACCCCCCGATTACTCTCGGTGACGAGTGAGCATCGGGCCGCGCACCCGCCGGCCCGGCGCCCGCTCCGCACACCGAGACCACCCAGGGGGAACCATGACCACCACCCGGCCCACCGACCCGTCCGCCGCCCGCCGCAGCCTGCGCCGCGAGATCCCCAGCGCCGCCGCCGTGCTCGCCGACGAGCGCGACTTCACCGCCATGCGCCGGTACGCCAGCTTCCCGTTCGACGACCACGCCGGCTACCTCCGCCAGATGGAGGCCCTGCTGCGCACCCTCGCCGCCCAGGGCGTGCTCACCACCGTCGGCCTCTTCGACCCGGACGCCTACGCGCAGTACTGCACCGACCGCCTTCTCGACCCCGACCGGCCCGACAGTCGCAGCCGTTACACCGCAGAAGTGGCCCGCACCGGCGCCACCGTCACCTACGACGGCGAGCCACTGACCCAGCTCCTCCCCTTACTCGTCGCCGAGGCCGACCGCCGGGCCAACTGGGACCACGCCACCGCCCTCCTCACCCGCGCCGGCCGCTGCGACACCTGCGGCGCCGACCTCGCCCACGCCGCCTTCACCCGCGCCGGCCAGGCCGTCCAGCGCCTCCTCGACGCCCTCGGCGACGGCAGCCACCACCTCGTCTGCTCCCTCGCCACCGGCGAACCGTCCCTGCTCGCCGTCCTGCACGCCGACTGCCGCCCCGGCGCCAGCCCCCAACTCGCCGAACACGACGCCCTGGTCTTCTGCACGGTCCTCGCCGCCGGCCTCGCCCTGCGCACCCCCGGCGGCATCGTCTCCCGCACCACACCCCACCCCGACGACACCGCCCGCGGTCCGGCCACCGACCCGGCCCGCGGCACACCCCGCGACACCGTCCGCGGCTGGTCCCTGCGCGACGCCTGGCCGCACGCCCTCACCGCCGGCGAGGTCTTCACCGCCTACTGCACCGACGCCGACACCGGCGAACCGGTCCCACCCGAACCAGGCGTCAGCTACGCCGCCGGCCTGCCCGTCACACCCCCGCCCGGCCACGCCTGCCACCCCTGACCGGCCACCGGGCACCGCACCACACCGGCACCGGAAAACACGAACGGCCGCCCCGCCACAAGGGCGGGACGGCCGTCAGGGTCCAGCGGCGCCGCGCGCCGCCCGGCCTCACTCCCCGGAGAGCACCGCCTGCGCCGCCGCCCGTGCGTCCTCGGCGGTGTCCGCCGCACGCGCCGCGGCCGCCGCACGCTCGCACTGCGCCAACGTGTGCTTGGCCAGCGTCGCCCGCACATAAGGAAGCGACGCCGCACCCATCGAAAGGCTGGTGACACCGAGACCCGTCAGCACACACGCCAGCAGCGGATCGGAGGCCGCCTCACCACAGACACCACAGCTCTTGCCCTCGGCCTTCGCGGCCTCGGCCGACAGCGCCACGAGATCCAGCAGCGCCGGCTGCCACGGATCCTGCAGCCGCGACACCGCGCCCACCTGCCGGTCAGCCGCGAAGGTGTACTGCGCGAGGTCATTGGTCCCCAGCGAAAGGAACTCCACCTCCTGCAGGATCGACCGCGCCCGCAGGGCCGCCGACGGAATCTCCACCATCGCCCCGAACTTCGCCCGCAGCCCCGCCTCCCGGCAGGCATCCGCGAACGCCTTGGCGTCGATCCGGTCCGCCACCATCGGCGCCATGACCTCGAGGTAGACCGGCAGCCCCTCGGCAGCCTTCGCCAGCGCCGAGAGCTGCGTCCGCAGCACCTCGGGGTGGTCGAGCAGGGTACGCAGACCCCGCACGCCCAGCGCCGGGTTCGGCTCGTCGGCCGGCGTCAGGAAGTCCAGCGGCTTGTCGGCACCGGCATCCAGCACGCGCACGACCACGCGCCCCTCCGGGAAGGCCTCCAGCACCTTCCGGTACGCCTCGACCTGCTTCTCCTCGGACGGCGCCTGCTTGCTGTCGTCCAGGAACAGGAACTCCGTACGGAAGAGCCCGACGCCCTCCGCCCCGGCCTCGACCGCGGCGTCCACATCACCCGGGCCGCCGACGTTCGCCAGCAGCGGCACCTTGTGCCCGTCGGACGTGGCGCCCGGACCGGACGACGCGGCCAGCGCCGCCTTCCGCTCCGCCGCGGCCCGCTCCAGCTCGGCCCGCTTCTCCGGGCTCGGCTCCACGAAGATCTCCCCGGTGCTGCCGTCGACGGCGATCACCGTGCCCTCGACCAGCTCACCCGCGCCCGGCAGCGCCACGACGGCCGGCACCCCCAGCGCCCGCGCGAGGATCGCGCTGTGACTGGTCGGCCCGCCCTCCTCGGTCACGAAACCGAGCACCAGCGACGGGTCCAGCAGCGCGGTGTCGGCCGGCGCCAGGTCCCGCGCGATCAGCACATACGGCTCATCACTGTCCGGCACACCCGGCATCGGCACGCCCAGCAGCCGCGCGACGATACGGTTCCGCACGTCATCGAGGTCGGCCACCCGGCCCGCGAGGTACTCACCGGCACCGGCGAGCAGCGCCCGGTAGGCCGCGAACGCGTCGTAGACCGCACGCTCGGCAGTGCTGCCCACCGCGATCCGCCGCTCGACGTCCGCCATCAGCTCCGGGTCCTGCGCCATCAGCGCCTGGGCCTCCAGCACGGCCTGCGCCTCACCACCGGCCAGGTTCCCGCGCGCGATCAGGTCGGCGGCCACCGCCTCGACGGCCTGGCGGGCGCGCCCCTGTTCGCGCTCCGCCTCCTCCGCCGGGATCTGCTTGGCCGGCGGCTCCAGCACCGCCGTGCCCATGTGCCGCACCTCGCCTATGGCCACACCGTGGCTCACCCCGACGCCCCGCAGCGTTGTCTCCATTGCACCCGTCTCCGGTTGTGATGCGACGGCCCGGGCCGTCGCGATGGATGTCGTACCTGCCGTCCGCGACGGCACCCGGCCTACTGCCAGGAGAAGAGCTGGTCGCCGGCCTTCACATCGCCGTCCTCGCGCACGTCACCGAGCACGTCGGCGGTGGCCTCGAGCGCGACGACCGGGCACACCGGGGACTTGCCGGCCTCCTCGACCGCGGCGGGGTCCCAGCGCACGATCTCCTGGCCGCGGGTCACGTTGTCGCCCTTGTTCACGAGCAGTTCGAAGCCCTCACCGTTGAGCTGAACGGTGTCGATACCGAGGTGCGTGAGCACGCCGTGGCCCTCGGAGTCCACGACGACGAAGGCGTGCGGGTGCAGAGAGACGACAACACCGTCCACGGGGGAGACCGCGGCGGACGGCTCACGAACGGGATCGATGGCGGTACCGGGGCCCACCATCGCTCCGGAGAACACCGGGTCGGGCACGGCCGCGAGTCCGATGGCGCGTCCTGCGAGCGGGGACGTCACGGTGGTCATGGGAAGCCTCCCAGGGGTGGAGATTCATCAGGCCGCCGTCACTACCTGTCCTGGACGGCGCACCGTTCAGAGCGTAAGTCATAAGAACTGACGGCTCCCCATGAGAGACGCCGCTTGCACCCCGCGAGTCCCGCTGAATCGATTTGCCTCGCCCACAGCAGAGCTGTACTGTCTGAGACCTGCCCCGGACAGCCAGCCGCAAAGAACTGCGGCCCGGTTGAGGTGGGCGGCACTCCTCAGCGTCATGATCGCGACTCAAGAATTGAGCGCTTCTGCATGTCTGCAGAAAAGCGGCGGTTCGAAAGCCCGAAAAGGCCTGATAGAGTGTGAAACACCGAAGGGAAGCGCCCGGAGGAAGCCCGAGAGGGAGTCCAAAGGAAGCGTCCGTTCCTTGAGAACTCAACAGCGTGCCAAAAGTCAACGCCAGA
>NZ_JBHWDV010000080.1:0-25454 GCF_042734445.1 Streptomyces sp. NPDC059649
GTGTGGACGTAAAGCGAAGCAGTCCACACAACCGGCCCCGGAGGTCCGTCACCGCACCCGACACCACCCAGCCCGCCGCAGGCGCAACGGCGAGACACCCCGCGGCGCCGCAGACAGGTACGTACGGGGCGCCGCAAAGCGCAACGGCGAGCAACAACCACGGCGGGACGGACAGGTACGTGGGAGGCGCCGCCAAGCGCAGCGGAACGCGGCGGGACAGCCAGCTACGTAGGCGGCCCCCTAAAACGCCGGCCGCTCCGGGTCCAAGGCGGCCACCCCGTCCACCGGGGAGGACGCCACCGCGAAATGGCGCCGGGGGATCCGCCCGGCGCCGTACGCCAGGCGGCCCGCCGTCACCGCATGGCGCATGGCCTGCGCCATGCGGACCGGTTCCTGTGCGCGGGTCACCGCGGAGGCCAGCATGACCGCCGCGCAGCCCAGTTCCATCGCGAGGGCCGCGTCGGAGGCCGTGCCGGCGCCGGCGTCGAGGATGACCGGGACGCCGGCCCGCTCGGTGATCAGCTGGAAATTGTGCGGGTTGCGGATGCCCAGCCCGGAGCCGATCGGCGAGCCCAGCGGCATGATCGCGGCGCAGCCCACGTCCTCCAGCTTGCGGGCCAGCACCGGATCGTCGTTCGTGTAGGGCAGCACCGTGAAGCCGTCGTCGACCAGGGTCTCCGCGGCGTCCAGCAGCTCTATCGGGTCGGGCAGCAGGGTGCGCTCGTCCGCGACGACCTCCAGCTTGACCCAGTCCGTGCCGAGCGCCTCCCGGGCGAGCCGGGCGGTGAGCACCGCCTCGCCCGCGGTGAAGCAGCCCGCCGTATTGGGCAGCACCCGGATCCCGTGCCGGTTCAGGACGGACAGCACCGAGCCCTGCACGGTCGGGTCCAGCCGCCGCATCGCGACCGTGGTCAGCTCCGTACCGGAGGCGAGCAGCGCCCGCTCCAGGACGTCGAGGCTGGGCGCGCCGCCGGTGCCCATGATCAGGCGGGAGGTGAAGGTGGTGCCGGCGATGGTCAGGGGGTCGGCGTCGGTGGGCGGAGTGACGCGCGTGTCGGGGGAGAAATGGGGTTCGGGCATGCCGGTCAGCCTCCCTGGACGGCGGTGAGGACCTCGACGCGGTCGCCGTCGCCGAGCGGGGTGGCGGGCCACTGCGTGCGCGGCACCACGACCTCGTTGACCGCGGCGGCCACCCCGGACGGCGCCGAGGACAGGGTCGCGACGAGCCGGTCGAGGGTGAGTCCGCCGGGGATCTCGCGGGGTTCGCCGTTGACGGACACCGAGACGGTGGGGGCGGAGGTGCTCATACGGGCTGCTCCTGGAGGAGGCGGGGGCGCGTGGCCTCAGAGGCGGCGGTGAAGCGCGCGGGGCTGAAGGGGCGGGCCTCGTCGGGGAGGCTCCCGGTGGCCAGCAGTTCGGCCATCACGTCACCGGTGACCGGCGTCAGCAGCACACCGTTGCGGAAATGGCCGGTGGCCAGGTGGAGACCGGGCAGCCCGGTCGGGCCGAGCAGCGGGGCGTTGTCGGGGGAGCCCGGCCGCAGCCCGGCGCAGCTCTCCACGAGTGGCAGTTCGGTGATGCCGGGGACCAGCTCGTGGGCGTCCCGCAGCAGCTCGTAGACGCCGCCCGCGGTGACCGTGGTGTCCCAGCCCAGCTCCTCGCTGGTGGCGCCGACGACCAGCTCGCCGCTCTCCCGCGGCACCAGATAGAGCGGGTTGCCGCGGACGACGGCCCGTACGGTGCGCGACAGGAAGGCGGGGGAGCCGGCCGGCATGTCCGGCAGCCGCAGCCGCAGCACCTGGCCCTTGACCGGCCGCACCGGCGGCCGCACCTCCTCGGGCACCCCGGCCAGCCGGCCGCTGTAGCTGCCCGCCGCCAGTACGGTCTGGCCGGCCGACAGCCGTGTCCCGTCGGCGAGTTGGGCCCCGGTGGCCCGCCCGGCGTCGACCGTCAACCGCTCCGCGCGAGTGCGGTGGAAGACCACCCCGGCGCGTTCACAGGCCCCCAGCAGCGCGTGGGCCAGCCGGCGCGGGTCGACCTGGTGGTCGCCGTCCACCCGCAGCCCGCCGCGTACGCCCGGAGCCAGCATCGGCTCCAGACGGCGGCACTCCCGGCCCGTGAGCCACTGGGAGTCCAGTCCCGAACGGGTCTGCAGGGCGTGCAGTTCGCGCAGATGGGCCCGGTCGTCGGCGTCCAGGGCGACGGCCAGGGTGCCGCACCGCCGGTAGCCGGTCGGCTGCCCGCCGGCCTCCTCCAGCTCCTCGATGAACCGCGGATAGCGGCGTGCCGAGGCGAGGTTGAGGCCCAGCAGGGTCTGCTCGCCGTAGTGGAGCTCGGTGACCGCGGCCAGCATTCCGGCCGCGACGTACGCCGCGCCGCCGCCCGGCGCCGGATCGGCCACCGCGACGGTCAGCCCGCGGCCGGCCGCCCGCCAGGCGGTGACCAGCCCGATGATGCCGCCCCCGATGACGAGCACATCGGGGTGGCCTGTGGGTGGTGTGGCAGATGGATGCATGGGCGTCCAGCCCCTCCCTTCGCCGGCATGACCCGGATCAGGTTCGTACGGTCGGAGGCCGGCCAGCCTCCCTCTCAGCCCGGTACGCCGGGCTCCCGCGAGTGCGTGTACCCGTCACCCTAATACGGGGCCGCAACGGCCCGTAAGGGAGCGCGGGCCCGGCGCGGTGCCCCCGGGGGACCCGGACGACGGTCCGTGACGGTGTGTCAGAGATCTCCTTGCGCGCTGCTGCGAGCCGCGTCGCCGGCCGTCCTAGAGTGATCGGGTGAGCGAGCAGAGCAAGTCCTCCCAGGCCCCTGGCCACCCGCCGCGCGTGGTGATCGTCGGCGCCGGAATCGCGGGCGTGCAGACCGCGGTCGCCCTGCGGGAACAGGGCTGGCCCGGCACGATCACGCTGATCGGCGACGAGCCGCACCAGCCCTACGACCGCCCCCCGCTGTCCAAGGCGGTCCTGCTGGGCAAGGCCGACGGCTCCGCCTTCGACGTCGACTTCGCGGGGCTGGCCATCGACCTCCACCTCGGCCGCCGGGTCACCGCCCTGGTCCCGGAGGACCGCGTGGTCGAGACGGCCGAGGGCCCGGTGCCGTACGACCACGCGGTGATCGCCACCGGCGCCGACCCGATCACGCTGCCCGGCAGCGAGGGGCTGCCCGGCGTCCATCTGCTGCGCACCCTCGACGACGCCGAACGGCTGCGGCCGGTGCTCGCCGCCCAGCACGAGATCGTGGTCGTCGGGGCCGGCTGGATCGGCGCCGAATTCGCGACCGCGGCCCGCGAGGCGGGCTGCGCGGTCACCGTCGTCGAGGCCGCCGACCGCCCGCTGGCCGGCGCGCTGCCGCCCGAGGTCGCCGCCCACATGACCGGCTGGTACGCGGACGCCGGCGCCGAGCTGCGGCTCGGTGCCCGGGTCGCCTCCGTCACCTCCGGGGCGGTCACCCTCGCCGACGGCACGGTGCTGCCCGCCGACGCGGTGGTCGTCGGGATCGGCGCCCGCCCCGCCACCGCCTGGCTGGCTGGCTCGGGCGTCGAGGTCTCCGCCGAGGACGGCTCCGTGCTCGCCGACGAACAGCTGCGCGCCTCGGCGCCCGATGTGTACGCGGTCGGCGACTGCGCCTCCTTCCCCTCCACCCGTTACGGCACCCGTCTGCTGGTCCACCACTGGGACAACGCCCTCCAGGGCCCCCGCACGGTCGCCGAGAACATCGCCCGCGCCGGATCGGAGGGGCTGATCTACGACCCCGTCCCGTACTTCTGGTCCGAGCAGTTCGGCCGGTTCGTGCAGTACGTGGGCCACCACGTGGACTCCGACGAGCTGGTGTGGCGCGGCGATCCGTCCGGCGCCGCCTGGTCGGTGCTCTGGCTGCGCGGGGCCGGGGGGCCGGGCGAGGCACCGTCCGGGAGCCCGGCGGGCCGGCTGGTCGCGCTGCTCGCCGTCGGGCGCCCGCGGGACCTCGCCCAGGGGCGCAAGCTCATCGAGCGGGGCGTGGCCCTGGACCGGGAGCGGGCGGCGAACGCGGCGGTGCCGTTGAAGGCCGCGGCGCGGTGAACCGGCGGGTGCCGGAGACATCGGGGGCGGCGGGGGCACGGCAGGCGCACCGGCGGGCGCGCCCGCGGCGCGTCGTCACTCTCCGGTGTGCCGGAAACCCCTGATGGGGATGCCCGGCTACCGGCTGTCAGTGGGAGGTGGCAGGCTTGTCCTGTGACCGAGATTGACGCAAAGATCGATGGACTCGTTTCCGCCTGGCTCACCCTCCCCGACATCGCCGAACGGCTCGGCGTCGAGGTGACCCGTGTCCGGCAGCTGGTCAAGGAGGGCCAGCTGATCGCGGTGCGCCGCGGCGAGAACCGGGTGCTCCAGGTGCCCGCCGATTTCATCAAGGACGACAAGGTGGTCAAGGGCCTCGTCGGCACCCTCACCCTCCTCAAGGACGACGGCTTCACCGACGAGGAGATGCTGGAGTGGCTGTTCACCGCGGATGAGAGCCTGCCCGGCACCCCGGCCCAGGCGCTGCGCGAGAATCGCGGCACGGAAGTCAAGCGCCGGGCCCAGGCCCTCGCCGTCTGACACCCCCGCCGCCGCGGCCGCCCCCGGCAGCCGCGGCGGACTCCGCAGCCACCTCGATCCATGACCACCTTCGGGGCGTACGGACCGGAAAGCCCGGTCCGTACGCCCCTGACCTGGGGGGAAGCCGCCCATGAGCACCGCACGACAGGCCCTGTCCGACGCCCGGCTCTACCTCTGCACGGACGCCCGCACGAAGCAGGGCGACCTCCCACAGTTCCTGGACGCGGTGCTCGCCTCCGGGGTCGACATCGTCCAGCTGCGAGACAAGGGCATGGAGGCCGCCGAGGAGCTGCGGCACCTCGAGGTCTTCGCGGACGCCTGCCGACGGCACGGCAAACTGCTGGCCGTGAACGACCGGGCGGACGTGGCGCACGCCGCCGGCAGCGACGTACTGCACCTCGGACAGGGCGACCTGCCCGTGCCGGCCGCCCGCGCGCTGCTCGGCCCGGACGTCCTGATAGGCCGCTCCACGCACGCCGAGGCCGAGGTGGACGCCGCGATCGCCGAAGCGGGTGTGGACTACTTCTGTACCGGCCCCTGCTGGCCGACGCCCACCAAGCCGGGCCGGCACGCCCCCGGCCTGGAGCTGGTCAGGTACGCCGCGGCGCGCGCCCCCGAGCGCCCCTGGTTCGCGATCGGCGGGATCGACGCCGACAACCTCGACGAGGTGCTGGCGGCCGGTGCCCGCCGGGTCGTGGTGGTCCGCGCGATCACCGAGGCGGACGACCCGGGCGCGGCGGCCGCCGCCCTGGCGAAGCGCATCCGAAGCCGGGACGCCTGACCGGGTGCGGACCTGTCCGGCACGCGGGTTTTCGGGCCCGTCGGGCCGCAAAACGTCCACCCACTGGACATGAACCGGACCAACCAGGCATAACGCCGATGACGGTTGGTGTGTGACCGGCTGCTGGTTAACCTGCCCGTATGGCCCTAGGTACAGCTTCCACCAGGACTGATCGCGCACGGACCGTGCGTGAGCTGCTCGCCTCCGGCAAGCAGTCCTACTCTTTCGAGTTCGCCGCCCCGAAGACCGAGAAGGGTGAGCGGACCCTGTGGAACGCCATTCGTCGGATCGAGGCCGTCTCCCCGACCTTCGTCTCCGTGACGTACGGTGCCGGCGGCACCTCCCGTGACGGCACGGTGCGCGCCACCGAGCGCATCGCCACGGACACCACCCTCACCCCGGTGGCCCACCTGACCGCGGTCAACCACTCCACCGCTGACCTGCGCAACATCATCGGCCAGTACGCCGACGCCGGGATCCGCAACATGCTCGCGCTGCGCGGCGACCCGCCCGGCGACCCCATGGGCGAGTGGGTCAAGCACCCCGACGGGGTCTCCTACGCCGCCGACCTGGTCCGGCTGATCAAGGAGTCCGGCGACTTCTGCGTCGGCGTCGCCGCCTTCCCCGAGATGCACCCGCGCTCGACGGACTGGGACACCGACGTCACCCACTTCGTCGCCAAGTGCCGGGCCGGTGCGGATTTCGCCATCACCCAGATGTTCTTCTACCCGGAGGACTACTTCCGGCTCCGCGACCGGGTCGCGGCCGCGGGTTGCCAGACGCCCATCATCCCGGAGATCATGCCGGTCACGAACGTCCGTCAGATCGAGCGGTTCGCGCAGCTCAGCAATGCCGCGTTCCCGCCCGAACTGGCCGAGCGCATCCTGTCCGTCAAGGACGATCCGGCGGCGGTACGCTCCATTGGCATCGAGTACGCGACCGAGTTGTGTTCGCGCTTGATGGCCGAGGATGTGCCCGGGTTGCACTTCATTACCCTCAACCACTCCACGGCGACTCTGGAAATCTACGAGAATCTGGGGCTGCACCAGCGGCCCTGATCACGGTGGCCGGCGAGCGGCGGAAGAGGGGCGTATATGGGCTGGACGATCCTCTACATCGCGTTCGGTCTGGTCGCTCTGTGGCTGCTGGGTGAGGTACTGCTCCAGTACAAGGCCCGGTTGCGCTGGCGGCTGCTCGCCTTCGTCGGCTTCCTCGCCGTCGTCGTCGGCGTCATCATCCCCTCGGTGATCGTGATCGGGGCCGGTCTGATCGCGTTCGCCATCGGCCAGACCAATGTGACGCTCTCCTTCAAGCGCGGTTTCACCGAGGGCTGGGCGCTGGGCGGCAAACCCGGTGAGAGCCGGCGGCGCCGCGGACGCCGGTCCGGCCCGCCCGCCGCCGAACCGTCCCTGCAGGTCTCCGGCGTCGAGGCGGTACCTCCCGGTGACGGTCCCGGTGACGGCCCCGCCGACGGTCCGCAGGCCGGTACCGGCCGGGGCGCGGACGGCGGTCCGGACACCTTCGAGAGCACCGGCGGCTTCCAGAGCCCCGGCTTCCCCGGCCAGGACGGCTACGGCGGCCAGGACGCGTACGCAGGTCAGGGCACCTACGCCGGCCAGGATTCCTATGCCGGCCAAGAGCCGTACGCAGGTCAGGAGTCCTACGACTACGCGACCGGCGGGTACGGGCCGGGCGGCTACGGCGGTCCGGACCCGTACCAGGACCCGCAGGACCGGAGCGTGTTCGCCACCCAGTCCTTCGACACCCAGGCCTTCGACACCACCACCGTCTACGCGCCGCAGCCGATGCCCGACGAGACCGGTCAGTACGGCATCTACAGCCCGGACGCCCGCGCCCCGCAGAACGACGGCTACACCGGCTACGACGCGTACGGCACCACCGCGAACGACACCCAGGCCGGCGGCACCGCGGACGCCAACGGCTATGACTACGGCGCCAGTTACGGCGCGCCCGCGGCCGGCCAGGACGGCTACGGCGACCCCTACGCGGCGTACGGCGACGGCTCCGGCCAGGCCGGCTACGCCGACCCCTACGGCGGCCAGCAGTACGCCGCGCCCTACGACCCCTATGCCCAGCCCGACCCCTACGGCCAGGCGTCCTACGGCGGGCAGCAGTACGGCGGCCAGGAACAGCCGGCGGGCCAGAACCCCGGCCAGGGCTACGGCGAGACCCCGCCCGGCGGGGTCTGGGTCCCGCAACAGCGCGGCGACGAACTCCCGCCCGAGCAGCCGCCCTACCCGCCGTACCAGCAGCAGGGCTACGACGGCCAGCCCTACCGCTACTGACCCGAGCGCCGGGGACGCCTCCCCGCGCCGCCGCCGCCGGCGCCGCGCCCGGCTTCCCGGCGGACCGGTCCTACGTGGAGCCGTGCCAGTCGTCGCCGTGGACGATCAGGCCCGCGACGAGCGCCCCGGACATCCCGGCATGCGCCAGGCCGCCGCCCGGATGGGACCAGCCGCCGACCGCGTACAGCCCCGGTATCCGGGTGCGGTTGCCGGGCCGCAGGAAACGGCCCTCCTGGCCCGGGAGCGCGGGGGCCGGTATCAACTCCTCGTCCGCCGGCGGCAGCACCTCGCGCCACAGCACCCGCTCACGCAGCCCCCGCACCGCGGCCTCGGCCACCGCCATCAGCCGGTCGGCCTCCTCCTCGACGGCCGGACCGTCGAGCCGGTCCACCGGGCCGTGCGCCGCGACCGTCGCGGACAGCGTCACCGCCTCGTGCTCCCCGTCGGGCCGCGTCATGGGGTCGTCCGGGCGCAGCACCGTCACCGTCGGCCGCGCACAGGGCGTCCGGAGACCTCCGCCGCCGTCCCCGAACACACCGGCCAGCTCCGCCGCCCGGTCCGCGGCATGGACCACCGTGCGGTGCGCCGCGCCCGCCTCGCGGGGCCCGCGCAGCGCCAGACACACCGTCAGCCGCCCCGGGGCGCGGTCTCCGGGGCCGGTCCGCGGCCGCACCTCGTCCGCGCCGTACGGCTCGCGACCGCCCAGCAGGCCGGGCAGCCGGGCCGGATCGAGGCCCGCGACCACGAAGGCGGCCTCCTCCAGCCGGCCGTCGGCCAGCTCGACGCCGGCCACCCGGCCGTCCTTCTCGACGATCCCGGTCACCTCCGCACCGAAGGTGAACTCCACCTTGCGGGCCAGACAGCGCTCGTACAGCGCGTCGGCCAGCGCCCGCATACCGCCGCGGGGATACCAACTGCCGAAGGTCTGCTCCATGTACGGCAGCACCGCGGCGCTCGCCGGGGCGCCGCGCGGGTCCAGGCCGTACGCCAGCGCATGGCTCTCCAGCAGGGCGATCAGCCGGGGGTCGGCCAGCTCGCGGCGGGCGATCTCGGCGAGGGTGGCCGTCGTCGGTCCCTTGTCGCGCCGGCCGAACAGCCCGCGCCGGCGCACCGCCGGATACGGATCGCGCCCCAGCACCCGCCAGTCCTGCCACAGCGGCTCCTCCAGGAGCGGCCGGCGGGCGGCGTCCCAGGCGTCCCGGGCGCGGCCCACCAGCTCGCTCCAGCGCTCACCGGCCCCCGCGCCCAGCGCCTCGTCCAGCGCCGCGAGGACGCCGGCCCGCGAGGCGTTGGGCAGCGAGACCGCGGTGCCGTCGGCGAAGAGATGACGGCTCGCCGGATCGACCTGGGACAGCTCCAGGCAGCTCTCCAGCGGCTCCCGGCCGGTTTTGAGGAACAGGTCGCGGTAGACCGCCGGCAGATGCAGCAGGCCCGGTCCCGTGTCGAAGGTGAAACCGTCCCGTGCCAGCTGCCGCACCGCGCCGCCGTGCGTCGCGGCACGTTCGAACACCGCCACCCGGTGGCCCGCGACGGCCAGCCGGGCGGCGGCCGCCATCGCGCCCATCCCGGCGCCGATCACCGCAATCCGTGCCATGCCTGCGACTTTATCCGCCGCCACCGACAACGCCGGAACGGGCGGCCGCGGCCGCGGCCGGCAGGCCCCCTCAGCCCGCCGGCGGCACCCCGGCGCCCGCCGCGGCCAGCCGCTTCTCCTCACGCCGGGCCCGACGGCGGCGCAGATAGCGGCGGATCCGCGACCACAGCAGGACCACGATCACGATGCCCGTGAGCAGCAACAGGGCCGCGATGGACGCCGCGATCACCGGATGGAACACCGCGAAGACCACGATCCCGGCCACACCCAGGTCCTCCAGCAGGCTGAGCACGATGTTGCTGGCCGGCTCCGGCGAGGTGTTCACCGCGATCCGGGTGCCCGCCTTGACCAGGTGGCTCAGCAGCGCCGTGGTGCCGCCCACCGCGCCCGCCGCCAGTTCGGGCAGCGACCCGTCGTGTCCGGCCAGCAGCGCCGCCACCACGCCGCCCGCGACCGGCCGGATCACCGTGTGCACCGCGTCCCAGACCGAGTCGACGTACGGGACCTTGTCGGCGATCGCCTCGGCCAGGAAGAGCACCCCGGCCACGATCAGCACGTCGGGGCGCTGCAGTGCGGCCGGCACGTCGTCGGTGACGCCGGCCGTGCCGAGCAGGCCGAGGAGCAGGACGACGGCGTAGGCGTTGATCCCGCTCGCCCAGCCACTGGTGAAAACCAAGGGAAGTACGGACACGCCGCAGATCGTAGGCCGCCACTGGGGCCCGGTGCTCAGTTTTGAGTATCCGTACTCAGACGGCCAGATGAGTAGGTACGCGGATGGGCCGGCGGCCGCCCGGACGGAAGAGTAGGGGCCACGGAAGGGAAGCGGCGCCGCACCGCCGACACGGGGCGGCGGAGCAGCGCGGCTCCCGGACGTGACGGGGGAAGTACGGGGGAGTACGGGGGCTCCACGGGGGAGCACGGGGGAAACGCCGCCCTGGTCGGATCGGTGGGGGAACGATCCGCGCCAGGGTGGCGCACTCTCCGGTGCGGGCCCGCGGGGGAACACAAAGGGGTGCGCGCCGTACCTGACCAATACGGCGCGCACTCGTCTTTTTTCGTCTGCTTCGCCTCTTCTCCGGCTTCCGGCCGCCGTCACCCGTCTTCCGCGGGACGGCCGGTGACCCGCCCCTGAAGCAGCCGCGACAGCGCGGCGTGCACATCGTCGAGCGACCGGTCCGGCTGGTACGACTGCCAGTCCAGGGCCGCCACCAAAACCATCCCGAACAGTGCCGAGGCGGTCAGCGGAATGTCGATCTCCTCGCTCAGCTCCTCATGGGCGACCGCCTCGCGCAGCACGTTCTCCACGACCGTGATGGCCCGCTCGCGCACCACCATCAGCGTCGACTGCCAGGCGCGGTTGGTGCGCCAGAGCTCGGCGACGTAGAGCTGGGTGAGCGCCGGGTAACGGGAGATGAAGTCCAGCCCGGCCCGGATCATCGCGTCCAGCGCGTCGATCCGGCTGCCGCCCCGGTCGGCGGTCTCGTCGGCGGCCGCCTGCAAGGAGGTCGCCAGCAGCTCTATGCCGTGCCGCAGCAGCTCCTCGAAGAGAACGTTCTTGCTCGCGAAGTTGTAGTAGACCGTGCCCTTCGCGACCCCCGCCCGCTCGGCGATCTCGTCCACCGTGGTGGAGGAGAAGCCCTGTTCGGCGATGAGTGTGACCGCGGCGTCGAAGAGCTTGCGCCGGGTGGCGTCGCGGCGTGTGTGGGAGCTGTCCATGGAGGGGATTGTGCCGGTCCCTGGGGTGTGCGTGCTCACAGGCTCAGCTCCGGGTGGAGGTCCTTCATGCGGATCACCTGGCGGCCGCGGGCGGTCAGCGAGGTCAGCAGCAGCGCGCCGACGGTGAAGGCCACCAGCACCGCACCGCCCTGCCACACGGGCGCGAGGTCGCCCCCGGTGATGAGCCGGCGCAGCCCCTCCACGATGTAACTCATCGGCAGATACGGGTGGATGGCGCCGAAGAAGCCGGGGCTGGTCTGCACCGGGTACGTGCCGCCCGCCGAGGTCAGCTGGAGCATCAGCAGGGCCAGTACCAGGATCCGGCCGGCCGGTCCGAACTGTGCGTTCAGCCACTGCACGATCGCCGAGAAACAGGCCGTGACCAGCACCAGGAAGCCGAGCGTACCGGCCGCCCTGGCCATCTGGAGGCCGAGCCCGAAGTGCAGTACGGACATCAGGGCCGCGGTCTGCAGCACGCCCACGCCGACCACCGGCAGCCAGCCGGAGACCGCCACCCGCCAGGAGGAGGCACCCATCGCCAGCGCCCGCCTGTTGAGCGGCTGGATCAGCATGTACGCCACCATGGCGCCGACCCACAGCGACAGCGGGATGAAGTACGGCGCGAAGCCGGTGCCGTAGTTGGGCGCCTTGTGGGCGGAGCCGGAGGCGAGCTGCACCGGGTCGGACATCACCAGGGTGCGGGCGTCGCGCTCCTTCTTGCCGTAGTCGGGGATCCGCTTCGCCCCGTCGTGCAGCCCGCCGGCCAGTTGCTGCGAGCCGTCGGAGAGCTTGAACATGCCGCCGTTCAGGGTTTGCGCGCCGTCCTTGAGCTTGCCCACCCCGGAGTCGAGGTCGTGCATCCCGGCCGCGGCCCGGCCCGTGCCGTCGTGCAGTTGGTGCGCGCCGTCGTTGAGCCGGTCCGCGCCGGCGGCCAGCTTCGCATTGCCCGCGGCCAGCTTGCGGGCACCCGCGGACACCTTGTGCGCACCGTCGTTGAGGTCGTTGATCTTCTTGACCGCGGCGTCCATGTCGGCGCCCAGGGTGGGGCCGCGCTTCGCCAGCTCGCTCGCCAGGGAGTGCAGGGTGTCCAGGTCCCGGCCCAGCCGGTCGAGGTTCTTCTGGTCGTGGACGTAACCGCTGACCTCCTCGGCCTTGTCCGCCGCTGTGGCCGCCTGGTCCTTGATCTGCTTCAGCTCGGCGCAGGAGGTGTCGAGGGTGACCCCGCTCTCGCAGCGCAGCCGGTAGTAGGTGGCGAGGTGGTCGGAGATGCCCCGGGAGAGCTTGGCACCCATGGACGCCGCCGCGGGCAGCTTGTCCAGGTGGTCACGGACCGCCCGCGAGCCGTCCGCGACGAGCTGGGCGGCCTCGCCGATCTCCTTGCCGTGCGCCCGGACGAACGGTCCCACCTTGCCGGCGACGCCGTTGACGGTGTCGGCCAGCTGCTGTGTCCCGTCGGCCACCTGCCCGGCGCCGTCGGCCAGTTGGCGCGAACCGTCGGCGGCCGTACCTGCGCCGCGGGCGAGGTCGCCGCTCCCTTGGGAGAGCCGCCCGGCGCCCGCGTTCAGGTCGCCGAGGCCGGTGACGAGCCTGCCGCTGCCGTTCTTGGCGCTGCCCAGACCGTCGGCCAGCTTGCCGGTGCCGTCCTTGGCCTGCCCGATACCGTCCTTGAGGCGGTCGGCGCCGTCGGCGGCCTGCTCGGTCTTGCCGTGCAGCGTCGAGAAGGAGACGAAGATCTTGTCGAGGAAGGTGCGGGACGACTTCGCCGAGGCCGCCGCGCGCACCTCGGAGAACACCGTCCGGGAGATCTGCCCGACGATGTAGTTGTTCGCGTCGTTCGTGCGCACCTTGAGGGCGCCCGTTTCCGGGTGGTCACCCGAACTGGAGGCGATCCGCCGGCTGAAGTCCTTCGGGATGGACAGCGACAGGTAGTACGTGCCGTCCTCGACGCCCCGGGCGGCCTCCGCGGCGCCCACGGGGTGCCAGTCGAAGGTGTGGCTGTCCGCGAGGCCGTCGACGATGCTGTCGCCCGCCGAGAGGTGCTTCCCGCCGGCCTCGGCGCCCCTGTCCTCGTTGACCAGGGCGACCGGTATCTTGTCCAGCCGCCCGTACGGGTCCCAGAAGGACCACAGGTACAGCGCGCCGTACAACAGCGGCAGGAGCAGCAGCGCGGCCAGTGCGGCGCGCGGCAGCTTCCCCCTCCCGAACCGCTTCAGCTCAAGCGCGGCCAGCTTCGGCGAGCGCATCGGCCGCCCCCTCCTCCTCGTCGTCCTTCACCTGGTCGCTGCCGGCCCCGGCGTCCGTGGCGTCCTCGGCGGCCGTACCGGCCTCGTCCTCGGCGTCCGTGCCGTCCCCGGCGGCCGGCGCATCCGGCCCCTCGGTGGGGTCGTGCGCGTCCGTGGAGACCTGCCCGCCGGCCGCCTCCGGACGGTTGCCGGTCCGGACCAGCACCACGTCCGCCACGTCCGCGGGCGGCTCGCTGCACACCGCGAGGACCGTCGTGCCGGCCGCCGCGAGGCCGCGCAGCATCGCCCAGGCGGCGGTGCGCTCCTCGTCGGACAGCTTCAGATCCGTGTCGTCGACGGCCAGCAGTCGTGGCCGGCCGATCAGCGCGAGCGCCACGGAGAGCCGCAGTGCCTCCAGCCGCTCCAGGTCACGCACCGACGTGCGGATCCCCTTGGGCAGCGCCGTGAGGTCGAGCCCGGCCGCCGCCAGCGCGTCGTCCACCAGGGCACGGGCCTCGGCCCGGCGCTCCCGGCGCGGCCGCAGCAGGGCGCGCAGCGAACCGCCGAACCGGCCCTGCAACAGGGCGCGTTCGCGCAGATGCTCCCCTACGGTCAGGGAAGGTTCGAGGTCGGCGATCCCGGGCACATGCGCGAGTGCGGTGACCGACCGGACCGCGGCCTTCTTCCTGGGCAGCGCCAGCCCGCCGATCTCGGCGGTGCCCTCGGCGGACTTCATCCTGCCGGTGAGCGCGAGCAGCAGGCACGTACGGCCCGAGCCCGACGGGCCCTGTACGGCGATCAGCGAGCCGGGTCCGGCCGTGATGTCGATGTTCCGGAACGCCCAGCCGCGGGGGCCCTTGACCCCGAACCGCTCGGCCGTGACCGCCGCCCCGTGCGGGGTGCTGTCCACGATCCCCTCCCTTGCACTGACTGGTCAGTGCAAAAAGTATGCCGCATCCCACCCCGCGTTACGCAAGGGGGTCCGGCAAATCGGTTCGGGAGCCGTGAACCGCCCGCGTCGGGAGCCGGGAATCGCCGGCGGCGGGGGAGCCGGGCACCCGCCCCCGTCGCGAGCCGGGAATCGGCCGTGGCGGGGGAGCCGGGCACCCGCCCCCGTCGATAGCCGGGAATCGCCCGCGCTGCCCCTGCGCGCGTCATCCGCCGCCTGTCCGCTGCTTGTCCACTGCCTGTCCGCTGCCTGTCCGCCGCCTGTCTGGCGAAAGTGCAGGTCAGAGCCGATTGTCAGTGGTGTACCGCACGATGGGGTCAGACGGGCCGAATCAGCGTTCGGTCCCGAACCGGCATGTGACGACAGGAGGTTCGTCATGGCAGTTCGTCCCAGCGGGGGCAGTTCCGCTGCGTACGGTCCCCCGAGCGATGTCCACCCCGTCCTGCGCCGGGCGGCCGCACCACCCGCCGCCCTGGCCCTGCTCGCCCAGGCCCAGCAGGGCCTCGAAGAAGCGCGGACCCTGGAAGCCCCCAACGAGCGGTTCGCCACCGCCCATCTGGCAGCGCTGCGCACCGCCGCCGCCGTCCTCGCCGTGCGCGCCCGCCCGGAGACCACCCTGCGCCGCAGGCCGGGTGCCGCTCCGCGGCGCAGCCGCCGGGAAAGCATACGCAGCGCCTGGGACCTCCTCCCCGAGGTCGCGCCCGAACTCACCGAGTGGAGCGCCCTGTTCGCCTCCGGTGCCGCCCGCCGGGCCCGGGCCGAGGCCGGAATACCCGGCGCGGCCAGCACCCGGGATGCCGACGACCTCCTACGGGACGTCGCGATGTTCCTGCGCCTGGTCGAGCGGATGCTCCACCTCCAGCCCCCACTGCCGCCTCAGCGGGCGGGGTGAGGGGACCGCCGGTGCCGGCCTCGGGGCTCCGCAGCGCGGGGTGAGGGGGCCGTGACGGGCGAGCGGCGGGCTGCCCTCGCGAAGTGAGCGGGCGAGCGGTGGGCTGACTCGCGAAGTGAGCGGGCGAGCGGTGGGCTGACTCGCGAAGTCGGCGGGCGAGCGGTGGGCTGCCCTTGCGAAGGGAGCGGGGTAAGCCACGTGTGGGCCGCGGGGCCCTGTAGGGGGCCGGTGGGCAGTCCGCACACGGTCCTCGGGGCAGGGCCGGGTGAGCGGGTGGTCAGACGCTCTTTGGGGCCCCGCGGGGCGGGATGAGCAGGTCATCACACACTTCGCGGGGCTCCGCGGGCGGCGGACGGCGCGGGACGGAATAGGGTGGTGGACGACTGGATGTTCATGCCCCCGCCGAGGAGCCACCCGCCGTGTCTGACCCGCTGCGCCCGCGCGCATCCCTTCGTACCGCCGTGGTCTGGGACGTCCTGAAGGATGCCCTGGAGCGCCGGGTCAAGGCGGCCGGGCGCGACGCCCTGGACGTCCTCGACACCGGCGGTGGCACCGGCAACTTCGCCGTGCCGGTCGCCCGCCTCGGCCACCGCGTCACGGTCGTCGACCCCAGCCCCAACGCCCTCTTCGCCCTGGAGCGGCGGGCCGCGGAGGCGGGCGTCGCCGACCGGATCCGGGCCGTCCAGGGCGACGCCCACGGCCTGTTCGACGTGGTCGAGCGCGGTGGCTACGACGCCGTGCTCTGCCACGGCGTGCTGGAGTACGTCGACGACCCGGCCGAGGGCATCCGCAACGCCGTCGACGCGCTGCGCCCGGCCGGCACCCTCAGCCTGCTCGCCGCCGGCCTCGGCGGTGCCGTGCTCGCCCGCGCCCTGGCCGGCCACTTCACCGAGGCCCACCAGGCCCTCACCGACCCGGCCGGGCGCTGGGGCGAGGGCGACCCGGTGCCCCGCCGGTTCACCGCGGAACAGCTCATCGACCTGGTCTCCGCCACCGGCCTGCAGGTCGGCGCGGTGCACGGCGTCCGGGTCTTCGCCGACCTGGTCCCGGGCGTACTCGTCGACACCGAGCCGGGCGCCATGGACGCCCTGCTGAAGCTGGAGGCGGCCGCCGCCGAGCAACCCGCCTTCCACTCGGTCGCCACCCAGCTGCACGTCCTCGCCGAGCGCGACTGACCCGCGGAGCAGCTCCGGCCGGCTGCGTGCAGTCGGCCACAGGCCACCCGATCAGCCCCTTCGCCCCGTATGATCGGTGTACGACGTTCCGGCATGACGGACAGGCGGGTGGGGAATGCAGCCAGCATCACCACCGGCCGCCACGGCGGCCCGGACAGTGAACTGGCGTCGAGGGGCGGGTTTCACGGGGGCGATTCCCTGCCTATCCTGAAAGGGTCGCACCCCGGTCGCCCCCCGCGACCGACGAGTAGGAGGACTCCGTGCCGCTCTCGGAGCACGAGCAGCGCATGCTCGAGCAAATGGAGCGAGCGCTGTACGCCGAAGATCCCAAGTTCGCGACAGCGCTTGAGGGAAGCGGGCTGCGTACGTACACCCGGCGACGGGTCTACCAAGCGGTCGCGGGCTTCCTGGTGGGTATCGCCCTGCTCATGGCCGGCATGGTCGCGCAGCAGATCTGGATCAGCGTGGTCGGATTCCTCGTGATGCTCGGCTGTGCCGTGCTCGCGGTCACCGGGTGGCGCAAGGCGCCCAAGCCCGGGGAACAGCGCGCCGGTGCCGAAGGCCCGGCGCGACGTCAGGCCCGGCAGCGCCGCTCGATGATGAACCGCATCGAGGACCGCTGGCAGCGCCGCCGCGACGAACAGCAGGGCCACTGACCCCGCCCCGAACGTCCTCCCCCTGACGCGCCGTCGCCGCGTCAGCACTCTTCCTGCTGTGGCCGCCCGATCCCCTCGGGCGGCCACAGCACGTTTTTCTGCCACTAGCACGCCTACTGCCGGCCGTGCACTGCCGGCTGCGTCGTGCAGGCCGTGCACGACACCGCGGGCCGCGGAGGGCTGTCGCGGCGGGCCTGCCGGGCGTTGTTGCCCCTCCGCGGATTCCGTGGCATCCCGCATGTCGTGGGCTGTCGGATGTCGCGAGCTGCCGGGCATCGCGGCCCGCCGGTCGATGCAGCCCCCGGACGACGCGGCCCGTTGGACGTCGTGGCCCCCTGCCGGGCGCCGCAGCCCTGTCAAACGCCGTGGCCAGCCGGACATCGTGCCTGCCGGAATCGCGCCCGGCGGACGACGCGGCCCGTCGCCCCCTCCGACAGACCCGCCCCCGCCCCGGACCCGCCCCCGCCCCGGACGCCCCTACGCCCCAGACACCCCCTACCCCTACCCGCACCGCTCCCCGTACCCCTACGCCCGCTGCCGCCTTCCCCGTCGCAGCGCGGAAGGCGCTCGCCGTATCGCGGCCACGGGGCGGCTTGTGCGGCAGCGGAGGCGTACGGAGGCCCAGCGGGCTGCGGCGGCGCGGTGGAGGCGGGCGGCGGAGCGTGGGGCGAACAGGGCCCGCAGGCGCAGGGCGCGGGGTGCACCGGACCGCAACCCGGCCAGTACGCGCTGGACGTCGTCGGCCAGGCCGGCCACCGGGCGCGGGTGCGGGGCGTAGAGGATCTGCTCGACCGCCTCGGCGACCCGGCGCGCAGCGGCGGCCGGCTCCGGTTGCAATTCCCCGACGCGAATGATCCGCGCGGCCGCCCTGCGCGGGGTCAGTGACTCGTCCGGGATGATCCCGAAGTCCCAGGCGGTGTCCAACAGCTCCTGCCAGGCGGACAGGGCAGCCGCCGCACAGGCCCCGCCCGCGTCCGTCGCACCGCCCCCGTCCGCACGCGTCGCGCCGTCCCCGGCTGTGTCCATCGCACCGTCCCCGCCGGCGTGCGTCGTGCCATGCCCGCCCCGGACGGAGGGCGCCAGTCGCCCGCTGGCCTGCGTCGTGCCATGCCCGCCCCGGGCGGCGGGCGCCAGTCGTCGGGCGCGGAGCCGGAGCCGCCAGAGCAGCGGGGTCAGGGGCAGCAGCAGGACGAGCAGGGCGAGCAGCCCGAGGGCGGCCAGCGCCCAGGGGGACGGGCCGCCGTCCGACGGGCGGGCGCCGGACTGTGCGGGCAGTGTCAGACATGCCGTTCCGCTGCCGGCCCGGTGCTCGTCCGGCGCGCACGAGGGGGTCGCCGACGGCCCCTCCGTGGGCGGCGCGGGCCGGGCCGGTGCGGGGTCCGGGCGGCCCGGCTCGGAGCTGTCCGAGGTGTCGGGATAGGCGTAGTCGGGAATGCTGCCGCGGCTCGGCGTGGGCTCGAAACGGGTCCAGCCGATGCCCTGGAAGTACAGCTCGGGCCAGGCGTGCGCGTCCTTCAGGCTGACCGAGGTCGTGCCGTCGGGCTGCTTCGTCCCCGGGGTGAAGCCGACCGCGACCCGGGCCGGGATGCCCAGCGTGCGGGCCATCGCCGCCATCGAGAACGAGAAGTGGACGCAGAAGCCCTCCTTCAGCCGCAGGAACCGGGCTATCGCCTCGGTGCCGCTGCCGGCCCGGACCTCGGTGTTGTACGTGAAGCCGCCGTAGAGCGCGAACCAGTCCTGGAGCTTGACGGCCTTGGCGTAAGCGGTCGAGGCGCCCCGGGTGACCTGGTGGGCGGTGGTCCGGACGACCGGCGGCAGCGAGGCGGGGACCTTGGTGTACTCGTGCAGCAGGTCGCTGGGCGGCGCCGGGGCGGCGGCCAGCTGCTGGGAGGTGGGCCGCACCTGGAGGCTCTCGACCTGGTACTGCAGATCGCGGGTGTTCTGGCCGCGGTCGCCGACCAGCGTGCGGCCCTGCGGCTCGAAGCGCCAGCGGCCGGAGATGTCCACCCGGGCCGCGGGGTAGGGGAGCGGCAGCCAGTTCTGCGCGTACCACCCGGCGGTCGAGATGGAGGTGTTGATCCGCTCGCGGCCGACCGCGGAACTGAGGCCGGGTGGCTCCGGAAGCCGTTCGGGCACGTCCGTGACGGTGCGTTCGGACGGCTTCCACGTCGTGCCGTCGAACTGGTCCAGGGCGACGATCCGCAGATACAGATCGCGCGTATCGGCAGCGGTGGTGCGGTAGTTGAGGACCTCCCGGTCCTCGGGTTGGTTGAGGCTGTCCTGCAGCGACACCAGGGGGTTGACCGCGGAGATCGTGCCGCCCCCGCCGCCGCGTCCCGGGCCGCTGCCGGTGGGGCCGAGCAGCCCGTCGCCGAGGGAGGGCAGCGCGGCCGGCACCACGATGGCGATGCCGAGGACCAGGGCGCCGATCCGGCGGCCCGTACGGACCGGTGCGGTGGCCGGGCCGCCGGCGCCGGAACCCGGCCCACCGCCCGGCAGGCCCGGGCTCGGGGCACCGAAGACCCGGCCCCACTGGGAGAGCCGGTCGCGGCCCTCGGCCAGCAGGAGCAGCAGATAGCCCGCCGCCGCGATCAGGAACCACAGCCAGCCCGCCCCGCCCTGGGCCAGCCCCGCCGCGACGGAGTAGAGCGCGAGCAGCGGCAGGCCGGCGGGCGCGGCACTGCGGTACGTCACCGCCACGGCGTCCACGATCAGGCCGATCAGCAGCACCCCGGCGACCAGCAGCAGCCGGATGCCGGGAGTGACCGGGGCGGGGATGGCGTACCGCCCGACGTCCTGGACGCCGTGGTGCAGCAGCCGGCCGAACTCCGCGACCGCGTCCGGGCCCGGCAGCACGCCGAGCACGGCGTCGGCCGGCACGAAGAGCACGGTCAGCAGTAGGACCAGGGTCAGCAGTTGGGCGGCGAGGGTCAGCGGTCCGGCGAGCGGGACCCGGCGGGCCAGCGCGCCCACCCCGGTCATGATCGCCAGCAGGATCGCCGCCTGGAAGATCCAGCCGATCGGATCCACCAGCGGCAGCAGTGCGCCGGCGGCACACAGGGTGGCCACCGCGGCACACAGCGCGAGTCGTGCCCGGCCGCTCATCGGTCCGCCTCCCCTCGCCCGGTGCGGTCCCCGTACGCGTCGTGCTCCCGCACCGGCCAGCGGTGCTTGATACCGGCCGCCGCGAACTCGTCGTCGGTGGGTGCGTTCACGCTCTCCTTCATGGCCGTCCCCCCGTCACCGTCTCCGCGGGGCCGCCACCCGGCCCGTACTCCAGGCGCTCCGGGGCCGTCCCGGCCTGATCGGCGGCCGCCCGCCACAGACCGGCGAGCGCGTCCCCCGGCGCGACCGGCAGCGCCGTCCAGCCGGCCCGCCGCAGCAGCCGCAGCCGCTCGGCGAGCGGCACCTGGCCGGTGCCGAACCGGATGCCGCCGGGGCCACGGGTCCAGGCGTCGCCGTCCAGGACGAAGGCGATCGCCGTACCGCAGCGCCGGCGCATCTGCCGGGCGATCGCGGCCTGTTCGGCGTCCAGGTCGCCGAGGAAGGCGATCAGCAGCCCTTCGCTGCCGCCGCGCAGCACCTCGTACGCCGCCGAGAGCCCCTCCTCCTCGGACTGCTCGACCACGGCGAGGGTGTCCAGCATCAGGCCGGCGGTGTCGGCGGAACCGGCGTTCCCCGGGTAGCCGCCGGTGCCGTCCGGGCCCGGTACCGAGCTGCCGGTGTCGGTCAGCAGCCGGACCGCGAAACCGCGCTCCAGAAGGTGCACCGCCGTCGAGGCGGCGGCCGACACCGCCCATTCGAAGGCCGAGTCGGGGCCGCCTCCCGGGTGGGCGAGGTCGCGGGTGTCCAGCAGGACCGTGCAGCGCGCCTTCTGCGGCTGTTCCTCCCGGCGGACCATCAGCTCGCCGTGGCGCGCCGTGGACCGCCAGTGGATCCGGCGCAGGTCGTCGCCGTGGCGGTAGCCGCGCGGGATGATGTCGTCCTCGCCGGCCAGGGCCAGCGAGCGCTGGCGTCCGTCGCCGTACCCCGCGGCCTCGCCGGCCAGGCGGACGGCCGGCAGCGGCTCGACCCGCGGCACCACCGTCAGGGTGTCGAAGGTCTGGAAGGAGCGGGTCAGCTCGCACATCCCGAACGGGTCGGACAGCCGCAACTGCAGCGGCCCGAGCGGATAGCGGCCGCGCAGGTCCGAACGGACGCGGTAGGTGACCTCCCGGCGGCCGCCGGCCTCGACCCGGTCCAGGACGAAGCGCGGCCGGGGGCCCAGCACATAGGGCACCTGGTCCTGCAGCATCAGCACGCCGGTCGGCAGCCGGGAGACGTTCTCCATCACCAGCCGGACCCGGGACTCGGCACCGGCCGGCACCCGGCCGGGCGAGAGTGCGCGGCGGCCCGCGACGCGGTAGCGGGTGCGGTGCAGGACCAGGACGCACACCAGCGGCAGGGCGGCGAGCAGCAGCCCGACCCGCAGCAGATCCGGCTGCCCCAGCAGATACGAGCACACCGCGGCGGCCACGCCGGCGGCCAGGAACGACCGGCCGCGCGTCGTCATCCCCCCGAGGGCCGTCCGCAGCCCGCCCGGCTCCGGCGTCCGTTCGCTCCCCCCTCCGCTCATCACAACCCCCGGACCCCGGGCGGCTGCCGGCCGTGCGTCCGCCACGGCTGCGCGGACGGCTCGGGAACCGGGACGCGCTGGAGGATCTCCAGCACGATCTGCTCGGCCGATCTGCGGCTCAACTGCGCCTGGGCGGTGGGCAGAAGACGGTGCGCGAGCACCGCCACCGCCAGCGCCTGGACGTCGTCCGGCAGGGCGTACTCCCGCCCGGCGAGGGCCGCGGTGGCCTTGGCGGCGCGCACCAGATGCAGCGTCGCCCGCGGTGAGGCACCGAGCCGCAGCTCGGGGTGGTGGCGGGTGGCGGACACCAGGTCGACGGCGTACCGCCGGACGGCCTCGGCGACATGGACCTCACGGACCGTGTCGATCAGCTTGACGATCTCGTGGGCGTGCGCCACCGGCTGGAGGTCGTCGAGCGGGGAGGCGCCGCCGTGCACGTCCAGCATCTGAAGTTCGGCGGCCGGGCTGGGGTAGCCGATCGACACCCGGGCCATGAAGCGGTCGCGCTGGGCCTCGGGCAGCGGGTAGGTGCCCTCCATCTCGACCGGGTTCTGGGTGGCGACGACCATGAACGGGCTGGGGAGTTCATAGGTCTGCCCGTCCATCGTGACCTGGCGCTCCTCCATGGACTCCAGGAGCGCGGACTGGGTCTTGGGGGAGGCGCGGTTGATCTCGTCGCCGATGACGATCTGGGAGAAGATCGCGCCGGGCTTGAACTCGAAGTCGCGCTGCTGCTGGTCGAAGATGCTGACGCCGGTGATGTCGGAGGGCAGCAGATCGGGCGTGAACTGGATGCGCCGCACCGAGCAGTCGATGGAGCGGGCGAGCGCTTTGGCCAGCATCGTCTTGCCGACGCCGGGTACGTCCTCGATGAGCAGATGGCCCTCGGCCAGGAGCACCGTCAGCGCGAGCCGTACGACCTCCGGCTTGCCCTCGATCACGCCTTCCACCGACCGGTGAACCCGCTCCGCTGTGGTGGTCAGATCGGTGAGGCTCGCTCGTTCGTCATACGTCGTCACTCGGCCCTCCTCGGCCCTGTGCCACGGGCCGACACCCCCTTGTGCGGAACCGGCCCACCCCGAAAATGCGCGCCGGGCCCGGCCACCGCCGGCACGACGTCACCCACGCATTCTTGCCGCCCGCGCGCTCCGGCGTCATGACCTGTGGATAACTCACACACCCGCGCCCCGGCGTTCCGGGCGAACCCGGCGTTTTCGGCACGGGCCGGCCCGGAAAACCGGGCCGGCCCGCACTCCGGACGGTCAGTCCTGGGGGGCGATCTCCCGCAGCAGACCCGTCTTGACGTCGAAGACGAAGCCCCGCACGTCGTCGGTGTGCAGCAGGAAGGGCGAGGTGCGCACCCGCTGCATGGACTGCCGGACGTCCTCGTCGAGGTCCTTGAACGCCTCGACGGCCCACGTCGGGCGCTGGCCGACCTCGGCCGCGAGCTCGTGGCGGAAGTCCTCGGTCAGATTGAGCAGGCCGCATCCGGTGTGGTGGATGAGGACGACGGAGCGGGTGCCGAGTGCCCGCTGGCTGATGGTCAGGGAACGGATGATGTCGTCGGTGACCACACCGCCGGCGTTGCGGATGGTGTGGCAGTCGCCGAGCTCGAGGCCGAGCGCGGCGTGCAGGTCGATACGGGCATCCATACAGGCCACCACGGCGACCTTGAGGACCGGCCGGGCGTCCATGCCGGGATCGGTGAAGGCGGCGGCGTAGCGCTGGTTGGCCTCGACCAGGCGGTCGGTGACCGTGCCGCCGGAACGGACGGAGGAACTGTCGGTGGACGGGGACGACGGCTGCGACGCAGGTATGGGCATGCATTCACCGTAATAGTCACCGGCCGGTCCGGCCCCGTGGGAGGCCGGGCATAGGGGGCAACATCACCCCTTGTGAGGTAATCCACAGCTCCCTCCGGGTAGCCGCCACCCGGGTGAAAAGCCCGTCGGGACGGCCCCGGCGAAGCCGTCGCGGGACGCGCGGAACCAGTTGATTGACCGGGACAGCCGGTGGACTAAAGTGGCGCGAAGTGGGAGGCGTGACGCTCTCCTTGGATACCGAATTCCTCGCGTGCGCATCGTACGTACGGCTCGGCCTCCTCCCGCTCCCATGGACTTCCGACGTCACTTCCCCGTCGCCGGAGGGCCACTTCCCCTTCAGAGCGGGCGGGGACCAAGCGGTACGTGCGGCATCCCCCAGCCAGCGGCCGGGGACCCACCTGCCGCCCACCCCATCGGAAGGCGCATGAGTAATACCCGCCACGTACCCGTCATGCTCCAGCGGTGTCTGGACATGCTCGCCCCTGCGCTCGCCGAGCCCGGCGCGGTCGTCGTCGACTGCACCCTCGGCCTCGGAGGGCACAGCGAGGCGCTGCTCACGGCCTTCCCGGCGGTCCGGCTGATCGCCCTCGACCGCGACCCGGCCGCCCTCAAGCTCGCCGGGGAACGCCTCGCCCCCTACGGCGACCGCGCCACCCTGGTGCACGCCGTCTACGACGAGCTCCCCGAGGTGCTCGACCGGCTCGGCGTACCCCGGGTCCAGGGCGTGCTCTTCGACCTCGGCGTCTCCTCCATGCAGCTCGACGAGGCCGACCGCGGCTTCGCGTACGCCCAGGACGCCCCGCTGGACATGCGGATGGACCAGACGACCGGCATCAGCGCGGCGGAGGTCCTCAACACCTACCCGCCCGGGGAGCTGGTGCGGATCCTGCGCACCTACGGCGAGGAGAAGCAGGCCAAGCGGATCGTTTCGGCGATCGTCCGCGAGCGCGCCAAGGAGCCCTTCACGAACAGCGCGCGGCTGGTCGAACTGATCCGGGACGCGCTCCCGCAGGCCGCCAAGCGCACCGGCGGCAACCCCGCCAAGCGCACGTTCCAGGCCCTGCGCATCGAGGTCAACGGCGAACTCGCCAGCGTGGAGCGGGCCGTTCCGGCCGCCGTGGACGCCCTCGCGGTCGGCGGCCGGATCGCCGTGCTCTCGTACCACTCCCTGGAGGACCGGCTGGTCAAGCAGGTCTTCGCGGCCGGCGCCACCAGCACCGCACCGCCCGGCCTGCCGGTCGTGCCGGAGCAGTACCAGCCCCGGCTGAAGCTGCTCACCCGCGGCGCCGAGCTCCCCACGGAGGAGGAGATCGCGGAGAACCGCCGGGCCGCCCCCGCCCGGCTGCGCGGCGCGGAGCGCATCCGCGAGAGCGCCGGCACCGGCAGGAACGGCAAGAAGGCCAGGACCGCCCCGCACTCGGCGGGCACCCCGTGAGAGGCCAGGGGCGGCCGCGCGGCCCGCAGAAACGGCTCTCCGCGCTGTTCCCGGCCACCGCGACCGCCCCCGGCACCGCAGCACGTACCCCCTTCGTCCTCCTCATCGTGGTCCTCCTCGGGTCCGGGCTGATCACCCTCCTGCTGCTCAACTCCGCGCTCAATCAAGGGTCGTTCGAGCTGAGCAGGCTGGAGAAGAAGACCGACGAGCTGACCGACGAACAGCAGGCGCTGCAGCAGGAGGTGGACGGCTACTCCGCGCCGGGCGCCCTGGAACGGCGTGCCCGGCGGCTCGGGATGGTGCCCGGCGGCGCCCCGGCGTTCCTGCTCCCGGACGGCACGGTCCGCGGCAAGCCCGGCGTGGCCGGCGCCGACGGTGCGCCGCTGAGCACCTCGGCCGAGCCGTCCGCCTCCGCCCTCCTGGGCGCCACCACGGGAAAGGGGCCGGCCGCCCGGCCCGTACGCCCGGCCACGACGGTCGTCGCGCCGTCCGTCCAGCCGCCGGTCCCGGCCGGCTCCGGCACGCTCGGCCCGCAGAGCACCCCGGGCGCGGGCGCCACCCCGGGCCACCCGGCCCCGGCCCGCGCCGCGTCCCCGGCCCCCGCCCGGGCCGCTGCCCCCACCGCCCGCCCCTCCGGCTCCGCGCCCCTTCACCATGGCGGCGGGCACCGCGAAGTCGCGGAATCCGGGGTTCGCGGAGGATCCGATGAC
>NZ_JBHWDV010000081.1:0-14674 GCF_042734445.1 Streptomyces sp. NPDC059649
GTTCGGCGGTGGAGTGGGCGTTCGCGCGGGAGCTGCTCGCGGAGGGGCTGCGGGCGACGGCCGCTTCGTTTTCCGCAGGCGGTGGCGCGCTTCAGATTCCTCCAGGTGAGCGCCCGAATCAGGGCGCCCGGTTCAAGGCTCCCGCTTCACAGCGCCCCGTTCAGACCGCCCGATTCAGCGCTTGGGAAACCCGAACCCGTACCCCTGCTGCTTCATCCACGGCAGCAGGCGGTCCAGCGACGCGACGGTCAGGGCGCGGTTGCCGCCGCCGTCGTGGAAGAGGACGGTCGGCCCGTTGGTGAGCTCCCCGTGGACGGTGGCCTCGATCGCCTCGACGCTGCCGCTCTCGAAGTCCTTGCTGTCGACGTTCCAGCCGAGCGGGCGCATGCCGTGGCCGGCGGCCAGCTTCCGGCTGTACGGGGTGAAGGCGCCGCCGGGCGCGCGGTAGTACGCGACCTTCGCGCCGCCCGCCGCGTCCTCGATCATCTTCTGGGCGTCGAGGATCTGCTGCGACTGGTAGCTCTCCGGCTGGTGGTCCATGCCGGTGTTGTGGCTGACGGTGTGGTCGCAGAGCTTGTGCCCGGCGGCCACCACCTGCTTGACCAGCTCGGGGTGGGCCCTGGCCTGCGGGCCGATCATGCAGAAGACGGCCTTGACGTCGTGCTTCTTGAGCACTTCCAGGACCTTCGGGGTCCAGACCGGGTCCGGGCCGTCGTCGATGGTGATGTTCAGGCTGCGGCCCGGGCGGTCGGAGGCGTGCACGATGGACGCGTCGACCGGGGCGTTCTGCGGCGCGTGCAGGGTCTGGCCCGAGTTGAGGGTGTCCGCCTCGGCCCGGTCCGGACCGCCGAACTGGCCGGCGCAGACCGCCCCGACGATCCCCAGCGACACCACCGCCGCCGCCACCACTCCGATGATGCCGCCCTCGATACCGAAGCGCCGAGCCATCTTCGCTCCCCGTCCCTCATGCCGTGCCGTGTCCGTGCGGACGGCGGGCACTGGACGTGCCCGCGGTCCTTCACCACGACAGATGCGTCCCGGGCCGGGGAGGCTGCCCCTGTTACGGATCCATCATGAAACTTATTGATACTGGGGCCATGCCACGAGTACTTCTGATCGAGGACGACGCCGCCGTACGGGACGGGGTGTCCCTCGCGCTACGGCGGCGCGGCCACGAAGTGGCGGCCGCGGCCAGCGGCGAGGAGGGTCTGGCGGCGCTGCCCGGGTTCCGCCCGGACATCGTGCTGCTGGATCTGATGCTCCCCGGCAAGGACGGTTTCGAGGTGTGCCGGCTGATCCGTGCCGAGCGGCAGCTGCCGATCATCATGCTCACCGCCCGCGGCGACGACCTGGACGTGGTGCTCGGGCTGGAGGCCGGGGCCGACGACTACATCGTCAAACCGGCCCGCGGTGAGGTGCTGGAGGCGCGCATCCGGGCGGTGCTGCGGCGCACCGCGCTGCCCGCCGACGGGGCCCCGGCCGTGGAGCCGGGGCCCGCGCCGGTCGAGACGTACGGGGAACTGGCCATCGACCGGGCCGGTCTGGTCGTCGCCAAGGGCGGCAAGGACCTGGCGCTGGCGCCGTCGGAGATGAAGCTGCTGCTGTTCCTGTCGGCGACGCCGGGGCAGGTCTTCAGCCGTCAGCAGCTGCTGGAGCATGTGTGGGAGCACAGCTACCACGGCGACGCGCGGCTGGTGGACGCCTGTGTGATGCGGCTGCGGACGAAGATAGAGGACACCCCGCGCAGCCCCCGTTACGTGCAGACCGTGCGCGGTTTCGGTTACCGCTTCGGTCCGCTGTGAACCGCCTCGCCGGCCGGGTGCCGTCGCGCACCCTGCTGCGGGGTCTGCGGGCGCGGCTCGTCGTGGGGTTCCTGGTGGTGGCGGCCGTCAGTGCGCTGACCACGGCGCTGCTGACGTATCGCGAGGCCCGTAACGCCATTCTGCAGCGGTCCCAGGACATCGCGGTGAACGATCTGCGGGCGCAGGTCAACTCGCTCGCGCCGGAGCTGATGGTGCCGCCGACGCAGGCGGACCTGGACAACTTCCGGGTGCAGCTGGAGCGTTCCGGCAAATCCCGCGAATGGGATATTTCCGTACATTATCGCGGCGTTCCGGACAGTGACGAGGGCGGGCTGCGGCGCAGCGTGGTGGTCCCGGCCGACCTCAAGGCATCCGTGGAGAAGCGGCACGTCCCGGCCTTTCAGCGGATCAACCGCGGCGGCTCGCCGTGGCTGCTGATCGGCATGCCGGTCCGGCAGTCCGACGGCCAGGCATCCGCGCTGTCCGTCTATGCCCAACTTCCGCTCAACGCCGAGGAGTCCAACGTCGAGGCGCTGGTGACCGCGGCCCAGCGGGGTGCCCTTCCGGTGCTGATGCTCGCGGTGATCCCGGCGCTGCTCGCCGCGCGCGGCGTGCTGCGGCCGGTGCGCGGGCTGCGGCAGGCCGCCGGGCGGATCGCCGAGGGCAAACTGGACACCCGGCTGGAGGTCAAGGGCACCGACGAACTCGCCGACCTCTCCCGTACGTTCAACGACATGGCGGCCCGGCTGGAGGAGAGCATGGCCGAGCTGCGCCGCCTGGAGGCCAACTCCCGGCGGTTCGCGGCCGATGTCTCGCACGAGCTGCGCACGCCGCTGGCGGCGATGACCGCGGTGACCGACGTGCTCGACGAGGACGCCGACTCCCTCGACCCGGACACCGCCTCCGCGGTCCGGCTGATCAGCCAGGAGACCGGCAAGCTGGCGCGGATGGTGGAGGACCTGATGGAGGTCTCCCGGTTCGACGCGGGTGCCGCTGCGCTCCATCTGGACGAGGTCGACGTCGCCGAGACCATCCGCAAGACGCTGCAGGCCCGGGCCTGGCAGAAGCGGGTGACCGCGGACCTGCCCGAGGACGTCCGGGCCCAGCTCGATCCGCGGCGGCTCGACGTGGTGGTCGCCAACCTGGTCGGCAATGCGCTGCACCACGGCGGCGAGCCGGTCCGGGTGGTGCTGCACGCTCCGGAGCCGGGCGCGGACCGGCTGCTGATCGAGGTCCGCGACAGCGGGCCGGGCATAGACCCCGAGGTGCTGCCGCACGTCTTCGAGCGCTTCTACAAGGCGGACTCGGCCCGGGCCCGTTCGGAGGGCAGCGGTCTGGGGCTGGCCATCGCGATGGAGAACGTCCGGCTGCACGGCGGCGTGATGCGGGCGGCCAACTCCCCGGACGGCGGCGCGGTGTTCACCGTGGACCTTCCGCTGCGCCAGGAGGAGCCGGGCGAGCCCGGCGGGGCGAGCGGTGCGACCGCCCCCGGCGCGACCGCGGCGGACGGACCGGGCAGCACGGACGGGGCGGGCGGGACGCGCGCCGAAGAATCGCGGGGGGCCGGTAAGGAGAACGACGGATGAGCGCCATGAACGGCCGGAACACCCTGTGGACGCCGGGAGCGCGGCGGCGCGTGCTGGGCGGTGTGGTCACCGTTGCGCTGGGCGGCGTGGTCAGCGGTGCGCTGGCGGGTGCGCTGGCCGGCTGCGGTATCGCGCCCACCGATGTGATCGACGCCGGTGAGCCCGCCTCCGGGGTGAAGTCGCCGGGCCAGCCCGCGGCGGACGTCCAGCTGTTCTTCTACGGACCGTCCGGTCTGCGGTCGGCGACCCGGCCGGCGAAGGCCCCGGTCGACCCGGACCAGGCGCTGTCACTGCTGATGGAGGGGCCGAACCACGCCGAGCGGATGCGGGGGCTGTCCAGCGTGCTGCCGAAGTTCCCGGGCCCGCTGACCGCCGCCACCGGCGAGGGCACGGTCGTGATCAACCTGCCGATGAACGCCAAGCTGCTGGACTCCGCCTCGCTCAACCAGCTGGTGTGCACCGCGGCCAACGCCCGGGTGCCCGGCAACAAGCCGCCGGACCAGGTGATGGTGACCCTGGTGGGCGACACCGTCCGGGTCGGACCCATGGTGTGCGGCGGCAACAACGCCTTCCCGATCGTCCAGCCCAGCCCGACGCCGCCGGGCGGCACCGGCAGTACGAGGGGCGGCGGCGTAGGCTGACCGCAGGGCCAGGACCAGAGCCGTTGACATGGGGAGTCTTCGCGATGTCCGAGCGCAAACCACCCGGCGTCAGCTTCGAGAGCTGGGTCGACAAGCAGATCCGCGAGGCGACGGAGCGCGGCGATTTCGCCGACCTCCCCGGTGCCGGCAAGCCCCTCCCGCACCTCGACCAGCCGTATGACGAGATGTGGTGGATCAAGGAGAAGATGCAGCGGGAGCACCTCTCCTACCTGCCGCCGAGTCTGGTGTTGCGCAAGGACGCCGAGGAGGCGCTCCAGGCCGCTGCGAACGCCCCGACCGAGGCCGCGCTGCGGCGCATCCTGACGGCGGTCAACGAGCGGATCGGCGCGGCGCTGCGCACTCCTCTGGAAGGGCCGCCGCTGAACCTGGTGCCCTTCGACGTGGACGAGCAGGCCCGCAAATGGCGGGAGCAGCACGGGAGTTGAGGCGCACCGCGGCGGCCGTCAGGGTGTGGTGCGGGCCAGGCGTACGCGGAGGAAGCGCGGCCGGTAGAGGTCGACGTCGCCGTTGACCCGGGGGTCGGCGGGGACGCCGGGCGGGCCGAGCCAGTTGATGTCATAGCTGAGCAGCAGGGTGCCGTCCGTGCTGGATCCGGGGTGGGCCTGCGGGTTGTAGGCGGCGACGTGACCCGGGTCGGGGGCGGGCGGCCGGGGCGGGGTGATCCGGCCGTGCGGACCGTGCCAGGGACCCTGGGGCGCGCAGGCCCAGTAGCTGGTGATCGTGCGCATCCCGGCGGTGCCGCCGCCCCCGGTGTCCATGGTGAACAGCACCCAGGACCGGTCGGCGCCCCGGCCGTCGCGGATGACGGTGAAGGCGCTGCCGACGCCGCGGCGGCCGCCGTCCCGCAGCACCGGTGCCGCCCGGTCCGGCCGCCGCTGCCAGTGGGTGCCGTCCCAGAAGCGCCAGCGGCCGCGGTCGGCGAGCCGGCCGGCCGGGACCCGGGCGAGGTAGGCCCGGGAGGCCGGTGCGGAGGGCGGGTCGTCGGCGCCGTAGACGTAGGTCCAGCGGCCTTCCCGGACCGTCGCGGCGCCGTAGAGGACGCGCCGCCCGGGGTCGGCGGCGGCGTCCGGACCGACGGTCTCGTCGATGCGTTCCAGGTGCAGACCGGGCAGCGAGAGGGTGGCGACCTCGGTGGCGTGGGGCATCCCGAAGATCCACGGTCCGGTGCCGGGTGCCCGGCGCCACAGCAGTACCCGGACCACCCGCTCGGCGGCGCCGGGCGTCCGGGTCTCGACCCGCGCCTGGACCGGCCAGCGCCAGCCGCCGCCGGGCGGGTCGGGGAAGTACGGGCCGGGTGCGGCCGGGGTGCCGCCGGTCAGGGTGCGTTCCGGGCGGCCCGAACGGGACGTCACGACCAGGGAGTTGTGCCGGAGGTACGGGGTGCCGCCGTGGTCGGCGGTGCGCCAACGGCGCTGCTGCCCTTGGGGGTTGGGGGGTGGCTGGATGCGGTCGAGGAAGGTGTCGGAGAAGAGCCAGAGCGTGCGGCCGTCGGGGAGGCGCACCGAGTGGGTGCCGTCGCCGCCGGTCCAGTCGTCGGTGCGGGCGTTGTCGTTGCCGTAGCGGGCGAATGCGGCGGTTTGCCGGGAATCGACCGACCAGGAGGCGATCCGCCGTCCGGTGCAGCCGGTCACCGGGGCGGGACCGTCGGAGCCGGGCAGTGCCCACAGCAGTGCGGCGACGGCCAAGGCCAGGGCGGCGGTGGCGGTGGCCGTGGTGCGGCGGTTCGGCGCCCTGGACATCGCGCTCCTCGGTCGCTCTCCGGGGTGGTCAAGTGTCCGAGATCACCGTACAGAACCGGTCAGCCACGCATAGATATGAACATGCGGGGGTGGTCAACGAGTGCAACGTCACAGCGGGAGCCCCTGCTCCAGCTAACGGTCGTTCGCCTAGCCTGCTGCCATGACCGCCGAGTCCACCGAACTCCCCCTGGCCGCGGCCTTCCCGGATGCCGATCGCGAGCAGTGGCGGCACCTCGTCGAAGGTGTGCTGCGCAAATCGGGCGTCACCGAGGCAACGGGTGCCGCCGCCGAGGACGCGCTCGCCACGGATCTCCAGGACGGGATCCGCGTCCGCCCGCTCTACACCGCCGAGGACGGCCCGGCCGCTCCCGGCCGCCCCGGGTTCCCGCCCTTCGTACGGGGTGGCCGGCCCGAGGGCACGACCGTCGCCGGCTGGGACGTACGCCAGCGCCAGGAGCACACCGATCCACGGCGCGCCAACGAAGCCGTGCTCGCCGATCTGGAGAACGGCGTCACCTCGGTCTGGCTGGCCGTCGGGCACGGCGGGGTGCCGGTGTCCGGTCTTGCCGAGGCGCTCCAGGGCGTCTATCTGGACCTGGCCGCGGTGGTGCTGGACGCGGGCGCCGATTTCGCCCCGGCCGCCGAGGAGTTGCTGCGCCTGTACGCCGCGGCCGGTGTGCCGTCGGCGGAGGCCACCGGCTCGCTGGGCGCCGATCCGCTGGGGCTGCTGGCGCGTACCGGCGACGACAGCAAGCTGCGGGTGCAGCTGGAGGCGGCGGTCCGGCTGGCCGGGCGCTGCCTCACGGAGGCACCCCAGGTGCGGGCGCTGGCCGTCGACGCACTGCCGTACCACGAGGCGGGCGGTTCCGCGGCCGAGGAGCTCGGCACCTCCCTCGCCACCGGTGTGGCCTATCTGCGGCAGCTGACCGCGGCCGGGGTGGGCGTCGACGACGCCTGCCGCCAGCTGGAGTTCCGCTACGCCGCCACCGCGGACCAGTTCCTGACCATCGCCAAGCTGCGCGCGGCCCGCCGGCTGTGGGCCCGGGTCGCGGAGGTGTGCGGGGCCGCGCCCGACGCGTCCGCGCAGGTCCAGCACGCGGTGACCTCGTCGGTGATGATGACCCGTCGGGACCCGTGGGTGAACATGCTGCGCACCACGGTCGCCGGGCTGTCGGCGGGGGTCGGCGGCGCGGACGCGGTGACGGTGCTGCCGTTCGACGCGGCGCTCGGCCTGTCCGACGCGTTCGCCCGGCGGATCGCCCGGAACACCCAGTCGGTGCTGCTGGAGGAGTCGCACCTGTCGAAGGTGATCGACCCGGCGGGCGGCTCCTGGTACGTGGAGCGGCTGACCGACGAACTGGCCCGCGCGGGCTGGGAGTTCTTCCAGGAGATCGAGGCCGCCGGCGGTCAGGCCGCGGCGCTGCGCTCCGGGATGCTCCGCGAGCGGCTGGCGCGGACCTGGGCGCGCCGCACCGAGGACCTGGCGCACCGCCGCGAACCGATCACCGGCGTCAGCGAGTTCCCGTTCCTCGCCGAGGCGCCGGTGGAGCGCGAGCCGGCGCCCGCAGCGGTGTCCGGCGGGCTGCCGCGGGTGCGCAGGGACGATGCGTACGAGGTGCTGCGGGCCCGTTCGGACACCCATCTGGCGGCGACCGGGGCCCGGCCGAAGGTGTTCCTGGCCGCGCTGGGCCCGGTCGCGGCGCACACCGCGCGGGTGGCGTTCGCCGGCAACCTGTTCCAGGCGGGCGGTATCGAGACCGTGCAGGAACCGGCGGCGGTGGACGCGGAGTCGGTGGCGGAGGCATTCGCCCGGAGCGGTGCGCGGATCGCCGCGCTGTGTTCGAGCGACGCGGTCTACGGCGAGCAGGCGGCCGCGGTGGCGGCGGCCTTGAAGTCGGCGGGCGCGGTGCGGGTGTTCCTGGCCGGCCGGCCGGGTGAGCGCCGGGAGGAATTCGAGGCGGCCGGGGTGGACGCGTTCGTCTTCGCGGGCTGCGACGCGGTCGAGGTGCTGTCCTCGGCCCTGGACGTCATGGAGGTGGCGGGATGACCGAGATGCAGGATGCCGTGCGACGGGCCGGCGCCATCCCGGACTTCAGCAGCATCGAGCTGGGCGAGCCGGCCGCGGCGGACGGCGCGGCCGGCGCGGAGCAGTGGGCGGAAGCGGTGGAGGCGGCCACCGGCAAGGGACTTGAGGACCTGACCTGGGAGACGCCGGAGGGCATCGACGTCAAGCCGCTGTATACCGAGGACGATCTGGCGGGCGTCGACTTCCTGGGCACCTACCCGGGCATCGCGCCGTATCTGCGCGGCCCGTACCCGACGATGTACGTCAACCAGCCCTGGACGATCCGCCAGTACGCCGGGTTTTCCACCGCGGAGGAGTCCAACGCCTTCTACCGCCGCAATCTGGCGGCCGGTCAGAAGGGCCTGTCGGTCGCCTTCGACCTGCCGACCCACCGCGGCTACGACAGCGATCACCCGCGGGTGACCGGTGACGTCGGCATGGCGGGCGTCGCCATCGACTCGATCTACGACATGCGGCAGCTCTTCGAGGGCATCCCGCTGGACAAAATGACGGTGTCGATGACGATGAACGGCGCGGTGCTGCCCGTTCTCGCCCTCTACATCGTGGCCGCGGAGGAACAGGGCGTACCGCCCGAGAAGCTGGCCGGGACCATTCAGAACGACATCCTCAAGGAGTTCATGGTCCGCAACACCTACATCTATCCGCCGCAGCCGTCGATGCGGATCATCTCCGACATCTTCGCGTACACCTCGCAGAAGATGCCGCGCTACAACTCCATATCGATCTCCGGCTACCACATCCAGGAGGCCGGTGCGACGGCCGATCTGGAGCTGGCGTACACCCTCGCGGACGGTGTGGAGTACCTGCGGGCGGGGCTGGCGGCCGGGATGGACGTGGACGCGTTCGCGCCGCGGCTGTCCTTCTTCTGGGCGATCGGCATGAACTTCTTCATGGAGATCGCCAAGCTGCGCGCGGCCCGGCTGCTGTGGGCCCGGCTGGTCCAGCGCTTCGAGCCGAAGAACCCCAAGTCCCTTTCGCTGCGTACCCATTCGCAGACCTCGGGCTGGTCGCTGACCGCGCAGGACGTGTTCAACAACGTCACCCGTACGTGCGTGGAGGCGATGGCGGCGACCCAGGGCCACACCCAGTCGCTGCACACCAACGCCCTCGACGAGGCGCTCGCCCTGCCCACCGACTTCTCGGCGCGGATCGCCCGCAACACCCAGCTGTTCCTGCAGCAGGAGTCGGGCACCTGCCGGGTGATCGACCCGTGGGGCGGCAGCGCCTACGTGGAGAAGCTCACCTACGACCTGGCGCGCCGGGCCTGGCAGCACATCGAGGAGGTCGAGGCGGCCGGCGGGATGGCCAAGGCGATCGACGCGGGCATCCCGAAGCTGCGGGTGGAGGAGGCCGCGGCCCGCACCCAGGCGCGGATCGACTCCGGGCGGCAGGCGCTGATCGGCGTCAACAAGTACCGGGTGGCCAACGACGAGGAGATCGAGGTCCTCAAGGTCGACAACTCCGCGGTCCGCGCCCAGCAGATCGAGAAGCTCAAGCGGCTGCGGGCCGAGCGCGACGAGGCGGCCTGCCAGGACGCGCTGCGGGCGCTGACCGCGGCGGCGAGGTCCGGTCCCGGCAAGGGACTTGAGGGCAATCTGCTGGCGCTGGCGGTGGACGCGGCCCGGGCCAAGGCGACCGTCGGCGAGATCTCGGACGCCCTGGAGGAGGTCTACGGACGGCACTCCGGCCAGATCCGTACGATCTCCGGTGTGTACCGAGACGAAGCGGGCCCCTCCTCCGGTGTGGAGCGCACCCGGGAGCTGGTGGCCGAGTTCGAGCGCGCCGAGGGGCGCCGGCCGCGCATCCTGGTGGCCAAGATGGGCCAGGACGGCCATGACCGCGGCCAGAAGGTGATCGCCACGGCCTTCGCCGACCTGGGCTTCGACGTGGACGTCGGCCCGCTGTTCCAGACCCCGGCCGAGGTCGCCCGCCAGGCCGTCGAGGCGGATGTGCACATCGTCGGGGTGTCCTCCCTCGCCGCCGGTCACCTCACCCTGGTGCCGGCGCTGAAGGAGGCGCTGGCGGCGGAGGACCGGGAGGACATCACGATCGTGGTGGGCGGGGTGATCCCGCCGCAGGACGTGCAGCCGCTGCGCGACATGGGCGCGGCCGCGGTGTTCCTGCCCGGTACGGTCATCCCGGACGCCGCGCACGACCTGGTGAAGGACCTGGCGTCGGTCCTCGGCCACGAGCTGTAGAGCGGGGGGTCATGCCTGCGACGATCGACGTCGAACGGTACGCCGAGGGGGTCCGCGCGGGGTCCCGGGCCTGGATCGCCCGGGCCGTCACGCTGGTCGAGTCGACCCGTGCGGACCACCGGGCGGCGGCCCAGCGGCTGCTGGTGGAGCTGCTGCCGTACTCCGGTGCGGCCCGCCGGGTGGGCATCAGCGGGGTGCCCGGTGTCGGCAAGTCGACCTTCATCGACGCGCTGGGCACGCTGCTGACCGGGATGGGGCACCGGGTGGCGGTGCTCGCCGTCGACCCGTCGTCCAGCCGGACCGGTGGCTCCATCCTGGGTGACAAGACCCGGATGGAGCGGCTGGCGACCGATCCGGCGGCGTTCGTCCGGCCCTCCCCCACGTCCGGGACGCTGGGCGGGGTGGCCCGCGCCACCCGCGAGTCCATCGTCGTCATGGAGGCCGCGGGCTATGACGTCGTGCTGGTGGAGACGGTGGGCGTCGGCCAGTCGGAGACGACCGTGGCCAACATGGTCGACACCTTCCTGCTGCTGACCCTGGCCCGCACCGGCGACCAGCTCCAGGGCATCAAGAAGGGCGTCCTGGAGCTGGCGGACCTGGTGTCCGTCAACAAGGCGGACGGGCCGCACGAGCGGGACGCCCGGTCCGCGGCCCGCGAACTGGCCGGCGCGCTACGGCTGTTGCAGCCGGCGGACGCGGTGTGGACGCCGCCCGTGCTGACCTGCAGCGCCCGCGAGGGCACCGGTCTGAAGGCGGTCTGGGAACGCGTCGAGCAGCACCGCACGCTGCTGGACTCCACCGGTGCGCTGGCCGAGCGGCGCCGTACCCAGCAGGTCGACTGGACCTGGTCGATGGTCCGCGAACGGCTCATCGACCGCCTCCAGGAACATCCCGAGGTGCGCAGGCTGGGCCCGGAGGTCGAGCGGGCGGTACGGGACGGCGAGATCACCGCGACGCTGGCGGCCGAACGGCTGCTGTCCGCGTTCGGCCTGGCGGACCCGGCGGCCGGGGAGGCGTAACGCCTGTCGGGCAGCGCCTGGTGGCGTCCGGCGGGATACTCACCCGGAGACCTGAGTAGCTCAGCTCATGACGTCCCCGCGGCGGGCCCCGAGTATGTCGATGACGGATGGACGGACGTTTTCGGCATCTTCCCTGGGGGCCATCATCAATCCGCGGGACGTCGCACACGGGCTGTACGAGGACAATCCGCTGGCCGGGCTGATCGAGGCGTTCTGTGTGGCGCCGGCCGGCAGCGAGCTGGAGTCCCGGCCGGTCGTCCATGTCGAGCTGCGTCCGGGCGTGCGGCTGTCGGCCGTCGAGGCGGACCGGCTGGCGCTCGCCTGCCAGCGCGGCGTACTACGTCAACTGGCCGCCGGCTGCCGGGACTTCCTGCCGTCGCCGGCGGACTGCCCCGCGGCCCATGAGGTCGCGATCACCCTGCACGGGTACGGCACCGGCCCGTTCGCCGGGGAGGGCTAGGACCTGTCCGACGGGTCGGGTCGCGGACCCGGCCATGACCCGTCGGACAGCCCCTGGAGCATCCCGCGTGCCCGTCGGGCCCGCTCGGCGAAGTGCGTGACGGCCAGGTCGCAGAAGCGTGCGGCCGCCCGGGAGAGGTAGCTGTCCTCGCGGCGGACCAGGCTCAGGATCCGTACGCAGTCGGGGGCGTCGATGCGCAGCCAGGCCAGCGGGGCGGCGGCCAGGTCGGCGCGGGCGATGGAGGGCATCACGCCGATGCCGAGGCCGGCCATGACGAGGAAGTGTGTGGCGCCGGGTTCGTCGCCCTCGCAGCCGATGACCGGGCGGCGGCCGAGCGGCGCGAACAGCCTTTCCAGCAGGGCGCGTTGCCAGTGTCCGGGGCGGGTGGTGATGAAGGGCTCGTCGGCGAGGTCGGCCACCGTCACCCGGTCCCGGCCGGCCAGCGGATGGGCTGCCGGGACCGCGAGCAGCACCTCCTCGTGCAGCAGCCGTACCGCGCCGAGCCCCGGCCCGGTCAGCGGCTGTGAGGCGACGCAGATGTCCACCTCGCGGGCGCGCAGGTGCTCGCGCATCAGGTCGGGGGTGGACTGGAAGCAGCGGACGGTCACGCCGGGGTGGGCGGCGCGGAAGCCGGCCAGCAGTTCGGTGAGCGGCAGCAGGGTCTCGGCGGCGATGGTGACGCTGCCGTTGTCGAGCCCCGCGGCATCGGCCATTTCCCGGCGGGCGTCGTCGAGCTCGTCCAGGGCACGTTCCACCCGGGCGAGGAAGGCCGCGCCGTGGCGGTTGAGCCGGATCGCCCGGCCCTGCCGGTCGAAGAGCGGCAGGCCCAGTTCGGCTTCGAGGCGGGCGATGGTCCGGCTCACCGAGGGCTGGGCCACCCGGAGTTCCTCGGCGGCCCGGCTGATGTGTTCCCGGCGTGCGACGACCCGGAAGTACCGCAGGGACAGCAGATCCATCGGTTCCTCGGGCCTTCAGCTCGGACGGCGGCGACCCGGGAATGATCACACAGGGCACGCCCGGGGGCCCGGGGGACGGCGTCGTCAGCCGCGCAGCGGCAGTGTGGCCCACACCGTCTTGCCCGAGTGGTCCGGCGGGGTCCAGCCCCAGGCGTCGCTCAGCCGGTCGACGAGGTGCAGCCCGCGGCCGCATTCCGCCAGCGGGTCGGGGCTCCGTACGACGGGTGCGTCGGTGCCGGCGTCGGAGACGGCGCACAGCACGCTGGTCTCCTGCCGGGTCAGGGCGAGCCAGGCCGGGCAGACCGGCGCGGACACCACGGAGAACCCCCGGGCGACCGGTGCGTCGTCCGGCTCCCCCGCCCGGATGCCGTGGCGCAGTGCGTTGCTGACGAGTTCGGTGACGACCAGCGCCGCGTTCTCGGTCACGTCCGGGGCCAGTCGCCAGCCGCTGAGGGTCGTGCGGGTGAAGCGGCGGGCCTCCGCCACGGTCTGCGCGGAGTTGCTGAGGGCGCAGGCGGCGAAACCGTCGGGGGCGGGCATCCACCAGCTCTCCTCCGACACGTCCTCCCGAAGGGCGTCGTGCACGGTCTCTGCCGGATGAGCGGTCATCAACGTCTCCGCAAGGGCGATTTCGGGGCTGGGCCGGACTGCCTCGGAGGGCTAATATCCTCGGCAGCCGTCGCGCGGTGCAAGTGCATCTGCAATTACATCGGCAAGGACGGTCGCTCAGGGGCTCGTTCACGCCAACGTGATCGCGGGCCCGGGATCGGTCGGAGGGACGTCCTCCAGCAAGGGAGCAGGTCTGATGGAGTCGGTGACCAACGGCATGCAGGCGACCCGCCTCGAAGGCGTCATATGGCGCAAGAGCCGTCGCAGCAACCCCAGCGGCAACTGCGTTGAGCTGGCCGTCCTTTCGGACGGCGGGGTGGCCGTGCGCAACTCCCGGTTCGCCTCGGGGCCGGCACTGATCTACACCCGCGACGAGATGGCGGCCTTCGTCCAGGGCGCCAAGGACGGCGACTTCGACGACCTCGTCTGACACACCGGCGGCATATGCCGCGGAGATTGGCGCATATGCCGTTCGGCCGGTCGCCTCAACTGTACGAACACTTGGCGCGATGGGACACTGGGCGTTCGCCCGACCACTCAGGGGAGTCAGGGAGTCAGCATGAGTGAGGCGCAGCCGAGCAGCGGTCCGTCCCTGCGCCGGTATCTCGACCACCCGCGGGGCGGTCCGACCGTCCTGCGGATCGTGCTGGGCACGCAGTTGCGCCGGCTGCGCGAGGCGGCCGGCGTCACCCGGGAGGCCGCCGGGGACGCCATCCGCGGCTCGCACGCGAAGATCAGCCGCCTGGAGCTCGGCCGGGTCGGCTGCAAGGAACGGGATGTCGCCGATCTGCTGACGCTGTACGGCGTCACGGACGACGGGGTCCGCGAGGACTTCCTCAAACTGGCCCGGCGGACCAGCAGTCCGGGCTGGTGGCACCAGTACGGCGATGTGCTGCCCGGCTGGTTCGAGACCCATCTCGGCCTGGAAGAGGCCGCGTCGGTGATCCGCACGTACGAAGTGCAGTTCGTGCCGGGCCTGTTGCAGACCGCGGACTACGCCCGTGCGGTGGCGCAGCTCGGCCATCCGCGGTCGACGCCCGAGGAGATCGAGCGGCGGGTGCGGCTGCGCGTGCAGCGGCAGGAGCTGCTGACGCGGCCGGACGCACCGCGGGTCTGGGCGGTGCTCGACGAGGCCACACTGCGCCGGCCGCTGGGCGGCCGGGAGGCGATGGCGGGCCAGCTGAGACATCTGCTGAAGATGTCCGAGCTGCCCAACGTCACGTTGCAGATCGCGCCGTTCAGCCTCGGCGGGCTGGCGGCGGCCGGTGGTCCGATCACGATCCTGCGCTTCCTGGAGCCGGATCTGCCGGACATCGTCTATCTGGAGCAGCTGACCAGTGCGCTCTATCTGGACAAGCGCGACGACGTGGACCACTACCTGGCGGTGATGGACCGGCTCAGCGCCCAGTCGGAGTCACCGCGCGAGTCACTGGCGATGCTGGAGCGCCTGCTCAAGGAGATCTGAGACTGCCGGAGAAGAGCTGATACGGCGACGCGCGGCGGGGTTCCACACCGAAAACCCCCCCCCCGAGGGCGTGCCGTGCCCGGGTCGACGCG
>NZ_JBHWDV010000081.1:14684-25326 GCF_042734445.1 Streptomyces sp. NPDC059649
GGGCCCCCGGCGGGTTTGCTGGGGCTTGGGTCTTGCGCGTACAATTTGTTTTGTTTCTGCGCTTTATTTTCGTTTACCCGGCGCGGGGGGGGGGGGCCCCCGACCAACCCCCCCCCGCGCGTCGTCGTCCGGGCCCCGGTACGTCAGAGCTTGCGGGCGACGCCGCCGTACTCGATCCACTCCAGGGTGAGCTGTTTCGGGCCGAGGTCCGCGTCCGGCTTCCAGGTGGAGACCTCCACCAGCCCGGGTTCCAGGATCTCCAACCCGTCCAGGAATCCGGCGAGTTCATGCGCCTGCCGGACCCGTCCCCACTGGCCGTGGGTCTGCTCGGCCATGAAGTTCGTGACGAAGTCACGGGTCGCGGCGTCCTCGCTGACCAGCTGGCACACCACCAGGAAGCTGCCCGGGGCCAGCCGGTCGGCGACCCGCTTGATCAGCCCGCCGGGGTCGTCGGAGTCCGGGATGCAGTGGAGCACGGAGACGAACAGCGCGGCGACCGGCCGGTCGAAGTCGATCAGCCGCGCCACCTCCGGATGGTCGAAGATGCCGTCGGTATCCCGCATGTCGGCCTGGATGACCGCGGTGTTGTCGTTCTCCTCCAGCAGGGCCCGGCCATGGGCCAGCACGATGGGGTCGTTGTCGACGTACACCACCCGGGCATCCGGGTCGACGCGCTGGGCGACCTGGTGGACGTTGTCCTGGGTCGGCAGGCCGGAACCGTGGTCGACGAACTGCCGGATGCCGTGTTCGGTGGCCAGCCAGCGCACCACCCGCTGCAGGAAGCGGCGGTTGTTGAGCGCCAGCACCTGGGTGCTCGGGACGACCTTGCTCAGCTCTTCGCAGGCCGCACGGTCGACGGCGTAGTTGTCCTTGCCGCCGAGGTAGTAGTCGTACATCCGCGCGACGCTCGGGATGGTGACGTCGACGGTGCTGGACTGCGCTGCTGATTCTCGGCTCATTCGACACTTTCCCGTCGCTTCGACAGCCCTCGGCCATGGCACGGCGATGGCGCCGGTCCGTGTCGGAACGACCACGCCGCGCAGTCCAACATACCTAGGGAGTGGCCCCTGTTGCAGGTGAGCGACGAGGTTCTTACGACTCGTCAGTGGCGCCCGACTCCGACCTGCGGGCGCACACCGCGCCGTTGATTCCGGCCCGCCGCGGCCGCGGCCCGCCGGCCGACCCGAACTCGCCGCAGGCGCCCGAGGAAGGCCGGTCCCAGGCATTCAACCCCGTTGGTTTCCGGCCGAGTTGACGGAGGAGGCGCGACGGGGATGGGCGCCGGCCCGGGGCCGGGTGGCCGTCCTGGAACGGACCGCGGCGCACGGTTCCGGCCGTCGCTTCTGGTGGCCCTTCCGCGCGGCCGGTAGAAGGGGGGAATGACCGTCGTGACGAGTACATCCGGGGACAGAAGTGAGCAGGGGGACGGGGGGCCGATACCGCCGCGGCCGACAGCGGACCGGTCGGCTCCCGGCGTCGAGGAGATGATCCGCGCCAACCGGGCCAACTGGGACGCCCGTACCCCGGTCCATGTGGCGAGCGAGTTCTACGGGCTGGACGGTTCGCGGACCGCCGAGCACTGGTTCGCGCCGTTCGAGTGGGCGGACCTGGGCGAGCTCGCCGGACGGGACGTACTGCACCTGCAGTGCCATCTGGGCAGCGAGACGGCCGCGTTCGCCGACCGGGGTGCGGCGCGCACCGTGGGCCTGGACTTCTCGGCCGCGGCGGTCCGGGAGGCCCGGCGACTGGCCGGTGGGACGGGCCGGGACATGGAGTTCGTACGGGCGGATGTGCACGACGCGGTCTCCGCGCTGGGCGGCCGCCGCTTCGACGTGGTCTACACGGGCAAGGGCGCGCTGTGCTACCTGCCGGACCTCGCCGCGTGGGCGGGGATCGTCAGCGCCCTGCTCCGGCCCGGCGGGACGTTCTACCTGGTGGAGTTCCATCCCCTGCTGGACGCCCTCGGACCGACGCCGGACCCGGAACGTCAGGACCTCCGGCTGCGCCATGACTACCTCGGCGGGCGCGGCGCCCTCCGCAGCGATACGCCGCACACCTACACCGACGGGCCGCCGGTGCGCGGCGCCACCACCAGTTACGAGTGGCGGCACGGCATCGGCGAGGTGATCACGGCCGTGACCGGTGCCGGCCTGACCGTCCAACTGGTCCGGGAGACCGAGCTGTTGCCGTGGAAGCGGTTCGACGCCATGGTGCCGGCCGAGAACGGCTGGTGGCGGCTGCCACCGTCGGAGCCGTTCATTCCGCTGCTGTACGCCCTGCGGGCGGTCAAGCCGCACGACTAGCGGCGGTCACCGAGCCGAAGCCCTTTACCCCACTGGGCACCTTCCGTCGTCACGGACACACCGACGCACGCTCCGCCATTCGGGTTGCTTCCTGCCCCAACCGTAGTCCCGCGTGCGGCCGGTCACTTCACTGAGTGGTACCGACGGTGGGTGCCCATCCCCTGGCGGGGACCACGGACGGCTGCCTGCACGATGCAGTCCGCTGTGCTTTCAGGGCACCCCCGGCAGGAGAGCGCGATCGGGCACAGGGTTCTGACTGTGCCGCGCGACGGCCCCACCTCCTCAGCGGAGCCTTCGAAAGGGGCTGTCCAAACATGGCGCTCATCCTCACTCTGACCCCGTCGACCGTCGCAGCGGGACAGACGTTCCAGGCCACGGTCACCGGTGCCACACCGGGCGAAGCCATCACCGTCACGTACGACGCGCAACCGGCGGTGACGGTCACCGCCGACGGGACCGGTAGCGCGACGTTGACGTTCACGGCGACCACCTCGGGGTTGGTGGTCGCCACCGGCCCGACGAGTGGTACCGGCGTGGCCACGCTCACCGTGACCACGTCGAACTGTGTGGTCACGGTGTCGTCCACGCCCGCCAACCCGACCGCCGGCCAGCCCGTCACCGTCACCGCCACCGTCACCTGCAACGGAGCACCGGTCGCCGGGGCGTCGGTGGTCTTCGTCGGGAACGGCAGCCTCTCGCTGGGCGCCGGCACCACGAACGCCTCCGGACAGGCCAGCGTGACCACCACCGCGCTGCCGGCCGGATCCAACGCCGTCGTCGCCACCGTGGTCTCCGCCAACACCACCTGCACCTGTGTCGGCGTCACCGGCACCGCGACCGTCAACGTCACAGCGGCGACCAACTGCGTGGTCACGGTGTCGTCCACACCCGCCAACCCGACCACCGGCCAGCCGGTCACCGTCACCGCCACCGTCACCTGCAACGGCGTCGTGGTCCCCGGCGCGGTGGTCAACTTCACCTCCTCCGGCGGCAGCCTCCAACTGGGCACCAGCACCACGAACGCCTCCGGACAGGCCAGCGTGACCACCAGCGCGCTGCCGGCCGGCGCCAACGTCGTCACCGCCACCGTGGTCTCGGCCAGCACCACCTGCACCTGCGTCGGCGTCACCGGCACCGCGACCGTCAACGTCACGGCGCCGACCAACTGCGTGGTCACGGTGTCGTCCACACCCGCCAACCCGACCGCCGGCCAGCCCGTCACCGTCACCGCCACCGTCACCTGCAACGGCGTCGTGGTCCCCGGCGCGGTGGTCAACTTCACCTCCTCCGGCGGCAGCCTCCAGCTGGGCACCAGCACCACGGACGCCTCCGGACAGGCCAGCGTGACCACCAGCGCGCTGCCGGCCGGCGCCAACGTCGTCGTCGCCACCGTGGTCTCCGCCGAGACCACCTGCACCTGCGTCGGCGTCACCGGCACCGCGACCGTCAACGTCGGAGCCGGTTGCGTCGTCACGGTGACCTCGACACCCGCCAACCCGACCGCGGGCCAGCCCGTCACCGTCACCGCCACCGTCACCTGCAACGGCGTCCCGGTCCCCGGCGCGGTGGTGCTCTTCACCTCGCCCAGCGGCATGGTGGGGGTCGGCATCACCAATGCCTCCGGACAGGCCAGCGTGACCAGCACGTTGCCGGGCGGCAGCACCGTCGTCACCGCCACGGTGCTCTCCTCCAGCGGCCCCTGCGCCTGCACCGGTGTCTCCGGCACCGTGACGGTGAGGGTCACCGGCCTGACGGCGAAGCCGGCCTGCTACGCGCTGAACTTCCCGCCGGTGCCCTGGGCGTTCGCCCACGCCACGTTCAGCGTGAGCGGTGCGACCCCCGGATCGACGGTGACCTTCGCCGTACTGGGAGGCACCGTGTGCACGGCCGTGGCCGACGCGAGCGGTAACGCCACCTGCACGGGCAACCTCACCGCCACGCAGGTGCTGGCCTCCACCTACACCGCAACCAGCGATGGGGTGACCGTCACCGGCAGCCTGAAGGCCTGTCTCTGACGGACAGCCGGACACCACAGCCGTCCCCCGTATCGCAACTACGGGGGACGGCTGCTTGCCTCAGGATAGGACCGGGAAGTACGCCCTGACCGCCGGACTCAGTCCGCCACCCGTCGGTACACCGTGCGCAGCAGTTGCCGTTTGGCCGGGCCGGTGACCCGCCACTCCAGGTGCCACTCGTCCGCCGAGCGCACGGTGAAGGTGCCCTCGTAGCGGTCCTCGGCGCAGGGGTGGACGGCGGTCCAGCGGCCGGTGGTGAGGTCGAGGTCGTGGAAGGGCCGGCCGTCGGCGAAGTCGATCGCGGCGCCGCCGTCGGGGCGGGGCCGCAGCCGCAGCGTCCGGCTCGCCGGGTAGGCCGTACCGTCCCAGGTCAGCTCGCCCTCCTCCATGTGCAGCAGCGCGCCGCCGGCCGGGTCGGGCCGGAAGTCGGCGGTCCCGTGGAAACGGCCCTCGGTGCCGGTCCACAGGTCGTGCACGGTGCGCTCGATGCTCCAGCGTCCCGAGAGGTACCCGGCGACATCGGGGACGGGGTGGAGCGGCCCCTCGTGCGGGCCCTGCCGGGGCCGCTGCTCCCCGGGCGGGTCCTCCTCAGGCGGGTCCGGAGCCTGTCGCTCCGTGTCTGCTGGCCGTGCGCTGGACATGCCCCCATTCTCCCGTCCGCCCGCGCCGTCACCCCATCGGGCCCACCCGGCTCCCCGCCGTTCCCCGCCGGCCCTCCGTACCGTGCGGACCCGCGACGGCGGTCTTACGCTCGGTGCAGTGATCGTCACGGAGGTGGCGCGGCGGCCGGACGGTGGCCCGGCGCCCCCGGACCGTCCGCCGTGCCCCGCGCTGCCGCCCGTAAGCGCCCGGAGACCGAAAGGCACCACCATGCCGGAGCTGTTCATCGGCGGTCAGTGGACCGCAGCGGCCGACGGGCAGGTGCGGGAGATCCGCTGTCCGGCGGACGGCACGCTGGTCGCGACCGTCGACGAGGGCGGGCCGAAGGACGCCGCGGCGGCGATCACCGCGGCCCGTACCGCCTTCGACGACGGCCCTTGGCCGCGCACACCGGCGGCCGAGCGCGGCCGGCTGGTGCTGCGCGTCGCCGAGTTGCTGGTGCGCGACAAGGACGCGCTGGCCAGGGCGGAATCGCTGGACACCGGCAAGCGGCTGGTGGAGAGCGAGTACGACATGGACGACATCGCCAACTGCTTCCGCTACTTCGGCAGTCTCGCCGCGGCCGGCGGCACCGACCGGGTGGTGGACACCGGGATCGCGGAGACCGACAGCACGGTGCGGCACGAGCCGGTCGGGGTGTGCGCGCTGATCACCCCGTGGAACTATCCGCTGCTGCAGACCGCGTGGAAGGTCGCGCCCGCGGTGGCCGCCGGCAACACCTTCGTGCTCAAGCCCAGCGAGCTCACCCCGCACACCGCCGTCCACCTGATGCGACTGCTGGACGAGGCCGGGCTGCCGCCCGGTGCCGGCAACTTGGTACTGGGCACCGGCCCGCTGGTGGGCGCGCCGCTGACCGAGGACCCGCGGGTGGACATGGTGTCGTTCACCGGCGGGCTGCTCACCGGCCGGCGGATCATGGCCGCGGCGGCGCCCACGGTGAAGAAGATCGCCCTGGAGCTGGGCGGGAAGAACCCGAACATCGTCTTCGCCGACGCGGACTTCGACACCGCGGTCGACCACGCCCTGATGGCGGTCTTCCTGCACTCCGGACAGGTCTGCTCGGCCGGCGCCCGGCTGCTGGTCCAGGACGATCTGCACGACGCGTTCGTCGACGAACTGGTCTCGCGCGCCCAGCGGATCCGGCTGGGCGGGCCGTTCGACGAGCACGCCCGCACCGGCCCGCTGATCTCGGCCGCGCACCGGGCCAAGGTCGAGGCGTACGTGGCGGCCGGGCTCGACGAGGGCGCGGTGCTGCTGTGCGGCGGCTCGGCGCCGGACGACCCGTCGCTGGCGAACGGCTACTACTACCTGCCGACGGTGCTGGACGAGTGCACCCCGGACATGTCGGTGATCCGCGACGAGTCGTTCGGGCCGGTGCTGACCGTCGAGCGGTTCCGCGACGAGGACGAGGCGGTCTCGCTCGCCAACGACACGGTCTACGGCCTGGCCGGGGCGGTGTGGACCCAGGACGGCGAGCGTGCGCACCGGGTCGCCGCGCGGCTGCGGGCCGGGACGGTCTGGATCAACGACTTCCACCCGTACGTGCCGCAGGCGGAGTGGGGCGGGATGAAGCAGTCGGGCGTGGGCCGGGAGCTGGGGCCGGCGGGGCTCGCGGAGTACCAGGAGGCCAAGCACATCTGGCGCAACACCGCACCACGGCCGCAGAGGTGGTTCGAGTGACCGGGACCGGCCCGGCCCGCCCGGAGCCCGGGAACGAGCACGCTCCCGCGGACGAGCACGCGCACGACGACGCCGAGCTCGCCGAACTCGGCTACCGGCCCGAACTCAAGCGCACCCTGGGCAACTTCCACACCTTCGCCGCCGGGATCAGCTACATCTCCATCCTGACCGGCACCTTCCAGCTGTTCTACTTCGGCATCGCCCACGGCGGCCCGGCCTACTGGTGGTCCTGGCCGATGGTGTTCGCCGGCCAGCTGATGGTGGCGCTGTGCTTCTGCGAGCTGGCCGCCCGCTACCCGGTGGCCGGTTCGATCTACAACTGGGCCAAGAAGCTGGGCGGTCCGCACATCGGCTGGCTCGGCGGCTGGCTGATGCTGACCGCGTCGATGGTGTCGCTGTCCGCGGTGGCGCTGGCCTATCAGGTCACGCTGCCGCAGATCTCCTCGTGGTTCCAGTTCATCGGCGACGGCACCGGGAAGTCCGCGGCCGCCAACGCCGTCCTCCTCGGCACCGTGCTGGTCGCCTTCACCACCCTGGTCAACGCCTTCGGGGTGAAGCTGATGGCCCGGATCAACTCCGCGGGGGTGGCGATCGAGCTGATCGCCGCGGTCGTCCTGGTGCTGCTGCTCGCCGCGCACGTCACCCGCGGTCCGAGCGCGGTCACCGACACCTTCGGCCTGGGCCAGGGCGAAGCCCTCGGCTACTTCGGCGCGTTCCTGACCGCGTCCCTGGCCTCGGCGTACGTCATGTACGGCTTCGACACCGCCTCGTCGCTCGGCGAGGAGACCAAGGACCCGGGCCGCAACGCCCCGCGCGCGATCCTGCGGGCCCTGATCGCGTCCTTCCTGATCGGCGGCCTGATCCTGCTCTTCGCCCTGCTGTCCGTACCGGACCTGCACGCCAAGGAGCTGTCGGTGGACGGCCTCCAGTACGTGGTGCTGGCCACCCTCGGCTCGACGATCGGGCAGATCGTGCTGTGGTGCGTGGTCATCGCGATCACGGTGTGCGAGCTGGCGGTGCACACCGCGGGCATCCGGCTGGCGTTCGCGATGGCCCGGGACAACAATCTGCCGGCCGCCTCGCTGCTGGCCAAGGTCAGCCCGCGGTTCCAGACACCGGTGCTGCCCGCGATCATCATCGGCCTGGTGGCGATCGGCATCCTGTTCCTCAACGTCAACCAGCCGCAGATCTTCTCGGTGATCACCAGCATCGCGATCATCATGATCTATCTGGCGTACCTGTCGGTGACCCTGCCGATGCTGGTGCAGCGGCTGCGCGGCAACTGGACACCGCTCCAGGGCAAGTTCTCCCTGGGCAGGTTCGGGCTCCCCGTCAACGTCCTCGCGGTGCTGTGGGGGCTGGGCATGTCCGTCAACCTCGCCTGGCCGCGCGCCGCGGTCTACAACGCGACCGGCCCGCAGCACTGGTACCTGCGCTGGGGCGCGTTCCTGTTCATCGGCGTCGTCGCGCTCGGCGGCTTCGCCTACTACTGGTTCGTCCAGCGCAAGAAGACCGGTGTGCTGGCCATGCACGCCGCCGAGCTCCCCGACGACACCCTGCCGGGCGGCCCGGGTGGCCCGGGCAGCCCCTCCTCCCCCTCCCCCTGACTGGAGACGGCCCGATGTCCCAAGAGATCCCCGCGGACGAGTTCGACTACGTCGTGGTCGGTGGCGGTACGGCCGGCGCGGTCGTGGCGGCCCGGCTCAGCGAGGACCCCGCGGTCACCGTGTGCCTGCTGGAGGCCGGCCCGAGCGACGTCGACGACGACAACATCCTGCGGCTGGACCGCTGGATGGGTCTGCTGGAGTCCGGCTACGACTGGGACTATCCGGTCGAGCCGCAGGAGAACGGCAACAGCTTCATGCGGCACGCCCGCGCCAAGGTGCTGGGCGGCTGCTCCTCGCACAATTCCTGTATCGCCTTCTGGGCGCCGGCCGAGGACCTCGACGAGTGGGCCGTACTGGGCTGCGCGGGCTGGCACTCCCGGGACACCTTCCCGCTCTTCCGCCGCCTGGAGAGCAATGACGCGCCCGGCGACCACCACGGCCGCACCGGCCCGGTCACCTTGCGCACCGTCCCGCCGCGCGACCCCTGCGGGGTGGCCCTGCTGGAGGCGTGCGCGGCGTACGGGATCCCCACCACGCCGTTCAACACCGGACAAACCGTCGTCCGCGGCGCCAACTGGTTCCAGATCAACTGCCGCCCCGACGGCACCCGCGCGTCCTCTTCGGTGTCGTACCTGCACCCCGTCATGGGCACCCGCCGCAACCTGGACGTCCGCACCGGACTCCAGGCCAAACGGCTGACCTTCGACCCGGACCGCCGGTGCACCGGGGTGGACTACCTGTCCCCGGACCTGATCCGCACCCACGGCGTACGCGCCCGCCGCGAGGTCATCGTCTCCTGCGGCGCCATCGACACCCCGAAGCTGCTGATGCTCTCCGGCATCGGCCCGGCCGACCACCTCCGCGACGTCGGCGTGGACGTGCTGCTGGACTCCCCCGGTGTCGGCGCGAACCTCCAGGACCACCCGGAGGGCGTGATCATGTGGGAGGCCAAGCAGCCGATGGTCACCTCGTCGACGCAGTGGTGGGAGATCGGCATCTTCGCGGACACCGAGCCGGGCCTGGACCGCCCGGACCTGATGTTCCACTACGGATCCGTGCCGTTCGACCTGAACACCTACCGGCGCGGCTACCCCACCTCGGAGAACGCCTTCTGCCTCACCCCGAACGTCACCCGCGCCCGCTCGCTGGGCACGGTGCGCCTGCGCACCCGGGACTTCCGCGACAAGCCGAGGGTCGATCCGCGCTACTTCACCCACGAGCACGACGTCCGGGTGATGCTGCACGGCCTGCGGCTGGCCCGCGAGATCGTCGCCCAGGCCCCGATGGCCGACTGGGCCGGCCCGGAACTCGCACCGGGCCTCTCCGCGCAGTCCGACGAGGAACTGCTGGACTACGTCCGCGCCACCCACAACACCGTGTACCACCCCGCCTGCACGGTTCGCATGGGCGCCCCCGACGACCCGGCCGCCCCGCTCGACCCGGAGCTACGGGTCAAGGGCGTCACCGGTCTGCGGGTGGCCGACGGCTCGGCCATGCCCTTCCTGCCGGCCGTGAACCCGTGCATCACCACGATGATGATCGGCGAGAAGTGCGCCGACATGATCCGCGCCACCTGACCCCACCCGCGCGCCCGAGAGCCCCCGCTGCGCGCAAGCCCCCCTCTACGCGCACAGCAAAGACCTACGAGGTGGGCTCCCTTCGCCGGCATTGTCCGGATCAGGTGCTTGGGGGTCGCCGTCCGGTCCGCATGACCTTTCAGCCTCTCAGCCCGACCTTCACTCGCAGTCCTCGGCGAGAACCGAAGTCCTCGTTGCGAGGTCCGCTCCAATCGGACTCCCTCGCTCGCCCCGTAGGTCGGTCTTCAGGATACAACCGACCAAAGGGGATGGAACAGGCCTGGAGCAGATTTTTCAGATAATTTCCGACATCTTCCGCGAACGCCCCCGACATGCAAAAAACCCCTGGTCAACCAGGGGTTTCCAGGGGTTCTCAGTGGTGTCCGAGGGGGGACTTGAACCCCCACGCCCGATAAAGGGCACTAGCACCTCAAGCTAGCGCGTCTGCCATTCCGCCACCCGGACTAGGTGTGATCTTCGCGGGGCGTTCCCCGCGGCGACGTGCACAACCATACCAAGCTTTCGCAGTGCCTTTCACCTGCGCTTGGCTGACCTCCCACGTACCCGCCTGCGGCGCCGCGGGGCTCGCTCACCGCTGCGCTTGGCGGCGCCCCGCACGTACCCGTCTTTCCCGCCGCGGGGCTTCTCGCCGTTGCGTGCTTTGCGGCGCCGCGTACGTTGTCGGCCGTCCCGCCATCGGGGTTGCTCGCCGTTGCGCCTGGCGGCGGGCGTGGTGTTTTTGGGTGCGGTGACAGCCCTACAGACTTCGTCCTCCGGTCTGTCCCCTCCCGTTGGTGGGT
>NZ_JBHWDV010000082.1:0-24603 GCF_042734445.1 Streptomyces sp. NPDC059649
GCGAGATAGCCGATGGCGGAGGCCCCGACCGGATTGTTCGGCGGCCGGTACAGGCGCTTCTTCGACTCGGGCAACAGATACAGCCCGGAAAGGAAGAACGTCATCGAGGCATTGTGATCCCGGGCGAGTTTGCGGAACCGGGGGAAGAGCCCGTTGCCGACCTCGCCTGCTCCGTCCCAGGAGAAGACGACGAACTGCGGCGGCTTCTGCCCCGGCTCCAGCCGCTCCGGCCTGGGCGGCTGCTTCGGCTGCTTTCCGGTGTACGCGGTCGAGCCGTCGCCTATCGGCTTCGCCTGCGCCCCCATTCCGGGCTCGGTTGCCCGGGCCTTGGTCCCGACCTTGTCGGAGGCCGACGATCCGAAGGTGGAGCAGCCGGCGACGGACAGCGCCGCGGCCGCGCCCGCTCCGAGTCCGAATATCCGGCGGCGGCTGAATTCACGCATGACGATCCCATCGGCTGTGGTTCGACGTTCTGGTAAGTGGGGTGTGGGCGCCCGGAGAAGCGCACAACCCAAAGAGAGGAGGAGGCGGTTACGCAGGTTCCGCTGCGCTCCCGAGAGCCGGGAGCCCGGCGTTCCGCACTGCCCCTCACCCCACGACCTTTGGACGCGTACGACTCTCGCGGCGATCACTAGCGCACCGGTAACGCCCCACTAACAACCGCTGCCGCATGTCGACCGGCTCCTCGTCCACACCTGTGGACGGCCGAGGCCGAGGAGCCGGCCGGCCCGTCCACCGGCCGCGGTCCGCCCTCAGGAAATGAGCCGCGGCTTTCTGTTATCCGGCCAGGGCGGGAGGATCCCCAGGCATGGACGACCGATTGCACAGCGAGGAAGGAAGCCGGAACGTGAACCCACATCCTGGAGCAGCGACTGTGGTGGCCGCGCGTGCTGGGGATCAGCAGGCGCAGGACGAGCTGGTGACCGGCTTTCTGCCGCTGGTCTACAACATCGTGGGCCGCGCCCTTCGCGGCCATGCCGATGTCGACGACGTGGTGCAGGAGGCCATGCTCCGCATGCTGCAGGGGCTCGACGGGCTGCGCGATCCCGACCGGTTCCGCTCCTGGCTGGTGGCCGTGACGATGAACGAGATACGCCGGCACTGGCACCGCCGGCAGGCTTCACCGGCCGATACCAGGGTCGACGATGTCGCCGAACTCGCCGATCCCGCCACCGACTTCGTCGATCTGACCATCTTCCGCCTGGGCCTCGCCGGTCAGCGCAGGGAGGTCGCCGAGGCGACCCGGTGGCTGGACGAGAACGACCGCGCACTGCTGTCGCTGTGGTGGCTGGAGGCCGCGGGCGAGCTCACCCGTGAAGAGGTGGCCATCGCCATGGAGCTGTCGCCGCAGCACACGGCGGTGCGGGTGCAGCGGATGAAGATCCAGTTGGAGACGGCCAGGGTCGTCGTGCGCGCGCTGTCGGCGGAGCCGCGCTGCGAGGAACTGCTGGCCATGGTGGCCCACTGGGACGGCGTCCCCTCCGCACTGTGGCGTAAGCGAATAGCCCGGCACGCGCGGGGCTGCGCGGCGTGTTCGGGGTACTGGATCGGCCTGGTGCCGGCGGAAGGACTGCTCGTCGGCCTCGGCCTGGTGCCGCCGGCGGCCGGCCTGATCTGGCTGGTGTCCGGCACGCACGGCGCGTCCGTCGTCACCATCGCCTCCGTCGCCCACCAGCAAGCCATCACCGCCCAGCAAGGCATCACCTCGCAGTCAGGCATCACCGCGCAGCCGGGCATCACCTCGCAGCAGGGCATGGCCTCCCCGCACGGCGTCGCTTCCCCACAAAGCATGGCTTCCCCGCAGGGCGTCGCCTCCCCGCAGGGCATGTCCGGCAACGGCGGCGAGCAGGTGGTCAGGGCGGCGGTACGGCGGGGCGCGCATCGTGCGCACAAGCCGCGCGGGGGCGTCCGCCGGATCCTGCAGGCCCGCCCCCGGGGCGCGGGCGCGGCCGCCGGAGGCGCCGCGGTGACCGCCACCGCCGCCGCGGCCGCCTTGTCCCTCGTTCTCGTCCCCTCCGGTGGCAGCCACGACACCACGAACACGGCAGCCGCGCCCCGGAGCGTGCCCGCGACGGCCTCCGCGAGCTCGCCCGGCCCGGAACCCTCGGCCCACCGTTCCGCCAGCACGCCCCCCGCACGTCCCAAGGCCGCGCCGAGCCGCCGGGCGTCCACCGCGGCGAGCCGGGACGAACGGCCCGCCCGCCCGCCGCTGACCGCCTCGCCGACCCCGACCCGGACGCCGACCCCGACGCCGCGGGCGAGCCGCACGGTCGACCCCGCCCAGCAGGTCCTCGCCCTGATCAACAAGGCGCGGGCCGACCACGGTCTGCCGCCCTACACCCTCACCTCAGGCCTCACCCGCAGCGCACAGGCCCACAACACCGTGATGGACGACGGCTGTGGCCTGTCCCACCAGTGCCCCGGTGAAGCGGCGCTGGGAGACCGGGAGACCGCCCAGGGCGTGCACTGGGGAGCGGCCGGAGAAAACATCGGCCGGGCCTCCGCGGGGCCGGACCCTCAGCAGATCGCCGACGCCGCCGTGGGCCTCACGCAGTCCATGCTGGACGAGAAGCCGCCCAACGACGGCCACCGGCAGAACATCCTCAGCACGGCGTTCCACCACGTCGGCATAGGCATCCACCGCGACGCCGACGGCACCGTCTGGCTCACCCAGGACTTCTCCGACTGACTCCGCCAACTGCCAGGGCGGGACGGGGCGGGGCGGCCGGGTGCCCCACGCGCCACTTTCCTGTTATCCGCCCCCACCCGAGCGATCTCCCCTACATGTCAGGTCCCTGACAGCGCGCAACACACTCTCCCCCCAAGGAATGAGGACATCGATGAGCCACGGTTCGCACCGGTGGAAGGCGATGAGCGGCAGGTCGCGTACGGCGATCGCGCTTGCCTCGGCAGGCGTGCTCGGCGCCGTCACCATCGGCGTGTCCTCGGCGGCCACCGGGACGACCGGCACCGGGACGACCGGCCCCCGGACCACCGCCGACCACCATCCCGCCACCCCCAAGGCGTCCCAGATACCCCCCACGGCGTCCGGAAAGCCGAAACGCTTCGCCACCGGCGCGGTGCCGTCCCGGGAGAAGTGGCGGGCGGCCGTACTCGGCAAGACCCTCAAGCCCAGGCTGGCGGCGCTCGCGCCCGGGGCCGTGGCCGGAGCGACGCCTTCGACGAGCCAGCCGGCCCTTCCCGAAAGCGTCGACCTGAGCAAGTACGCGCCCGCTCCCGGCAACCAGGGCCAGGTCGGCTCCTGCGCCGCATGGGCCGTCGACTACACGGCGTACGGCGTCCTGGAGCGCGAGCAGAAGATCTCCGGCGGACCCCAGGCACCCATGTTCACCTACGCCCAGGTCGTCAAGGGGCAGCCGCGGGGCACCTCCTTGGCCGATCACTTCCGGATCGCGATGAAGCAGGGCGTCGACGCCAAGTCCCACTACTGGCAGGGGGACTTCGACTACACCAGCCAGCCCACGGCCGGCGAGACCCGCAACGCGGCGAAGTGGAAGCTGTCCGGGTACACCCCGCTGCACACCGGAAGCCGCCTGAAGGCCGAGGTGAAGGCGGCCCTCGCCAAGGGGCTGCCGGTCACCGTCGCGATGCCGGTACACAACAGCTTCTTCGCCGTCACGCCCCGAACGGCCGCTTCCTACACCTACTCCCCGACGGCCGGTGACCCCATGGCCGGCGGGCACGCGATGGCCGTCATCGGCTACAACAGCAAGGGAGTCCGGGTGGAGAACTCCTGGGGCGCCGGCTGGGGCGACCACGGATTCATCAACCTGTCCTGGAAGGTCCTGACCGACCAGACATGGGAGGCCAACGCGGTAGGCAAACTCATCAAGCGCTGACCCCCACGCCCACCAAAACACTCCGCACACCCCCCACCCCCAACCCCCCCACCCCGGAGGCCCCGGTCACCGACCGGGGCCTTCGGGTCTCGCCGACGACGCCCGGAAGAATCAACGGAGCCGACCAGGCCGAGCAGTTGGGACGGCTGTCGTAGCCGACTGAGATCCTGTACCGGTGCTGATACCAGGATTCGAGAACGCCCCTCTTGTCGCGGGTGAGGAACTGCTGGCACTGCCGGGGTTCTGGGCGGCCTATCTGATGTGGCTGAGCGCGACAGCGGAATACGACCCCGTTCCGGAATGGTTCGGAGTCGACGGAGCCGATGCGGACGCGGCTTACGAGGCACTGGTCGACGAGGATCGGTGGCCGGTCTTCCGGATCCCGTTCGCGGGCGGCCACACCGCGGTGGTCCTCGGCTACAACCTGCCCGATGACCCGGGCACGGAGTACTTCATCACCCACCCCGCGTGGGGACGGCACGGCCAACTGGCCACCCTCGGCGGCCACCAGACGGGTCCGGGACTCTCCTGGAGAGAGCTCACGCACCTCGCCCGTACGCCCGACCGCAGCGCCCCGGGAGTCCACGCCGAACACGCCCGCCTGCTCCTGTTGCTGCCCACGCTCGGCGACCAGGACATGCCCGAGAACGCGGCGGCCGTACTCGGCGACGCGTTGGCGAAGGCGGGGATCCCCGCGACGCTGGCTCCGGGCCTCGCGGAAGCGCTCCTCGCGGACCACCCCTTGTGGGAGCCGGCGAAATGGACCCTCCCCGCAGCCTCCCCGCTCTCCGGCGGCCAGGAGCCGTTCCGCGGAATCCTCCACTGCGACGGGCCCACCAGCCCGCGCTGCGGCACGCACCTCGCCCAGGGCATCCCCCGAGAGCAGAGCGACCGACTGGCCCACGCACTCGGCACCTGGCCCACCGCATGAACGGCCGCACGCAGCCCAGGCCGTTGACCTACGGAATCACGCGGGGAGTGGGTGACGGGACGCGGGGAGCGGGTGACGGGAATCGACACCGTTGACCCACCGGACAGCTCCCATGGAGCACCTGCGCTCGCCGAGCATCCGCGCTCGCCGCTCGCCGAGCAGCCGCGAGGGGGCCTACGTCACCCCTTGTCCTTCTTCACTTTGTACAGTTCGAGATCCCGGTTCACGAACAGGTGCACATAGCCGCAGTTCCAGCAGATCAGCCCGGTCGCCGACTCGTTCGCCCAGCCGAAGCCCATGATCTCCATGCCGGAGCTGTTGAGCTTCACCTCACGGTCCCGGAACAGATCGCCCTGACAGAAGGTGCACTTGATCCACACCTTCCCGACAGCCGCACGTACAGGCTTGGCCACACCGACACCTCTCCCAGAGCAACCGGAGTGGCGCAACCGTCTCGCACCCACCGTGCAGCGGTCAGCATAGTCAGCGCCGCTCCGGCCGCCCTCGACGAGGGCCCGGCCCCTGGCGACCGAGGGGATCGGCGTGGTCGCCCTGCCCGTAGCAGTGCATCCACATCGCGACAGGCCGGTGAGACGGCGGACCCGGGCGCCCGTGATGTGCGCCCGTGCGCCCGGTGATGCGGCAACTCCTCGTCCGGAGCAGTGGAACAAGGGGAGTTGTCGGCTCGCGTCCCGGGGCAGTGCCGGGTTCGTCAGCCGATGGGGTTGACGAAGGTGGCCGGGTGGGTGGCGCCGCGCTGGTCGACGAGCGTGCCCCAGGGCCACTTGATGGTGATCGCCTTGGTCTCGTTGGGCGGGGTGACGTCGGCGAAGGCGGGCTGGTAGAAGCCCTTGTCCTCCTTGGTCAGGGCGATGTTGATCGTGAAGTCGGTGCTGTCCCCGGGCCCCAGGGTGATCGAGCCGTGCTTGGCCGACGAGCGGACCAGCGACCAGCGCTCGCCGCCGTTCTCGGACTTGAGGTCCACGCCCGGGAAACCGCCGATCCTGCAGGTGCGGCTGCCCTTGTTGGTCAGGACGACGCTGGTGGTCGTCGCCCCGCCCGCGTTCGGGTCCGGGATCGCGTCGCCGCCCGTGGCGAACGCCGCCTTCAGGCCGGAGGTGTGGCAGCGCTCGACACCCGAGCCCGCCCCACCACCGCCGGTGGCGTGCGCGCTGCCGGACCGCTTGGCCGCAGCGTCCGTCTTGGGGCCCGCCTTGGCACCGGAGTCCGCCTTGGCGTCGGAGCCCTGCGCTCCGGCCGAGGAGCCCGCACCACCGGCCCCGGAGGAGCCCGCACCGCCGGAATCGGTGGACCCGCCCGCCTCCGTCCTGCCCGCGGGCTTGGAGGCAGCGGCGTCCGAGCCGGAGCAGGCGGTCAGGGAAAGCGCCGCGGCCGCGGTCAGGGCCGCGGCGGCCACGCGCAGGGTGCGGCGGCGGGCGGTGCGGACAGTGGTGTGGGTGCTCATCTCGGGTCCCCCGGGCGGTCGGTGTCGCGGTTTCCTCGGTACGTCACCCACTCTGCTCGCGGCCGCTATCGCCGTGCTGCCGTGCCGCTAACGTCCGGCAAACGCGGGTGTGAGCAGGGAACGGGGCGGGCTGCGCGACAGAAACCGGAGGCCGCACCGGATCAGGATCGATCGGGCACGTAGCGGGCGCGAAACGCCTGGCCCGGTCCGGACGACACGGAGGCCCGGCCGGCGAGCCAGGACATGGTGCGTTCGATGGGCCCGGGGGCGGGCCAGGCTGTGAGGGCGGGGACCGGCGGCGGACGGGGGCCGTTGGGGGGCCGCGGACGGGGGCCGTGGGCGGGGATGTTTCGCGCTCGCGCGAGGTGGGGATGAAGCCGCTACCGAACCAAACGGGCTGCCCATCCCTTCTCGGGGGTGCGCAGCCCGCCGTGTTGTGGTGCTCTGCGGCCTGTGGCCGCGGCTGTGGTGTGTGGTGCCCCGGACAGGGATCACCGGTCCTGTGCCCTTCCCCGCGCAGGGGTGTGCCGGGCCCCGGGCGGCCCCCGTCCAAAGGGGTCCACATGAATACCCACGTTCAGGCGCCGTGCCCGGAACTCCTGTGCACGGCTCTCCTCCCCGGCCAGGCGCAGCCGGCCGCCGAGGCGGGGGCGGTGAACCGGACGGCGGTGCCGGTGCGCACCTTCCTGGCGGTCACGTCCATCCCCGTCGGCAGCAACCCGGTCGGGCTGGCGTTCCTCCCCAACGGCGACCTCTACGTCGCCAACTCCGGGTCGAACAACGTGTTCACGATCGACACCGCCACGGACACCGTCATCGGCGCACCGATCCCCACCGGCACCACACCGGCCTGGCTGACCGTCGCTCCCAACGGCAACGCCTACGTCCCCAACAACATCTCGAACAACGTGACGGTGATCGACACCGCCACCAGCACCGTCCTCACCACGATCCCCCTCAGCGGCGGGCCCGCCGCGGCGACTGTCATTCCCAGCGGCAACGTCTACGTCAGCCGCTTCGGGGCGAACAGCGTGCAGGAGATCAACACCACCACCAACACCACCGTCGGCGCCGCGATCCCCACCGGCAGCGGCCCGGTCGGGATCGCGGTCGCCCCCAACGGCAAGGCCTACGTCGCCAACCGGAACGGGAACAGCGTGACGGTGATCAACACCGCCACCGCCACGGTCATCACCACGATCCTCGGTTTCACCCAGCCGAACTTCGTGGCGATCGGCCCCAACGGCAACGCGTACGTCGCCAACATCGGCTCGAACAACGTGTCCGTGATCGACACCACCACGGACACGATCATCACCAGCATCCCCGTCGGCACCAACCCGTGGGGCATCACGGTCGGCCCCGACGGCAACGCCTACACGGCCAACCGCGGCTCGAACAACGTGTCGGTGATCGACACCACCACCAACACCACCATCGGCGCCCCGATCGCCGTCGGCAGCCAGCCGATCGCCCTGGTGGTCGCGCCCAACAACAAGGTCTACGTCACCAACATCGCCGGGGCCAGCGTCAGCGTCATCCAGTTCGACCCGACGATCAGCAGCATCACCCCCAACTCGGGGCCCATCACGGGCGGCACGGTGGTGACGATCACCGGCACCAACCTGACCGGGGCGAGCGTCGACATCGGCGGCAACCCCGCGACCGGCGTGACGGTCAACTCCACCGGTACGCAGCTCACCGCGACCACTCCGCCCGGCGCGGCCGGTCCCGCGGACGTCACCGTCACCACCCCTGGTGGCAGCACCACTCTGGTGGGCGGCTTCACCTACTTCGTCCCCGTCCACGCCACCTCGCTGACCGCGACCCCGGCGCTGACGAAGCTGTTCCCGCCGCACGTGTACTTCCCGTTCCTGACGGCCACGCTGACCGACCAGGTCACCGGCCTTCCGGTGCCCAACCAGCCGATCCTCTTCAAGGCCGGCAGCAACGTCCTCGGCATCGCCAACACCGACGCCCAGGGCGTCGCCCGGGTGAACGAGACGCTCACCCTGACGCTCATCCTCCTGAACGGCGGCTATGAGGTCAGCTTCGCCGGCGCGGTCACCCCGACGGCCATCCTGTCCCCGTCCAGCGACAGCGCCCCGGTCATCGAACCCTGACCCCCAGTCGCTCCCCGGGACGGCTCCGCCACCCTTCTGTGCACTCCCAAACAGGAGCGCACAGAAGGGCCTCCCAGCACCGGAGAGCCCCGCCACCCGTCATACATGACGTGACGTGAACGGCTCGTCAACCACCCGCTCGCCGTGGGCTCTTGGGAGAGACGGGCCACGCGGAGGTCACGCCCGCCCCGAAGAAGTCTCCACAACAAACCAGCCCCAGGCCGCTGACCTGGGGCTTCTGCATGGAGCGGGTGACGGGAATCGAACCCGCGCCCTGAGCTTGGGAATCAGGGGGCTTTTGGGCGCCTGGGGTCTGTCTGACCTGCGGAGATGCCGTCGCTGGGGGGGGGGAGCTGGTCCCGGTTGCATCCCTGCCCCTTGTTGACCGCTGTTCACCGCCCCGTCCGGCACGGAAGCGGCATGTCGGCTCGGCAAGGTGTCAGTGCCGAGCAGAGGAGGGTGGAATCCGGACCGTGCGGAGCTGCCGCTGGGGCATGCTCCGCACGGCTGCGGGCGTCGTCACGGCATCCACAGTGCGCCGAAAACGTCTGCTCACCTGCCCCTCACGGGCGGGACGGCGGCTGATCTGGCGATTTCTTCCTCGTCATGCGCTTCCCACCAGGTCGTCGGGGGGCCACCGGGCGCGGCCATCGGCCATGAAACGTGCAGGTCGGCTGGGTTGGGCGGGCTGGACGGGGCGGCAGGAGGGCGTGCTCGGGTGTGGGGGCGGGCCTGGTTGCGGATGCCGGAGCGGGTTTCGTGCGGGCCCAGGCTCTGGGGGTGGCGGCGGACGGATTTCACGTATGCGGCGATCAGGGTCAGGCAGGCGGCTGGGGGCAGCAGCAGGACGAACACTGACGCCGGGTCTGCCGAGAGGCTCCGGCCAATGGCATCGTTGGTGATGTCGATCAGTACGGAGGGGTCGGCGGCGATGGCGAGGACCATACCCGTGGCGAGACATGCGAGCACGAGGGGAGGGCTCAGCAGCAGGGCGCGCAGTGCGAGCCTGGCGGGGGTCGGTCGTGCGCCGTCCTGGGTGACCAGGCGCAGCAGCAGCACGTGTTTGCCTGGCGTGGCGCCCGTCAGCCATGGGATGACGACGAACCACAGCGCGAAGGCGAACGGCGCGGCGCAGAGCACCGCCTGCTCGCGGAGTTCGGAATAGGCGATGCCCACCATCAGGCAGCCCAGCACGGTGACGCCGGTCGCGTCCACGATGAGGGCGACGAGGCGGCGGCCGAAGGGGATCTTGCCGGAGGCGAGAGCGCGGTCGTCGAGGGTGTCCAGATCGGGCAGTGCGCGGGCGAGCGGTCCGGCGATGACCCAGCCGAGGGTGGCGCCCGCTGTGTTGACGATGAGGTCGTCGACGGCGAAGAGGCGGTAGGGGCATGCGTAGAGGCCCCAGAGCCCGGTGTACTGGGTCAGTTCGAAGAAGAGTGAGGCGGTGAATCCGGCTGCCGTGGCGGCGGTGAGGCCGCGCCGGAAGTGCATCCGTACGAAGGCCCCGAGGGGCAGCAGCAGGATCAGGTTGAAGAGGGTCTGCCAGAAGGCGGGGTTGTGCACTATCAGTGCGTTGAGGGTGGCCTGGTGGTGTGCCTCCTTCCAGATGTCGGTGACGGCGACGCCCGGTGTGAGCTGGGGGTGGGCGAAGGTCGGGTAGGCCTTGCAGACGTTCACCGAGGGTTTCGGCAGGGGCACGATCGTCATGTAGAAGGCGGTGAGCGCGTAGTAGGCGGTGCCGTAGAGCGACAGCGCCCGCCAGCGGGTCATGACGCCGTGCCGCCGGTAGAGGACGATCGCCGTCGGCACGAACGTCACGAAGGCCAGCGCGGGGAAGAGCAGCGCGGCGGTTCCGATCGGTAGCAGGTACGTCGCGTTCATGTTGTCCCAGTCGGTTTCGTATCTGCCGTGCGGGCATGTGCAGGCATGTGCGGGTAAGCCATGGCGCTCTCGGGTCCTAGTGCGCCTGGACGGCTCGGAGCATGTTCAGCCGTGCGGCCCTGCGGGCCGGCCAGATGGCCGCGAGCACTCCGATCAGCAGCGCCAGTGCCAGGAAGAGCCCGAACTCGGCCCACGGCAGGGCCGTTTCGTACATCGGCATCGACGTCGTCATCAGGCTGCCTGTCGCCCAGGCGAGGAAGGTGCCCGTGCCGATGCCGAGGAGCGCGCCGAAGAGGGAGATGACCACGGATTCGAGCCGGACCATCTGCTTGATGCCCGCGCGGTCGAGTCCGATGGCGCGCAGCATCCCGATCTCCCGGGTGCGCTCGAAGACCGACATGGCCAGGGTGTTGACGACGCCGAGGACGGCGATGACGACGGCCATGGCGAGCAGTCCGTACATCATGTTGAGGACGATGGTGAGGGAGCCGCTGTCGGCCTGGATGATCTGTTCTTGGGTCTGGACCTTCAGCAGTGGGCTGTTGCCCAGGGCCTCGCGGATCTTCTGGTCCAGCCCTGCGCCCTTGCCGGGCTCGGCCTTGACCAGGACGTTGTCGAGCTTGCCGGCGCTGGTGCCGGTGGGCGGCAGGGTGTCGGACACGGTGCCCAGCGCGTCGTACACGGCACGGGTCTTGGCGTAGACGCCGACGACCTTCAGCTTCTTCTTGTCCGGCTTGCTCGTTCCGCTCCCGCCGGAGTCCATGTCGGCGTCGATCGTGTCGCCGACGTGCAGTAGGGCCTGCTGTGCGAACTCGTCGGAGACCGCGATCCTGCCGGGGCCGATGTCGCGCAGCGAGCCGGCCTGGAAGTCCAGCTCCACCGCCTTGCCGAACGCCTTCGGGTCCGTGCCCGTCATGGAGCCGAACGAGCCCTGGGTATCGAGGTTCGTGACGGCGACGGGGGCGGCCGCGGCGACGCCCGGCAGCTTGGCGATCTTGTCGGCGGTGCTCGTGTCGAGACCTCGGGCGGAGCTGTTGGAGACCTTGTAGTCGGCGGCCAGCCCCTGGGTCGCCTCCTCGTCGAGGGCCCGCTGGGCGGAGTGCCCCCCGACGGTGAGACCGGTGATCAGAGCGAGGCCGATCATCAGGGCCGACGCGGTGGCGGCGGTACGCCGCGGGTTGCGCAGGGCGTTCTCCTTGGCGAGCCTGCCGCGGACGCCGAAGAAGCGGGTGGTGACCTTGCCCGCCAGGGTGATCAGCGGCCGGGAGAGCAGCGGGGCCAGCACGATCATGCCGCCGAGGGTCAGGGCGGCGCCGAGCATCGCGATCATCAGGTTCGACTCGGCGCTGGTCCTCAGCGTGGAGACGTAGAGCATGACCAGTACACCGAGCCCGGTCAGGAGCGCCCCGAGAACGTTGCGGACCCTCAGGGAGCGGGCGGGCGGCGCCAGCCCGGCGCTGCTGAGCACCGCCACGGGCGCGATCCTGGCGGCCTTGCGGGAGGGCAGCCAGGCGGCCAGGACGGTCACGACGACGCCGACCGCCAGCGACGACAGCACGGCCGCGGGCGAGATGACCAGGGGGCCGTCGGGCAGGTCGGCGCCGCCGGTGCCGAGCAGCGGGCGCAGGGCGGTGGCGATGCCGAGGCCGAGGACGAATCCGGCGGCGGAGGCGCCGAGTCCGACGAGCGCGGCCTCGATGAGGACGGAGCGTACGACCTGGCGGCGCGAGGCGCCCACCGCCCGCAGCAGCGCGATCTCCCGGCTGCGCTGGGCGATCAGCATGGTGAAGGTGTTGACGATGAGGAACACGCCGACGAACAGCGCGACCCCCGCGAAGGCCAGCAGCGTCTTGGTCATGCGCGTGGTGGTGTCGGCGATCTGCCGGGACTGCTGGGCGGCCAGGTCGGGGCCGCTGATGGCCTGGGCACCCTCGGCGGGGAGCAGGGCCTGTACCTGGGCGGTCAGCTCGCGGTCGTCGGTGCCGGGCTTGGCCGCGACGACGATCTCGTCGAATCGGCCGGGCTTGTGGAACAGCTGCTGCGCGGTGGCGGTGTCGAACAGCGTCAGGGTGCCGCCGGCGGTGATGCGCGGGTCGTCGGTGGCGACGGTGCCGACCAGCTTCTTGGTCAGGGCAGGTCCTTCGGTGGCGAAGCGCACGGTGTCGCCGATCCGGTAGCCGGCCTTCTGCGCCGTCTTCGCATCCAGCGCCAGCTCGCCGTCACCGGAGGGGCCCCGGCCTTCCTTCAGCGGATAGTGGCTGTCCTTGCCGTCCTTGCCGGGCAGGTAGTTGGTGGCCAGGTTCTGCCAGCTGCTGTCGGCGTTGACCGGGCGGCCGTCCTTGCCGGCCAGCGTGGCCTGGCCGTTGACGGTGGGGCGCACCGAGTCGACGCCGGGCAGCGTGCGGATCCTGTGTGCCAGCGCGCTGTCGAGGGCGGCGGTGCGCCCGCCGTCCTGGCCGTCGGCCGTACCGGCGCCGGGCGGCGCCTCCGTACCGGCGCCGGGGGACGCATCCGCCCGGACGGAGACGGCGACGTCCTTGAGGCTCTGGGCGGAGGCGTTGCGGAAGGCGCTCGCGGTGGTGTCACCGAAGACGAGGGTGCCCGAGACGAAGGCGACGCCGAGGAGGACCGCGAGCGCGGTCATGATCAATCGGGCTTTGTGCGCAAGGACGTTGCGCAGGGCGGTACGCAGCATGGCGGTGGTCCTGGAGGTATGCGGCGGGAGCTACGCGGTGGAAGTGCGTAGACGCGAGGTATGGCGGGTGAGGGGGGTGAGGTGTGCGGCGCGAGGGGCGGGCGTCAGCTCGTCCGGCCCTTGGTGTCGAAGTGCCGCATCCGGTCGAGGACGTCTTCGGCGGTGGGGGCGGCAAGTTCGTCCGTGATGTGTCCGTCGGCGAGGAAGATCACGCGGTCCGCATAGGACGCGGCCACCGGATCGTGGGTGACCATCACGACGGTCTGCCCCAGCTCCCGTACGGATTCCCGCAGGAAGCACAGGACTTCGGCGCCGGCCCGGGAGTCGAGGTTGCCGGTCGGCTCGTCCGCGAAGATGATCTCCGGCCGGCTCGCCAGCGCGCGGGCCACGGCGACCCGCTGCTGCTGTCCGCCGGAGAGCTGTGAGGGACGGTGCTGGAGCCGTCCGGCCAGGCCGACGGTCCCTACGACGAGATCCAGCCACTGCTGGTCGGGCTTGCGGCCGGCGATGTCCATCGGCAGCGTGATGTTCTCGAGGGCGGTCAGCGTGGGCAGCAGGTTGAACGCCTGGAAGATGAAGCCGATCTTGTCCCTGCGGAGCCTGGTGAGCTGCCGGTCGCCCAGGCGGGCGAGCTCGGTCTCTCCGATCCGGGCGGAGCCCCCGGAGATGGAGTCGAGCCCCGCCATGCAGTGCATCAGGGTCGACTTGCCCGAGCCGGACGGCCCCATGATCGCGGTGAACCGCCCGCGCCCGAACTCCACGGAGACCGAGTCGAGCGCGACGACACGGGTCTCGCCCTCGCCGTAGACCTTGCTCAGTCCGGTGGCGCATGCGGCGGCCCCAACAGGAGCTGAGGTCGGGTGAGTTGGGGATGTGGCGGTGGCTGCGTACGGCAGGGGCGGGTGCGGCATGGGGACTCCTGGAAGGGGGTTCGACGTACCTCCATCGTGGTTGCGCAGAGGGCCGGATCCGTCGCCTTCAGGTCCTGGATCAGCGGCCTGCCGAAGGGCAGAGCCGCCGGGCGGGCGTATGCCTCGCGGAAGACGGTGCCTCTGCCCAAAGGAAGACCCCGCGCTGACCGAAGCCCCCGCACCCGAGGCGCCCCGTGCTCAGCCCGTCAGGCCCGCCTGGTGGGCGAGCAGCGCCGCCTGGACCCGGCTGTCCGACCCCGTCTTGTCCAGGATCGACCGGACATGCGTCTTGACCGTGCCCACGCCGATGCCGAGCCGCTTGCCGATGTCGAGGTTGGACAACCCCTCGCCCAGCATGGCCAGCACCTCGCGCTCGCGGGCCGTCAGGCGCGCCAGCCGCTGGTCCGGCGCGGCGGCCCGGACACCTGCTGCGCCGCCGCGCAGCATCCGCTGGATGACGGTCCCGGTGACTCCGGGCGAGAGGACCGCGTCCCCGGCGGCCGCCGCCCGTACCGCGCTGATCAGCTCCTGCGGGCCCTCGTCCTTGAGCAGGAAGCCGGTGGCGCCGGCCCCCAGGGCCCGCAGGACGTTCTCCTCGTCGCCGAAGGTGGTGAGCATGACGACCTGCGGGGCGGGGTCGAGCACCCGCAGCCGCTCGATGGCGGCGAGTCCGTCGAGCACCGGCATCCGGATGTCGAGCAGCACGACGTCGGGCCGCTGCTCGGCGGCGAGCCGGACGGCCTCGGCGCCGTTGGCGGCCTCGCCGACCACGTCGATGCCGTCGGCGTGCTTGAGGATCAGCCGGACGCCGTGCCGGATCATCTGCTCGTCGTCGGCGAGCAGCACCCGGATCGCGGAGTCGGCCGCGGAGGCGGTGGAGTGGGCCTGGTCAGTCAAGTGTCCTGCTCCCATGGGGCGGTTACGGTTCGGTGACCACGGGCACGGTGAAGTGGTCGATCGTGATCAGGATGTCGGAGCGGAAGCAGTAGCGGACCATCTGCAGCCGCCCGCCCTTGGCCTGACCGTCGACCCACGGGTACATGCAGTCCTCGGCGGACCGAGGGCGCCGCGGTTCCCGGCCGGCGGCGGCTGCCCGCACCACGTCGTAGTCGGAGATCCCCTTGCTCTCCAGCTGGCCCCGGGTCATCCCCACCCGGGGCTCGAAGGGTTGGTATTCGGGGTGCGGCTTCGCCTTGTCCATCAGGATCACCCCGAACAGCATCATCGCCCCCACGCCCACCAGGCCGAGCAGCCCGGTGGCCGCCCTCGTCAGGCCCTGCTGAAGGCTCCGGCGCCGTCGGCCGGGCCGGGGCCGGACGGACGCGCCCGGCAGCCCTTCCTCGTCCGGCGCCGCGTCCGCCGCCCGCGCCCCGGGGGCCGGGCCCGCGGTGTCTGCCGGGTCGGCGGGGATGTCGGCCGTCACGCTGAATCCGCCGCCCGGCGTCGCGCCCGCCTCGAAGGTGCCGCCCAGCAGGGCCACCCGCTCCCGCAGGCCGGTCAGTCCCCGCCCGGAGCCCAGCCCCGTGGTGGAGGTGGGCGGTACGGGCGGAGCGCCGTTGCGCACCCGGACCTTCACCCGCTCCCCGGCGTGGGTGACCACAACCGTCACATGGGCCCCGGCCGCGTACCGGTGCACGTTGGTGAACGACTCGCGCACCACCCGGTGCACGGCCCGCCGCACCCGGGCCGGCCGTGCGTCGAGATCGTCCCCCTCCCAGGAGAACTCGACGGGAACGCCGACACCACGTGACTCCGCCACCAGTGCCTCGATGTCGGAACGGGTGCCGGTGGCGTCGGTCAGTGCGTCGGTGCCGGTGTCCCGCCCCAGCGGGCCCAGCACCCCCAGCGCCTCGCGCAGCTCCCGCATCGCGTCGCGGGTGGCGCAGCGCACCAGCGACGCCTCCTCCCGCAGCTCGGGGGCCTGCTCCTGCAGCGCCATCTCCAGGCCGCCCGCATGCAGCGAGATCAGACTGAGCCGGTGCCCGACCAGGTCGTGCATCTCCGCCGCGATACGCGACCTCTCGTGCAACCGCGACTCGCTGTCGGCCAGCCGCCGTGCCTCCTCGGCGGCGGCCGTGCGCTCCCGCAGTGCCCGCACCAGCTGGTCCTGCTGCCCGCGCGCGGTGCCGACCAAGCCCGGTACCAGGACCGTGGTCGCGGCGAGCACGGCACCGAGCGCGAGCCCGTACGACCTGCTGCCGAGCCCGGTGACGGGAGCCGACGCGAAGCAGACCAGCATGGCCGTCGCAAGCCCCGCGAGCAGCAGCACGGCACGCCGTCGCCGCGCCTCCGTCTGCCGGGCCGCGGTGTACGAGGCCACCGCGGTCAGCAACCCTGTGGTGGGCAGCACGCCCATCAGCGCGGACAGCCCCAGCACGCTCCCCGCCGGGAACCGGCGCCGCACCAGCACCAGCCCGATCCCGGCGAGCGCCAGCACCACCATGACCCAGCCGTCGAGCGTCATACCGAGCATCGACGGCACACCCCGGTACCAGTCCAGCACCACGTAGGTGAGCAGCACCAACAGCCCGCCGAGGATCGCCTCACCCACCGCCCGCCACAGCTGCCATCCCTGTTCTCCCGGACCCGCGAAGGGGCCCCGGGCAGACGGACGCGGTGCGGAGGCCGGTGGAGCACTGAACGACATACCACCGATTGTCAGGCCCGCTAGCGCCGGAATCCTGCGACCTACGGGGGACTGTCCCTCTACCGGAAGGCAGAGGGACAGCCGCCGGTGCGGCGGAGGTGTGACGGCCACCATGCAGCGACCCCGACCCCGACCCCGGCCCCATGCGGCCGCGGCATTAGCGGTGCATTAGCTCGTCATTAGCGGTCCGGCAGCGCCTTGGATCACGCTCGAAGCACAACGGACCGACCGTGCACGCCCCCTCTCGGGATGGGGCGTGCACCAGCAGACGAGGGAGAGACGGAAACATGTCGCTCGCCACCAAGACCCTCCGCCGCGGCCGCCGGGTCGCCGCCGGATCGCTGATCGCCGTCACGGCGCTCACGCTCACCGCCTGCCAGAGCGGGAAGGACTCCGCGGCCCACTCCTCGTCGGCTTCCGCGCCCGCAACTGCGGTGACCACTCAGGGGGGTTCCTCCGAAGCCGCCGGGTCCTCGTCCGGCGCCGGGGCCAAGTCCGCCGACGGCAAGGCGGCCCACGCGCCGAGCGCGTTCCAGGCCCACACCTCGACGATGACCGCAACGGACCGCTGCACCGCGGACAACCTGTCGCTGAGCCTGGGCCGCACGGACATCGGCGCAGGAAACATCCACATACCGCTGGTCTTCACCAACAACGGCAAGCAGACCTGTTCGCTGCGCGGCTTCCCCGGCGTCTCCCTGGCGCTCAAGGAGGGCACGCCCGTCGGCAAGCCCGTCACCCGCTCGGGCGCCGCGGGCGGCACCGTCCGCCTGAAGCCCGGACAGAGCGCGCATGCCGTGCTGCACACCGTCAACGACGGCGTCTCGGACACCCCGTGCTGGTCCACGGCGCAGCTGGTCCGCGCCTACCCGCCCGGCTCCAAGAACACGGTGACCACCGGTACCGACGGGCTGCGGGTGTGCGGCGGACAGTTCGACGTGACGTCGGTGAAGCCCGGCGCCACGGACTGACGGCGCCGCCCTGCTGTGAGGATTCTGAAGAGCCTCCGCCTTTGGGGAGAGGAGCGGTAGTCCGTGAGAGGGACACGTCCGCAGTGGGTCTGCCAATGGGCAGGCGGCATATACCCGCCTTGAGAGCGACGAATACGGGGGTGCTCCGCGGCCACGATGGTCGGGAGTCCTGCACCCCTTACAGGAGCACTCATGTCGCAGCCCGCAACTCCGTTTGACGGCCTTCGGCTTCTTTCGGCCGCCGCCGCCCGCGACCGGAGATCGTCTTCGCGGACGGGCCGACCGGCAGCCTCGGCTCCCGTTCCGGCGCGGAGATCCTCGGCTTCCTACGGGAATCCGTACGCGAGTTGGGACAGACGGTCGTGATGGTCACCCACGACCCGGTGGCCGCTCCCTACGCGGACCGGGTGGCTTCCTCGCCGACGGACGGCTCGCTGACGAGCTGCCCTCGACGCCAGGACCGCCTGGAGGGGCGGCTACCGGATCGGCGACAGCGGCCGCTTCGCCACCCACAGGCCCGCCCTGAACAGCCCCAGAGCCATCTGAATACCGGCGCGGCCGACCAGCCGCCGACGCCCGAGCAGTTCCCGACAAGTAAATGGAGATCCGCGTGTCCACACTTCGCACCGCCCCTGCTCGTCGAGGCTCACGGAAGGGCGCGCTGGTGACGGGCGCCCTCGCCACCGCCTTCCTCACCGGCATCTCGCTGGTCGGCTCCTCCACCCCGGCCCACGCCGAGGACGGCAACACCTACTTCAAGACCGAGCAGGAAGTCACCGACTTCCTCGCACAGAGCGCGCCCCTGAACCAGAACGAAGCCATCAAGGGCTACCCGGTCAACGGTCAGGACGCGCAGCAGATCAAGCTCGACGACGTCAAGAAGGTCTACTCGCCCGATCAGGCACTCAAGGACGTCTCGTCCAAGCTGGGCAGCGGATTCGACCTCGCACAGGCCGTCCCCACCGAGGGCGGTCCGTCCGTCACCACCGAGGATCCCGACATCCGCCGGAGCAGCAGCGACGACAAGGAGCCGTGGTTGGACAACTGGGATGCCAAGTCGATGTGCGGCCAGCCCAGCCACAACCCCGGCGGCGACCCGATGCCCTGCGGCTTCGTCGGCGTACTCGACCAGAAGTACCCGCTCATACAGACCTCGTCAGGGGTGATGGGCAAGGCGTCGTTCGACTACAAGTTCGGGGCCACCGTCGGCCAGGACACCAGCCAGACCAGTGGCTGGTCCGTCGGCGGAAAGGTCACCTCGCAACTGAACACCCCCGGTGGCCCGGGCGGCGGGAACGCCGGTACGGAGCTCAACTTCACCTACAGCGAGTCGACCACCACCACCAACAAGTGGACGACCATGGTGGAGCAGACCAACAAGTACGAGGTCCCCGACGGCGTGAACGGCCGGGTCGAGGGGCGCGCCAACGGCGGTAAGTACATCGGGTACATCGTCTACAAGCTCGACTTCACCAACGCCGACGGCGTTCGCAAGCAGAAGATGGTCCTCATCCCGGCCCGCGTTCTGATCCAGGCACCCGGCAACTCGGTCCCGATGACGTTCGTCAAGCGCCAGGGGTAGCAGCGCACCTCCCCTGAACCACCTGGGGTGGCCCCGCGTCCTGCGGCGGATTCGCACGGGGCGGGGCCACCCTGCAGCTTCGAGGGAGTGCTTGCGGCTGCCAACTCGGTGCGTTGATCGGCCTCTTGTGGCACGAATCGGTCTCTTGTGGCACGCGAATGGCACGCACCCCAAAAATGGTCTGGACAAAAACCAAGCCCCAGGCCGCTGACCTGGGGCTTCTGCATGGAGCGGGTGACGGGAATCGAACCCGCGCTCTGAGCTTGGGAAGCTCATGTTCTACCATTAAACTACACCCGCGTGATTCCGCCTCGTCCGAGAGCGGAACATCGTCGCACACTCTACCCCATCGCCGCCCCGCGGTGCATTTGGCATGTCCGGGTGGGGGTGGGGAGAGCGCTGGCCCAGGGGGGAGCCCGGGGAGATGCCCGGGAGTGCGGCCGCGGGTGTGTCCGGGAGTGCGGCCGGGGGTGCCGCCGGGTGGGATGCGGGTGTGCGCGGCGGGAGTTGGGGCGTACGGTGGGGGCTCGGAGTGCCGCGTGTGGTGGCGCCCAGTTCATCCCCTAATGTGGCTTTTGTTGTCCACGCAGTTGGGAGAGGGACTTGATGGAGCGCACCGTCGTACGTTGTGCCGAGGGCCACGTGTTCAGCACCGCTTCGTTCCCGATGCAGACCACCGACCGGCTCGGTCCCGGACGGCTGTTGCGCTGCCCGCGCTGTGCGCGGCTGCGGCATGCGGTGCCCGTCGAGCACGCGAAGCGGTAGTGATCAACCGGTAGTGGTGGCGTGATGGCGATCCTCGCGGAGAGCGCGGTCGTGATCAACGCCGAGGGTGGTCGCGGGGGGTCGCGGTCATGAGCACGTCGGGTCGTCGGGCGCGAGTGGCTTGATCGTCCGAGGGGCCGCTGAGAAGCGACCGAAGATCAACTGAGAAGCGACCGAGAAGCGATCGAGGATCGGCTGAGGAGCGACTGAAGATCGTGTGAGGAGCGACTGAGGGTGGTGGGCCCGGTCCCTGGTGGGGCCGGGCCCTCGTCGTGCGGTGGGGGTGGTGCGGGCGCGTATCCTCGTCTGCGTGCTTCTCTCAGACAAGGACATCCGGGCCGAGATCGATGCCGGCCGGGTGCGCATCGATCCCTATGACGAGTCGATGGTGCAGCCGTCCAGTATTGACGTGCGTCTCGATCGCTTCTTCCGGGTGTTCGAGAACCACCGCTACCCGCACATCGACCCCGCCGTCGAGCAGCCCGACCTGACCCGTGAGGTGGTTCCGGAGGGGGACGAGGCGTTCATCCTGCACCCGGGTGAGTTCGTGCTCGCCTCGACGTACGAGGTCATCAGCCTGCCCGACGACATCGCCTCGCGGCTGGAGGGCAAGAGCTCGCTGGGGCGGCTCGGGCTGCTGACGCATTCCACCGCCGGGTTCATCGACCCGGGGTTCAGCGGGCACGTGACGCTGGAGCTGAGCAACGTGGCCACGCTGCCGATCAAGCTGTGGCCGGGCATGAAGATCGGGCAGCTGTGCATGTTCCGGCTGACCTCGCCGACCGAGCACCCGTACGGGAGCGAGCGGTACGGCTCCCGCTACCAGGGGCAGCGCGGTCCGACGCCGTCCCGGTCGTTCCAGAATTTCCACCGCACGAAGGTGTGAGGTCGGCCACGGCGGCGGGCGTGCGCTCCCGGGCGCACCGGCCACCGTGGGCCGGGCCCGCGTCGGGGGGCGAAGCCGGGGTCGTGGGTCGAAGCCGAGTGCGTGGGTCGAAGCCGAGGCCGTAGGGCGAAGGCCAGGTCGTAGGTCGAAACAGAGAAGGTCTGAGAGAGATTCGTGAGTGACGTGCGGGAGAACCTGACGTACGAGCGGTTCGGTGGGGCGGTCCGCGAGCTGGCGCAGACGATCGCGGACGACGGGTACGAGCCGGACGTCGTGCTGTCGATCGCCCGGGGCGGCGTGTTCGTCGCGGGCGGCCTGGCGTACGCGCTGGACTGCAAGAACATCCACCTGGTGAACGTGGAGTTCTACACCGGCGTGGGGACCACCCTGGAGATGCCGGTCATGCTGGCGCCGGTCCCGAACGCGATCGACTTCTCGGAGAAGAAGGTACTGATCGCCGACGACGTGGCCGACACGGGCAAGACGCTGAAGCTGGTCCGCGACTTCTGCCTGGAGACCGTGGCCGAGGTGCGCAGCGCGGTGATCTACGAGAAGTCGCACTCGCTGGTGAAGTGCGAGTACGTCTGGAAGCGCACGGACGACTGGATCAACTTCCCGTGGAGCGTCGAGCCGCCGGTGGTTCGGCGGGAGGGGCAGATCCTCGACGCGTGACCCGGTGGATTTCCGGTAAAGGGCTTACGTAGCAAGGGAGTTGGCTTCGGCCGGCTCCCTTGTTCGTTGGGTTCCTGGCTCCTGCGTGCGTGGGGGTCTTCCTTCGGTGCGCGTCTTTCGGCCAATGGCGTGCCTGGTGTTCCGCCGGAGCTTACTTGCGAGTACAACCCGCGGTAACAGCAGACCGGAGGGGAGGCCGCAGGGTGCGTACGAGATGCGTGAGACGTGCGGGGCACGGGTGGCGCGGGTTGCGGGGCGCACGGGGCTTACGGGGTGCGGTGGTCGGCTCGGCCGCGGTGCTGGGGGTGGTGTTCACCCTGGCGGCGGGCGGCGGGGCGAGTGCGGCCGGCGGGGCCGTGGGCGGTACCGGCCGGGCGACGATCACGGCCGCCACACCGCTGCCGCCCGAACTGGAGAAGATCCGGGCCCAGGAGGCGGTCAAGCTCTACGGGGACCCGGCCGAGCGGCCGCTCGCCGAGCGCAAGACCTCGTTGATCTCGCTGGGCGACAGCGAGATCTCCGGCGAGGGCGTCGGCACCTACGAGCCGGGGACCGACGGGCCCACCAACTGGTGCCACCGGTCGCCGGACGCGGCGATCCACCGCACCGGCATCGCGGCCGACGTCACGTACAACGCCGCCTGCTCGGGCGCGTACAGCGGGAACATCGTCATCGGCGGCAGCAAGCAGTACGCCGATGAGCTGGTGCAGAGCGACAGCCTGGCGATCGCGGCCCGGAACACCCGGCTGAAGATGGTCCTCCTGGTGGCCGGCGCCAATGACGACCTGCAGTTCGGGCCGGTGATGACGGACTGCGTGGAGCACTGGTTCCTGCTCCAGGGCACCTGCGAGCCGAAGTACCGGCCGGGGTGGCAGGCGCGGGTCGACGGACTGGTGCCGAAGATCGAGCGGACGCTGAACGACCTGCGGACCGTGATGCGGAACGCGGGGTACGGCGACGGCGACTACCGGCTCGTGGTGATGTCGTACCCCAGCCCCATCGGGCCGGACGTGGAGGACAATCCGCACTTCCCCGGGAAGCTGCCGGGCGGCTGCACGGGCTACACCTCCGACGCCGGCTGGGGGCGCAACGCCGCCGTCCCGGCCTTCGAACGGGGCATCCGGAAGGTCGCGCAGGACACCGGTGTGACCTACCTCGACGCCTCGCGGCTCTTCCACGGCCACGAGGTGTGCATGGAGGACACCTGGGCGCGCGGACTGTACGTGAACCTCACCAACCCCTTCCCGCCCGACTCCAATTCGGTGCGGCAGTCCTTCCACCCCAACGCGCGCGGGCACGCGGCGTTCGCCTCCTGCCTGACCCAGCTGTACGCGGCACCGGGTCTGCGCGAGGCGTCCTGCACGGACCCGGCGAGCACCGGGCGGCCGAAGCTGTACCCGGGTGCTTGGGACGACGCGTACCGGCCGCTGCGGAACGCCGCCACCGGCAGCTGTGTGGACGCGACCGGCGGGGCCAGCCGCAACGGCACGACGGTCGGCGGCTGGGACTGCAACGGGCAGCGCCACCAGGACTGGTGGTACGACGGCGAGCAGCGGTCGGTGCACGTCGGGCTGACCCAGGACCGGTGCCTGGACGTGCCCGGCGGACGGTACGAGCCCGGGGCCGGGCTGCTGCTGTGGAACTGCTCGGGCGCGGCCAACCAGCAGTTCGCCCGGCCGGCCGACGGCACGATCCGGCCGGTCGCCGCGCAGTCGCTCTGCCTGACGCTGGACGGCGCCAAGGAACCGTTGCGGCTGCGCGCATGTGACGGATCGACGGGCCAGCGCTTCGCGTAACGGCCGCTGCCGGTACGGCGATTGCGCGCGGTGCCCCGTACGACGAAGGGCCCGTCCCGGAGCGGAGTGCTCCGGGACGGGCCCTCGACGTGGTGGCCGGGCCGGTCGTCGCCTACAGCGTGCCCAGCTTGAGCAGCGCCAGCAGCGCGACCAGCTGGATCGCGGAGGCGCCGAGCGCCTTCGGCCACGGCAGGTCGTGCGACTTGCTGACCATCGAGGTCAGCAGGTAGCCGGTGGCGAGCCAGGTCAGCCAGCCCAGGACCTGGACGAGCGGGGAGTCGCCGCCGAGGAACATCGCGAACAGCAGCCGGGGCACGTCCGTGATCGTCATGATCAGCATGGCCAGGCCGATGGTCGGCTGCCAGGCGCCGTCGCCGCCGAGCTGGCGGGCCAGGGTGTGGGTGACCGCGCCCAGGATCAGGCTGCCGATGATGAACATCACGGCGGTGATCAGCACCCAGGGGATGCTGTTGGAGAGTGTGGCGTTCAGCACGTCCTCACGGGCCTTGTCGAAGCCGAAGACCGCGAGCAGGCCGTAGACGAACGTGACGGTCAGGGCCGGGCCCCAGACCTGGTGGTCCCGCATCTGCCAGAACGTCGGCTCGGGACGCAGCACGATGCCGGAGAGCAGCTGCTTCCAGTGCAGCCGGGGGCCCGACGGCGGGGCGGAGGACTGACCGGCACGGTACGTGTCGCCGGCGGCGTACTGGCCGTCGGCGGGGCCGTTGCCGTACTGATCGGGGTACGGGCCGTAGGCGTCCGGGGCCTCGCCGATGCTGAACTGGCGGGTGGCGCCGGGGTTGTTGTCGCCGCCGTACGGGGCGTAGCCGGCGTCGCCGAAGTACTCGGGCTCGCCGTACTGCTGCGGTTGCCCCTGGGGCCCGCCGCCGTGCTGCTGCCACTGCCCGTGAGGTGGCGGCGCGGCCTGCTGCCCGTACGGCCCTTGCTGCCCGTACGGCGCCTGCTGCGCCTGCCCCTGGTGCCCCTGCTGTCCGTTCTGCGCGGGGCGGGCATCCCGTCCGCGACCCATCCTGAATCCAGCCACGCCTTCGAAAGTACCTGGTCCCCGCGGGCCGGGTGGCCGAGTGGGGAGATGGGGGTGCGTTTGGGGCTGAGCTGTGACAGTTCGCTGCGCTTGGCTGTCGGCCCACGTACCTGGCTTTCCCGCCGTGGGGGTTGCTCTCGTCGCGCGCTGTGCGGCGCCCCGTACGTAGCCGTCTGCGGCGCCGGCCCTCCGGACTTCGTCCTCGGGGCCGGCCCCTCCCGTGGGTGGGGGAAAAGGTGAGTGGGGGTGGGACTGAAAGGGTCAGTCGCCCCCAACAGAAGGGGTATGGGTAGGTGAGACGGGTCACGCTTAGCCACAGCGGACGCTTGCGGCGGGAGGCGGGGGGGTGGGGTCGGTGGGCGACGTTACCGAA
>NZ_JBHWDV010000083.1:0-23015 GCF_042734445.1 Streptomyces sp. NPDC059649
TCCGGCCCGTCCCCTCCCGTTGGGGGGAAGTTGAGGGCGGTGGGGGTGGGCGTCGGGGGTCCCTTAGGGCGGGGCCGAACAGATCCCGTAGGGGTACGGGATGCCCCTTGCGGGCCACAACTCGGCGGGCCGGGGCGGTATTCCCGACACCACACGAAACGAGACACCGCCGAACGACAACGCCCACCCCCACCGGCCTCTCACCCCCCACTCACGGGAGGGGCTGGACCGGAGGACGAAGTCTGGAGGGCCGGCACCGCACCCAAAAACACCACGCCCGCCGCTGGGGGTACCTCCCACGCCCTTTAGGCAGCGGGGGAGCAACGGCGAGCAAGACCCGCGGCGGGACAGTCAAGTACGTGCGGGGCGCCGCAGAGCGCAACGGCGAGCGAACCCCGCGGCGGGACGGCCAGGTACGTGCGGGGCGCCGCAGAGCGCCATGGCGAGCAAGCCCCGCGGCGGGACAGACGGCTACGTGGGAGGCGCCGCAAAGCGGCAACGGCGAGCGAGCCCCGCGGCGCCGCAGACGGGTACGTGGGGGGCGCCGCGAAGCGCAACGGCGAGCCACCCCCACGGCGGGACAGACGGGTACGTGGGAGGCCGAGCAAAGCGCAGCGGACCCGCGGGGCCCTGTCGAGGGGGAGGCGATCACGAGATATCTTGATGTCGAGCAATGTTGCAGACGTGGAGCGGAGCACCCGGTGACTGACTCGACCATCATCTACACCCACACTGACGAGGCCCCGGCCCTCGCGACGTATTCCTTCCTGCCTGTGGTCCAGGCGTACGCGTCGCAGGCCGGCGTCAACGTGGAGACCCGTGACATCTCCCTGGCCGGTCGCATCATCGCGAGCTTCCCCGAGCGTCTCCAGGAGGGCCAGCGCATCGAGGACGCCCTCGCCGAGCTCGGCCGGCTGGCCAAGACGCCCGAGGCCAACATCATCAAGCTGCCCAACATCTCGGCCTCGATCCCGCAGCTGAAGGCCGCGATCGCCGAGCTGCAGGAGCAGGGCTACGCGCTCCCGGCGTACCCGGACGACCCGAAGACCGACGAGGAGCGCGACATCCGCGCCCGCTACGACAAGGTCAAGGGCAGCGCCGTCAACCCGGTCCTGCGCGAGGGCAACTCCGACCGCCGCGCCCCCGCCTCGGTGAAGAACTACGCCAAGGCCCACCCGCACCGCATGGGTGAGTGGACGGCCGGCTCGAAGACCCACGTCGCCCACATGACCAACGACGACTTCCGCTCCACCGAGAAGTCCGCGGTGGTCGGCGAGGCCGGTGCGCTGCGCATCGAGCTCTCCGGCGACGACGGCTCCACCACCGTCCTGCGCGAGTCGGTACCGGTCCGCGCCGGCGAGGTCGTCGACGCCTCCGTCATGCGGGTCGCCGCACTGCGCGAGTTCCTCACCGCCCAGGTCGCCCGCGCCAAGGCCGACGGCGTGCTGTTCTCCGTGCACCTCAAGGCCACGATGATGAAGGTCTCCGACCCGATCATCTTCGGCCACGTGGTCCGGGCCTTCTTCCCGAAGACCTTCGCCAAGTACGGCGAGACCCTCGCCACCGCCGGCCTGACCCCGAACGACGGCCTCGGTGGCATCTACAAGGGCCTGGAGTCGCTGCCCGAGGGCGCCGAGATCAAGGCGTCCTTCGACGCGGAGCTCGCCGAGGGCCCGGAGCTCGCCATGGTCGACTCCGACCGCGGCATCACCAACCTGCACGTCCCCAGCGACGTCATCGTCGACGCCTCCATGCCGGCCATGATCCGCACCTCCGGCCACATGTGGGGCCCGGACGGCCAGGAGCACGACACCCTCGCGGTCCTCCCGGACAGCAGCTACGCCGGCATCTACCAGGTCGTCCTCGACGACTGCCGCGCGCACGGCGCCTTCGACCCGTCGACCATGGGCTCGGTGCCCAACGTCGGCCTGATGGCGCAGAAGGCCGAGGAGTACGGCAGCCACGACAAGACCTTCGAGATCCCCACCACGGGCACCGTGCGGGTCCTCGACGAGTCCGGCAACGCCGTCCTGGAGCAGGTCGTCAGCGCCGGCGACATCTTCCGGATGTGCCAGACCAAGGACGACCCGATCCGTGACTGGGTCAAGCTCGCCGTCTCCCGGGCCCGGGCGACCGGCGACCCGGCCGTCTTCTGGCTCGACGCCGAGCGCGCCCACGACGCCCAGCTGATCCAGAAGGTCAAGCAGTACCTCCCCGAGCACGACACCGAGGGCCTGCAGATCGAGATCATGGCGCCGGTCCACGCGATCAAGTTCTCCCTCGACCGCATCCGCCGCGGCGAGAACACCATCTCGGTCACCGGCAACGTCCTGCGTGACTACCTGACCGACCTCTTCCCGATCCTGGAGCTGGGCACCAGCGCCAAGATGCTCTCGGTCGTCCCGCTGATGAACGGCGGCGGCCTGTTCGAGACCGGCGCCGGCGGCTCCGCACCCAAGCACGTCCAGCAGCTGGTCAAGGAGAACTACCTGCGCTGGGACAGCCTGGGCGAGTTCCTCGCGCTCGCGGTCAGCTTCGAGCACCTCGCCCAGAAGACGGGCAACGCGCGCGCCCAGGTGCTCGCCGACACCCTCGACCGGGCGACCGGCACCTTCCTCAACGAGAACAAGTCGCCCAGCCGCCGGCTCGGTGGCATCGACAACCGCGGCAGCCACTTCTACCTGGCGCTCTACTGGGCCCAGGAGCTGGCCAAGCAGACCGAGGACGCCCAGCTCGCCGAGGCGTTCCAGGGCCTGGCGGCGACCCTCGCCGAGCAGGAGAAGACCATCGTCGACGAGCTGCTCGCGGTGCAGGGCTCGCCGGCCGACATCGGCGGCTACTACCGGCCCGACCCGGCGAAGGCCGCGGCGGTCATGCGCCCGTCGCAGACCTTCAACCAGGCCATCGCCTCGCTCGGCTGACCCGCCCGCGACAGGCCCCACGGCCCAGCCCCGCCCCGGCCGGCATCCCGCCGGCCGGGGCGGCGCCGTACCGGAACCGATTGGTCCGCGGAACCGGTGGTGGCCGGGGGACGTAACCCGGCGGCGTCGCGGCTCCCGGAGAGGTAGCGTCACCCCGTCGTCACCACTGCTCCTGACCGCGCACACCGGTCAGGGCGACTCGCTCATGTCACTCATGTCACTCATGTCGCTTATGGCGCTCATGGCCTTCATGGCACTCATGACGTCTTACGGGGGAACACGCCGATGGAACTCGCCCAGGTCCGCCTGCTCGTCACGGACTTCCGCGGCTGCTACCGCTTCTACCGGGACGTGCTGGGCCTCACCCCGCAGTTCGAGGCCGAGGACGGCCCGTACGCCAAGTTCAGCTGCGACCAGGGCTCCGCGGGCATCGCCCTCCAGGACCGCGCGCAGCTGACGCAGGTACTCGCCGAGCTCGCCGCGCCCCCGGCCGGCCACCGTTCCCTCATCGCCCTGCGCGTCGACGACCTCGACGGCTACTGTGCCGAGCTCATCGGGCGCGGCGCGGTCCTGGACCACGGACCGGCCCCGATGACCGACCGGATGCGGGTGGCCCACCTCAGGGACCCCGAGGGCAACCTCCTCGAACTCCAGCAGTGGTTGGTCCCGCGCACCGCCGGCTGATCCGGCCCGGCCCGGGCGCCGCTCAGCCCACCAGGTCCAGCACCGGCCGCAGCCCGGCCGGGCGGCGCTCCACCGGCAGATGGTCCACCGGCAGGTAGGCGCAGCCCAGCGCGGTGGCCCCGCCGTCGGCCGTACGGTCGTCGCCCACCATCAGCACGGTCGACGGGTCCAGCCCCAGCTCCCGGCAGGCCACCGCGAACAGCCGCGGATCCGGCTTCTGCAGCCCGTGCTCGAACGACAGCACACAGCTGTCCAGGTAGCGGTCCAGGCCGTGCGCGCGCAGCACCGGCCGCAGGTCCCAGCCGATGTTGCTCAGCACGCCGGTCCGGACGCCGCGCCTACGCAGCTCCGCCAGCACCTCGGCGGCGTCCGGGTAGGGCTGCCAGGCCGCGGCCGTCCGGTGGCGTTCGTAGAGCGCGTCGTACAACTCCTCGGCGGGCAGCGGGACTTGACGGGCCAGTCCGGTGTACAGCGCGCGGTGGTGACGGGCGTCCCGGTCCCGGATCTCCCACAGTCCGGCCAGCCGGTCGGGCAGCGCGACGGGGGAGGAGCCGCCGGGCAGCGCCCCCGCCCGCTCCAGCTCGGCCGCCCGGCGGGCCAGCTCGGTCTCGTCCATGGCGACCCCGGTCGCGGTCAGCGCGGCCCGCAGCCAGGACTCGGCGGGCTCGATCCGCAGCAGCGTCCCGGAGAAGTCGAAGAGCACACCCTTGATCGTGGTCATGGGCCCATCCTGGCCCGGAACGGCGGGCGGGGCGAGGGGCGGGGCGACGGGCGGCACGAACCGCGCGGCTCGTCCCCGGGCGCCCCCGCCTCCCGATTCGGCCCCCCATTACGGCCTTCCGGTACGGCCTCCCGATCCGGCCCCCGCCCCTCAGGTCAGCGCGGTCAGCCCGGGAATGAACGTCACCAGCAGCGGAACCGCCGGCAGCAGGACGGCGCAGGCCGTCATCCGCAGCCGGCGGCCCGGCGTGAAGCGCGGGGCGGGGGCGAGCAGCCGGTCCACCCGCTGCGGGACCTGGGCGAGTTGGGTCGGGCAGGGGCCGAACACTCCGCGGTCCTCGTTGAGTTCGACCAGGGCCAGGGCGATCGTCAGCCGGCCGAAGCGTCGCGAGGCCGCGTCGTCGGCGGCCAGTTCGACCAGCCGGTGCACCTGGTCACGGAACGCCGCGAACACCGGGATCTGCGGAAAACCGGCGGCCAGCGCCGACGCGCAGTAGAGCAGCAGATCGTGCCGGGCCCGCACATGGCCCTGCTCATGGGCGATCAGCGCATCGAGCTGACGGCCCTTCAGTCGTCGCAACGCCGAGGTGGTGATGACCAGTTGGGGCGAGGCGTGGTGCAGCCACCACGCCTCCGGGCGGTCGCCCTCCAGGACGACCAGCCGCTCCCCGGCCGGCTCCTCACCGGGCAGCACCGGGGCGCGCAACCGCAGCCCGTCCCGGCTCCGGCGGCGGCGGGCCCGCGCGTCGCGGACCTCCCGGGTCAGTGCGAGGCCCGTCCAGGCGCCACCGCACGCGAGCAGCAGGGCCAGCACCCCGGCCCAAGGCCCGTGGCCCTGGAGGGCGTACGCCTCGACGACCACCCGGGGCGCCGGGCCGAACACCGGGCTGCGGACGGATTCCCAGGCGGCGGCCGCGCTCAGCGACATCGCGAGGATGCAGCACAGCAGAACACCGGCCACCACGCACTGCCACACCCACAGGGCGAGCACCGGTTCGCGGTCGGGCCAGTCCGAACGGGCCATCAGCCGCGGCGCCATCGCCGCGGCCAGCGCGCCGAGAATCATCAGCGCGAGAGGGACCATCATGGCGTCAGCCTATGAGCGCACGACTACTCGTTGGTACAGGCACGCATCGGAAGTGACGTATGCCACCCCCGTGAGAGGCGTGGCACGGGACGCGGCCGCACCGGCCGGTGACCGCGCCGCCGTGCTCACATCCGCACCGGCCGGTGACCGCGCCGTCGTGCTCACATCGTGAGCAGCATCGCCAGCATGCCGATGCCCATCGCCACCCGGCAGGCGCGCAGTACGTCCGCCGTCCCGGTCCCGCCGGCCCCGGCGGGCGCCCCGCCCACCGCCGGCCCGTCCGCCACCGCACCGGCCGTCGGCACCAGCCGGATCCCCGCGCCGATCACATACACCGTGTAGTAGGCGAGCAGCAGAACCGTGAGCAACGGGACCCCGCCCGGCGCGGAGTGCGTCATCGCGCCCAGGTGGTCCGTCCCGGCCATACCGGACATCGCGCCCGTCGGCCCGGTGGCCCCGGCGGGCCACACCATGGCCAGCGCCATGTAGACCATCGCCAGCGCGCCCACCGCGTGGTGCAGATGCCGGCGTACCAGCGCCGCCCCGGCCGCCGCCCCGAAGACCACGGTGAACAGCCACGGGGACCACGGCGGCGGCGCCACCGCGGACGCCGGTACGGCCATCGCGGCCATCCCCAGCGCCATCACGCCCTCCCCGCGGGCCACCGTCCGCTGCGCCGCCGGGACGCCACCGGCCCGCGCCAGGCAGTACGCCCCGGCGCCCGCACACAACAGGACCAGCAGCCAGCCGACCAACGGTGGTGCGTGCACGAAGCGCCTCCCCTGCGGCCGTCGCCACCCGTACGTCGGCAGCAGGATGCCCGCGGGGCAGGCCGCACACGGGAGCGCACGGGCGCAAAGGGGGAGCGTGGCAGTGAGCGGGAGGTGTCTCTAGGGCCGGTACCGCAGCGGATGGTCCGCCGGGACCTCGGTGAGCACGATGCGGTGCCCGTCCGGGTCGGCGATCCACATCTCGATCAGCCCCCAGGGCTCCTGCACCGGCGGCCGCAGCACCTCCACCCCCCGCGCCACCAGTTTCCGGTGCGCGGCCTCGGCGTCCGCCACCTGGAGCCACAGCCGGAGGGTGTCCGTGGCCGGCTCCGTGGCACGGCCGGAGACCTCCAGGAAGCCGCCGCCGAGGAAGTAGACCGTGCCGCGCTCGGAACCCGTGCCGAACTCCCGGTAGATCTCCAGCCCCAGCGCCTCGCCGTAGAACGCCCGCGACCGCTCCGGATCGGACGGCCGCAACAGCACCCTGCTGCTCAGTACATGCACCATGCCGGCGACCCTACGCGGCCCGCGCGGATGCCCCGGCACGGCACGCGCACCTCTTGTTAGCCTCGGGTCGGCCAGCCGCCCGGCTCCGCCCCGCCCGGCCCCGAGAGGACTCCGCCCGCCATGCCCACCACCGAGCTGATCTTCCGCACCGCCGTCGACGCCGACATACCCGGCCTCGTCGACCTCATCGAGTCGGCGTACCGGGGCGACGCCAGCCGGGCCGGCTGGACCACGGAGGCCGATCTGCTGGAAGGCCGGCGCACCGACCCGGAGGGCGTCGCCGCCGTGGTGCGGCACGAGACCGGGCTGCTGCTGATCGCCGAGCGGGACGGTGCGCTGACCGCCTGCTGCCAGCTCGAACACCGCGGCGACCACGCCTACTTCGGGATGTTCGCGGTGCGCCCCGCGCTCCAGGGCGGCGGCCTCGGCCGGACCATGCTCGCCGAGGCCGAGCGGACCGCCCGGGAGACCTGGGGCGCCCGGGAGATGCGGATGACCGTCATCCGGCAGCGCACGGAACTCATCGAGTGGTACGAGCGCCGCGGCTACCACCGCACCGGCGAGTTCAGCCCGTTCCCGTACGGCGACGAGCGGTTCGGCATCCCGCAGCGCGACGACCTGGAGTTCGCGGTGCTGGCCAAGCCGCTGGACTGACCGCTGCCCGCGGGGCGGCGCTACAGCCGCCCCGCCCGGATGATCCGCTGCAGGAACTGCCGGGTGCGGTCGTGCCGCGGCTCCCCGAAGACCTGCCCGGGCGTGCCGCGCTCCAGCACCACCCCGCCGTCCAGGAAGCACACCTGGTCGGCGACGTCCCGCGCGAAGCCCATCTCGTGGGTGGCGATGACCATCGTCATGCCCTCCTCCTTGAGGTCGCGGACCATCCCGAGCACCTCGCCGACCAGCTCGGGGTCGAGGGCCGCGGTGATCTCGTCGAGCAGCAGCAGCCGGGGCCGCCCGGCCAGCGCCCGGACGATCGCGACCCGCTGCTGCTGGCCGCCGCTGAGCCGGTCGGGATACTCACCGGCCCGCCCGCCGAGCCCCAGCCGGTCCAGCAGCTCCCGGGCCCGCTCCTCCGCCTCGGCGCGCGGCACCCCGTGCACCCGGCGCGGCGCGAGCGTGATGTTGTCCAGCACGGTCATGTGCGGGAAGAGGTTGTACGCCTGGAAGACCACCCCGATCCGGCGCCGCACCGCGTCCGCGTCGGCCCGCGGATCGGTGATCTCCGCACCGTCCAGGAAGATCGCCCCGTCGTCGATCTCCTCCAGCAGGTTCGCGCAGCGCAGCAGCGTCGACTTGCCCGACCCCGAGGCCCCGATCAGCGCGGTCACGGTGTGCGGGGGCACCTCCAGGTCCACGTCCCGCAGCACGACCGTGCCCCGCCCGTAGGTCTTGCGCACCGATTCCAGCCGCAGTACGGGGCCGTCCCCGGCAGCCGCCGCGGTCTCCCCGGCGGCGGGCCGCGGCGTGCGGTCCGTGGTGCTCATACCAGCCCTCCCTGGGCGCGCCGGCGGTCCATCCGGGCCGTGACCCAGTCCGTGAAGCGGGTCATCGGGATCGTCAGCGCGACGAAGACCAGCCCGGCCACGACGTACGGCGTGAAGTTGAAGTCCCTGCCGGCGATGATCTGCGCGGCGTACACCGCGTCCACCGCGCCGGCGATGGACACCAGACCGGTGTCCTTCTGCAGCGAGACCAGGTCGTTCAGCAGTGGCGGCACCACCCGTCGCACCGCCTGCGGCAGCACCACGAACCGCAGCGCCTGCCCGCTGGACAGCCCCAGCGACCGGGCCGCGGCCCGCTGCGAGGGGTGCACCGACTCGATCCCGGCCCGGAAGACCTCGGCCACGTACGCCGAGTACGTCAGCACCAGCGCGGTCCCGCCGAGCACCACCGGATCGGTGGTCACACCCTGGAGCCGCAGCGCCGGCACCCCGAACACCACCATCAACAGACAGATGATCAGCGGCAGTCCGCGGAAGAAGTCGGTGTACGCGGTGGCCAGCGCGCGCAGCGGGAAGAACACCGGGCCGCGCAGCGTACGGGCCACCGCCAGCAGCAGCCCGAGCACCAGCACCGCCGCCCCGCACACCACCAGCAGCCGCAGGTTCAGCAGCAGCCCGTCCAGCACCTCGGGCAGCGCCTTGCGGGCGTACGCGGCGCTGAAGAACGTGTCCCGGGTACGCGGCCAGCCCGGCGAGCCGGTGATCACGACGAACAGCACGACGGCGGTGACCACGGTGCTCAGCGCGGCGACCGCGGTCGCCTGACGGGCCCTGGCCCGCTTGACCCGCTCCCGCTCGATCCGCCGCGCGGACGGCACATAGCCGTCGTCGCGCGGCTCCCCGCTCGCCTCCTGGGTCTTCAACGACCCCTTGCCGTACGTCACTTGAGCACCGGAACGTCAACGGCGTCGGTCAGCCACTTCTTCTCCAGCGCGGCGAGCGTGCCGTTCTTCCGGAGCGCGTCGACCGCGGCCGTCACACACCCGGTGATCCGGCTCTCCTTGTCCAGCACCAGCCCGAACTGCTCCTTCGCGCTGCCGGTGGCCGCGAACTGGCCCACCACCTCGGCCTCCTCGACCTCGGCCGAGGTGATGTAGAACGCCGTCGGCAGGTCGGTGACGATCGCGTCGACCTGGCCGTTCTTCAGGGCCGTCTTCGCGTAGTCGTTCTTCTGGAAGACCGCCGGGGCCTGGTCGGGGCGGAGGGTGTCGTTGACCACGTCCAGGCTGGTGCTGCCGACCTGGGCGCCGAGCTTGACGTGCCGGAGGTCGGCGATGCTCTTGGCGCGCGCGGCCTTGGAGCCCTTGAGCGCGATGACCGCCTGGCGCACGTCGTAGTAGCCGGAGGAGAACGCCACCGCGTGCTTGCGCCGGGCGCTGATGGAGATCTGGTTGATGTCGAAGTCGAACTTCTTCTCACCGGGCGCGAAGGCGTTGGTGAACGGCACGGTCTGCCAGTCCACCGCACCCTTGCCGTAGCCCAGCTGCCGGGCGACGGCATAGGCGACGGCCGATTCGAAGCCCTTGCCGTTGGCCGGGTCGTCGTCCTGGAACCACGGTGCGTAGGCCGGCTTGTCGGTGCCGACGGTGAGCTTCCCGGCCCGCACCGTGGCGAGTTTGCCGCGGTCACAGCTCTGCCTGCCCTGCCCGGTGGCCCGCGGGCCACCGGGCGACCCGTCCTGCGGGGCGCAGCCGACGGCCGCGGTGAGCAGCACGACGGCGGCGCAAGTGGCCAGGCGAAGAGGGTGGTTGACGAGACGCATGGCGGGAGAGTGGCAGTGCGCACCGCCGTCTGTCGAGATCACCGGGGCAAACGTCCGCATGCTGGAAGCCTGTTGCGCCGCTGTGAACCGCGGATTTCCCCGGCCGGCGGACCGTCAGGCGGTGAAGCGCACCGCCCGCCGGATCTCCGGGAGGTCGGTCACCACCCCGTCCAGACCGAGACCGCGGGCCAGCCGGAGCTGGTCGTGGGTGTTGACCGTCCACGCGACGACCTTCAGCTGCGCGGCGTGCGCCCGCTCGACCAGCTCCAGCGTGAGCCGGCGGATGTTCAACGAGAGCATGTACGCGCCGACGGCCTGCGCGCGGTCGACGACATCGGCGCCGTACCGGCTGCCGACCAGCGCGGTGCGCACCCCGGGCAGCAGCGTGCGGATCGCGGCCAGCGCCTCGTCGTGGAACGAGATCACCTCGACCCGGCCGGTCAGATCGCGTGCCCGCATCACCTCGGCCAGCGCCTGCGCGGCCGCCACGTCCTTGATCTCGGCCTGCAGCGGCGCCTTGACGGCGTCCACCACCTCCTCGAACACCGGGATCCGCTCGCCCTGGCCGGCGTCCAGCTCGCGCAGCTCGGCGAGGGTGCGCTCGGCGATCGGCCCGGCCCCGTCGGTGGTCCGGTCCACGTCCGCGTCGTGCATGACGACCAGCGCGCCGTCCTTGCTCAGATGGAGGTCCAGCTCGATGACGTCGACGCCCTCGTGTTCGGCGCGCACGAAGGAGCGCAGGGTGTTCTCCGGCTCGACGCCCATGATCCCGCGGTGCCCGATGGTGAGAAAGGACAAGGCTGCCTCGCTTCTGTCGGCTCGGTAGTGCTGTCGGCTCACTGCCGGTGTCGACCGTCGACCTCGGCAACGGCGTACGAAATGGCGCTCAGCCTAACGGCCGGCAGGCCCCGGAACCGGTTGCCGAACGACCGCGCGGTGTGTCCAGTACCCGTACCCGCCATATCCGCCCCGCAGCCCCGTCACCCACACGTGGACGCGCCCCCGCCCCGCTGACGCACCAGCGGCCGGGCCGCCCCCGGAACCCCTCACTCCGTTCACCGCCGGGGGTGGGGGAGTGTGGCATATGCCACACCGGCCGCAACCGGAGAAAGTGCCAAATCCCTTACCGCTACGGGCAGTAAGTGTCGCGGGATCGGGCTCGGACAGGAAAAATGGGGGTCAGGACGGGGTGCCGGCCGGATAATTTTCGGATCCCCCACTTGAGCGGACGATCCTTGGCTGGTTACCGTGTGCTGACAACACGATCTACCGCCGGAGGGCAGTCATGACGGAAATTCTTTCGCCTGTGGGTGTCCCGGGAGACACTCGGACCGCAGAGCGTGTGGTGGATCATCCCGCGTGGCCCGTGCTCAAGGACGCCGTCGAGACCATCCGGCCCTGGCAGTCCAAGGACGGCTCGATCGACCTCGCGGCCGAGGGCGCGCCCACCGCGGACGCCGTGCGCGCCGAGGTCGAGCGGGCGATAGCGGCCGTCCAGGAGCTCGCCCCGCTGCTCCCGCACGACGCCGCCTACCACCAGGCGCTCGTCACCGACCTGCGCCGCTGGGCCGACGACGGCTTCGGCGTGCCGGACTTCCTGGACTCGCTGCTCGCCTTCCAGCCCGCGCAGGCGCGCGCCGACGGCCTCCAGCACCTGGTGCTGTTCCCCATGTACACCCAGAACGGCAACCCGGACCGCAACTTCGAGGCCGTGGTGCTGCGCATGGTGTGGCCGGAGTGGCTCGCCGAGCTGGAGCGCACCCGCTACGACAACCCCCTCTTCTGCGGCATCACCTTCGAGGACTTCACCGCCGGCTACGACACCAACTCCGCGGTCCTCTTCCCGGAGACCATCGCGGTGCGCGAGGCCCCCGCACGGTTCAGCTGGGGCGGCATCTTCTGCGACCGCGAGGCGGCCCGCTTCCGCCGGGTCACCCAGGCCGCGATCGAGACGCTCGGCCTCGAAGTGCCCGAGGACATCAGCGAGATGCTCACCGACCAGGAGCGCTGCCAGGAGGCGTTCGTCCTGTGGGACATGGTCCACGACCGCACCCACAGCCACGGCGACCTGCCGTTCGACCCCTTCATGATCAAGCAGCGCCAGCCGTTCTGGATGTACGGCCTGGAGGAGCTGCGCTGTGACCTCACCGCCTTCAAGGAGGCCGTGAAGCTGGAGGCCGAGGGCTACTCCCAGGCCCGCGACGTGCAGTTCGCGGTGATCTTCGACCGGATGTTCCGCTTCCCGGTCACCGGCGACCGGGTCCGCAACTACGACGGCCTGGGCGGCCAGCTGCTCTTCGCGTACCTGCACAAGCACGACGTCGTACGCTGGACGGACAACACACTGCACATCGACTGGGAGCGGGCGCCCAAGGTCACCAACGAGCTGTGCGGCGAGATCGAAAAGCTCTACCGCGACGGCATCGACCGGCCCAAGCTGGTCCACTGGTTCGCCGCGTACGACCTCGTCTCGACCTATCTGGCCCCGCACCCGGGCTCGGTCTGGGCCAAGGGGCCGGACGCCCTCGACCTGGACCAGCCGCCGCGCAAGCTCGTGGACGACGTGCTCCCCGACGAGTTCCCGCTGAGCATGTTCTACGAGGCGCTCGCCAAGAAGCTGCGGTCCGTGATCGCCTCGACCAAGGGCATCACCGCCCACAGCGACGCGCTGGCGGCGGCATGAGCAACGACCGCGACAACCGGCCCACGGCCGTCCAGGAGCACGACGAGGAGGCGACGGAGATGGTGACTTCGACGGGCGGTCACGGGCCGCTGGAGGGTGCGGTCATCGCGGTGGCGGGAGCGGCCGGCCCCGCCGGCCGGGCCACGCTGCTGCGACTGGCCGAGGCGGGCGCCGTGGTGGTCGGCTCCGACTCCAACCCCGAACGGCTCGCCGAGGCCGTGGACGCGGCCCGCTACGCCCACGGCGGCGCCACGGTGATCGGGGACACCGTCGACCTCCTGGACCTCGAGCAGACCCGCGAATGGGCGGACCGCACGGAGAAGGAATTCGGCCGGGTCGACGGTCTGGTGCACCTCGTCGGCGGCTGGCGCGGCTCGTCGACGTTCGCCGAGACCGACCTGCGGGACTGGGACGCGCTGCACCGGCTCCTGATCCGCACCGTCCAGCACACCTCGCTCGCCTTCCACGACGCCCTGGAGCGCAGCGGGAACGGCCGCTTCCTCCTGATCAGCGCGGCCGGCGCCAGCAAGCCCACCGCGGGCAACGCCGCCTACGCCGCCTCCAAGGCCGCCGCCGAGGCCTGGACGCTCGCCATGGCCGACGGTTTCCGCAAGTCGGGGGGCGAGCAGGGACCGCGCGCCGCGGCTGCCATCCTGGTCGTCAAGGCGCTCGTCCACGACCAGATGCGCGCCGAGCGACCGAACGCCAAGTTCGCGGGCTTCACGGACGTCAAGGAGCTGGCCGAGGCCATCGCCGGGGTCTGGGACCGGCCCGCCCAGGAAGTGAATGGACAGCGTCTGTGGCTGACCCCCGAGCCGTGACCGGAGCGAAGACCGACGCCCGGCAGCACCACGATCCGCAGATCCGCGGCTTCGCCAGCGACAACTACGCCGGCGCCCACCCCGAGGTACTGGCCGCGCTCGCCCTCGCCAACGGCGGTCACCAGATCGCCTACGGCGAGGACGAGTACACCGAGCACCTCCAGCGGGTGTTCCGCAGCCACTTCGGGCAGCGGGCGCAGGCGTTCCCGGTGTTCAACGGCACCGGGGCCAACGTCGTCGCCCTCCAGGCCGTGACCGACCGCTGGGGCGCGGTGATCGCCGCCGAGACGGCACACATCAACGTCGACGAGTGCGGTGCGCCCGAGCGGGTCGGCGGGCTCAAGCTGCTCACCGTGCCGACCGAGGACGGCAAGCTCACCCCCGAGCTGATCGACCGCCAGGCCTGGGGCTGGGAGGACGAGCACCGCGCCATGCCGCAGGTCGTCTCGATCACCCAGAGCACCGAGCTCGGCACGGTCTACACGCCGGACGAGATCCGGGCGATCTGCGAACACGCGCATGAGCGCGGCATGGTGGTCCATCTGGACGGTTCGCGGATAGCCAACGCCGCGGCGACGCTGGACGTCCCCATGCGGGCCTTCACCAACGCCGTGGGCGTCGACATCCTCTCCTACGGGGGCACGAAGAACGGCGCGGTCTTCGGTGAGGCCGTGGTCGTGCTCAACCCCGACCGGGTGCGCGCGATGAAGCATCTGCGCAAGCTGTCCATGCAGCTGGCCTCCAAGATGCGCTTCGTCTCCGTCCAGTTGGAGGCGCTGCTCGCCAAGGACCTGTGGTTGCGCAACGCCCGGCACGCCAACACCATGGCGCAGCGGCTGGCGGCCGGCGTCCGGCAGATCGACGGGGTGGAGATCCTCTACCCGGTGCAGTCCAACGCGGTCTTCGCCCGGCTGCCGCACGACGTGAGCGAACGCCTCCAGAAGCGCTACCGCTTCTACTTCTGGGACGAGCAGGCCGGTGACGTGCGCTGGATGTGTGCGTTCGACACCACCGAGGGGGACGTCGACGGCTTCCTCGCCGCGCTCCGGGAGGAAATCGCCCGCTGACGCCGGATCCGACGGGCCCGCGCCCGGCCGGAGGTCATGACGTGACCTCCGGCCGGGCGCGGCCCCTTTTCCGGCATCCGCGCGGCGGCTCCGGCTGGTACAGCACAATGAACTCGACAGTACGGTTTGCTTTACCCCGCCCAGTCGTGCTGCAATGCCGCCGGACGGCCCCCGACCGGCCGCGCCACCGGCAACCACCGCCCCCACCTGCGAGGAACGGCCCGATGCCCACATCCCTGTACGTCTCCGACGAGGTACGCGCCCTGGCACCGGGCTTCGCCCACCTCGCCGTCGAGGCCCACGGTCTGACCAACGGGCCCAGCGACGCGTCGAGCGCCGCACTGCTGGACGAGGCCACCCGCCGGCTGGCCGAGCGGCTCGACGGGCGCGCCCCGCAGGACGACCCGCACCTCGCCGCCTGGCGCGCCGCGTACACCGCCTTCGGCGCCAAGCCCTCGCGCACCCGCAACTCCGCCGAGGCACTGGCCCGGCGCGCCCTCGCGGACGGCGGGCTGCCGCGGATCAACCGCCTCGTCGATCTCTACAACGCGATCAGCGTCGCCCACCTCGTCCCCGTCGGCGGCGAGGACCTGGACCGCATCCAGGGCGGGATGCGACTCGTCCGGGCGGCCGGCGACGAACCGTTCGCGACCGCGGCCGGCGGTGCCGAGGTGATCGAGCACCCCGACGCCGGCGAGGTGGTCTGGTGCGACGACGAGGGCGTCACCTGCCGCCGCTGGAACTGGCGCCAGGGCGTGCGCACCCGGCTGACCGAGGACTCCGTCAGCGCCCTGTTCCTGCTGGAACGGATGGCTCCGATGCCCCTCGACGACCTCATGGCCGCGGGCGAGGAACTGGCCGAGGCGCTCCAGAAGAGCTGCCCCGGCGCCCGGGTCGAGATCGGCGGGATCCGGACCGCGTAGCGGCCGGCCGACGACGGCCGGCCGGGCTGCGGGACAGGCGTTACGCGCCGGGCGCCGCCGGGGCCGTGCCGCCGAGGTGGGCCGGGATCCACCAGGTGTCGTCGGGCCCCTTGGGCCGTACGGGATAGGCGCGCTGGGCGGCCTCCAGCAGGTCCTGGACGCGGGCCCGCAGCCGGTCGGTGATCTTCTCGGCCTGCTCGGCCGGATCGGCCGGCACCGGCTCGCCGACCCGGATCGTGATCGGTATGTGGTTCCGCCCCAGGTCCCGCTTGTGGCCCTTGGTCCACAGCCGCTGGGTGCCCCACAGCGCCACCGGCAGCAGCGGAACGCCGGCCTCCTGCGCCAGCCGCGCCGCGCCCGACTTGAACGTCTTCAGGGTGAACGACTCGGAGATGGTCGCCTCCGGGAAGACCCCGATGATCTCGCCCGAACGCAGCGCCGACAGTGCGTGCTTGTAGGCGTGCATGCCCTGCGCACGGTCCACCGGGATGTGCTTCATGGCCCGCATCAGCGGCCCGGACACCTTGTGCCGGAACACCGACTCCTTCGCCATGAACCGCACCAGCCGCTTGGCCGGCCGCGCGGCGAGCCCCGCGAAGACGAAGTCCAGGTAGCCGATGTGGTTGCTGACCAGCACCGCCCCGCCGCGGCGCGGAATGTTCTCCGTCCCGGCGATGTCGAACTTGAGGTCGAGCGCCTTGAACAGCGTGCGCGCGGCACCGATCACGGGCGGGTAGACGAGCTCTGCCATTGTCCGGAGGACCCCTTTTTCCATGCCTGGGGAGGGTTCTCCCGGCGGAAACCTACGCCGTCGTCACTGCGGCTTTCGGGAGATCGTGCCCGATTGCGGCCGCCGCGGCCAGCGCGCCGGCCGCCCCGGACGGGAGATCCTCGTCACGTACCGGACCGGCTCACCCGGCCGCCCGCCGCAGCAGAAGGTACATTTCGCACCCCAGGCAGTACCCGAAAGCGGCATTGAGGAAGGCCGCGGCGAGGGCCGCCGCGGTGGCCGCGAAGGCCAGCCACTGCACCCCGAGAGCGAAGCCGGCCAGCCCCACCAGCGCGAAGAACAGCCCGACGCTCTGGGCGAAGCGCGGCGGGCCCGGGTCCTCGAACGCCGTCGGCGCGGACAGCCGCGGCCGCACCGCCCGCCTGAACAACCAGGCGTAGGGCGACCGCTGGACCCCGGCCACCGCCCCGACGGCGAAGACCAGCGCCTGGCACGCCAGCAGCCATCCGCTCCCGCCGATCAGCACCACCGCCAGCACCACGGCCGTCAGTGCCGCCCCGAACCGCGGACCCCGTACGTCGATCCGGTCGTCGATCCCGTTGCTCGTCATGCCCCCTAGCTTCCCCCGGAACGGCCCGTGCGGAGCGCCGGGAATCTTTGCGGTCCGGTGAACGCTGCACCCCTCGATGACCGGACTCATGGTGTGCCTCGCGGTGCTCGCGGCAGCGAGCCTCTTCGGCGTATGGCACCAACGCCGCAACGGGAGGCTGTCGGTGCGCAAGCGGGACGAAACGGCGCGGCTGGGTGCCGCGGAGATCGGCGCGGCGCTGGGGGAGCGGGCCACCCTGCTGCAATTCTCCAGCGCCTTCTGCCAGCCCTGCCGCGCCACCCGGCGCACCCTCGCCGAGGTCGCCGGCATCGTCGAGGGGGTGGCCCATGTCGAGATCGACGCCGAGGCCCACCTCGACCTCGTACGGGAGCTGAACGTGCTGCGCACCCCTACCGTGCTGGTGCTCGACGCGGACGGCACGATCGTCCGCCGCGCCTCCGGGCAGCCCCGCAAGGCCGACGTCATCGCGGCGCTCGGAGCGGCCGTCCGTGATTGATCTCCCAGATACCGGGCCGCCCTTGACGCTGTGGGTCACGCATCGTCACTCTGACGTGATGCGGCCAGGAACCCTTCTCTACGGACGCGCCCACGTCGACCTTCTGCGGACCGCCAGCGCCCGCTGTCCGGGCGTGTGAGCAACGACGACGTAACCGCCGCAGGGCGCCGTACGGGCGCCGGCGGCCCCGCCCCGGCTCGTCCGCCTCAGCAGAAGGACAACTCCATGACGGTCTCGTCCGACCTCGGCACGCCCCGCACCGCCTCGCCCGACCTCCTGCGCTCCGTCTTCCGCCGGCACGCCGCCGGCGTCGCGGTGATCACCGCCCAGGGCTCCGGCCCGGTGGGCTTCACCGCCACCTCCCTCACCTCCGTGGCCGCCGAGCCGCCGCTGCTGTCGTTCGGCATCGGCACCGGCGCCTCCAGCTGGCCGGCCGTCTCCGTGGCCGGCCACATCGGCGTCCACATACTCGGCGAGCACCAGGCGGACCTGGCCGCCACCTTCGCGCGCAGCGGCGCGGACCGCTTCGGGCCCGGCACCTCCTGGCGCACCGGCCCCGAGGGCGTGCCCCTCCTGGACGGCGTACTGGCGTGGATGGTCTGCAAGGTCGTCGCCCGGGTCCCGGCCGGCGACCACCGCATCGTGCTCGCCCAGCCCGTCGTCGGCGATCCCGCCGGGCCCGGCCGCCCGCTCCTCTACCACCAGGGCCGCTTCAACGCGCTGCGCGACTGACGCACCTGCCGCGGCCCGCTTCCCGCCCGCGCTCCTCACCCGATCAGGGCCGTTGGGAAGGTCACATTTCGACGGCCTTGCTTCGGGGCACGAGAGTGGATGTACTGGCGAGTAATATGGCGGTCGGCGTGGGGAACCGCATCCGACCGGGAGCCGCCCCGAGAGGCGCCTATGCTGCCAGCACGAGGCAGTTCTGAAGAGACCAAGCAGGTAGGAGAGCCGGCGTGAGCTTGAGGATCGTTGTCTGTGTGAAGTACGTGCCCGACGCCACCGGCGACCGGCACTTCGCCGAGGACCTGACCGTCGACCGTGACGACGTGGACGGTCTGCTCTCGGAGCTCGACGAGTACGCCGTCGAGCAGGCCCTGCAGATCAAGGAAGCCGCCGACGACGCGGAGATCACGGTCCTGACCGTCGGCCCCGAGGACGCCAACGACGCGCTGCGCAAGGCCCTGTCCATGGGCGCAGACAAGGCCGTCCACGTCGAGGACGACGACCTGCACGGCACCGACGCGCTCGGCACCTCGCTCGTGCTCGCCAAGGCCATCGAGAAGACCGGCTACGACCTGGTCGTCTGCGGTATGGCCTCCACCGACGGCACGATGGGCGTGCTGCCCGCCCTGCTCGCCGAGCGGCTGAACGTTCCTCAGGTCACCCTGCTCTCCGAGGTGTCCGTCGCCGACGGCAAGGTCACCGGCCGCCGGGACGGCGACACCGCCAGCGAGCAGCTGGAGGCCGCGCTGCCGGCCGTCGTGTCCGTCACCGACCAGTCCGGTGAGGCGCGCTACCCCTCCTTCAAGGGCATCATGGCCGCCAAGAAGAAGCCGGTGGAGTCCCTGGACCTGGACGACCTGGACATCGACGCGGACGAGGTCGGCCTCGAGGGCGCCTGGACCAAGGTCGAGGACGCGGCCGAGCGCCCGGCCCGTACGGCGGGCACCATCGTCAAGGACGAGGGCGAGGGCGGCAAGCAGCTCGCCGAGTTCCTCGCGGGCCAGAAGTTCATCTGAGCCGCAGCCCTTCCCACCGCCCTCATTCTTCCCGCAGGAGAGCTATCCCATGGCTGAAGTCCTTGTCTACGTCGACCACGTGGACGGCGCCGTCCGCAAGCCCACCCTCGAGCTGCTCACCCTGGCCCGCCGCATCGGCGAGCCGGTGGCCGTCCACCTCGGCCCGAACGCCGAGGAGGCCGCGAAGGTCCTCGCCGAGTACGGCGCCGTGAAGGTGCTGGCCGCCGACGCGCCCGAATTCGCCGAGTACCTGGTCGCCCCCAAGGTCGACGCGCTGCAGGCCGCCTACGACGCGGTCTCCCCGGCCGCCGTGCTGCTGCCGTCCTCCGCGGAGGCCAAGGAGATCGGTGCCCGCCTCGCGGTGCGCATCGGCTCCGGCATCATCACCGACGCCGTCGACCTGGAGGCCGGCGACGAGGGCCCGGTGGCCACGCAGTCCGTCTTCGCGGCCTCGTACACCACCAAGTCCCGCGTCTCCAAGGGCACCCCGGTCATCACCGTCAAGCCGAACTCCGCCGCCCCGGAGGCCGCGCCGGCCGCCGGTACGGTCGAGCCGCTCGCGGTGACCATCGCCGACTCCTCCAAGGGCACCAAGATCGTCTCGCGCACCCCGCGCGAGTCGACCGGCCGCCCGGAGCTGACCGAGGCCGCGATCGTGGTCTCCGGCGGCCGCGGCGTCAACGGCGCCGAGAACTTCCCGGTCATCGAGGCGCTCGCCGACTCGCTCGGCGCGGCCGTCGGTGCCTCGCGCGCCGCGGTGGACGCCGGCTGGTACCCGCACACCAACCAGGTCGGCCAGACCGGTAAGTCCGTCTCGCCGCAGCTCTACATCGCGGCGGGCATCTCCGGCGCGATCCAGCACCGTGCCGGTATGCAGACCTCGAAGACCATCGTCGCCATCAACAAGGACGCCGAGGCGCCGATCTTCGACCTGGTCGACTACGGCGTGGTCGGCGACCTCTTCGACGTCGTCCCGGCCCTCACCGAAGAGGTCAAGTCCCGCAAGGGCTGAGCCTCCCGGGCGCCTTTTGGGCGCCGCCTCCGGCAGAACCGCACGAGGCCCCGTACGCGCGGTGCGTACGGGGCCTCGTGCGTGCCCGGGGCCCCCAACGGGGGCCCACCTCTCAGGTGTTGGGCAGCCGGTCCTTGCCCAGCTCCCCGGACGGCACCGGCTCGACGACGGCGACGTCCACCGGTGCGGCCAGCGCCTCGGCGATCTCCGCGCCCAGGGCCTCCAGCGCCGGGCCGGCCGAGTGGGCGTCGAGGGCCGCCTGGTCGGCCCAGTTCTCGATGACGGTGACCCGGTCGTCGCCGGCGTGCACCGCGTAGAGCAGACAGCCCGGTTCGGCGTGCACGGCCGGGGTGTGCCGCCGGAACGCGGCGAGGACGTCCGCGCGGCGGCCGGGCTTGGTGCGGATGGTGGCGACGACGACGGGCACGGGGCCTCCTGGGGTGCTACGGACGGATGCGATCACCGGTGGGTGACTTTTCGGTGGGTGACTTTTCGGTGGGTGGTCTCCCGGTGGGGGGCTCCCGGAGAGCGATCTCCCGGACAGCGATCTCCCGGTGGGTGAACTTCCGGGGTGATCTTGGAGAGCCTATTCCGCTCAGTCGCCCGTCACCCCGTCGATCCGCTCGCGCAGCAGATCCGCGTGGCCGTTGTGGCGCGCGTACTCCTCGATCAGGTGGACGTAGACCCAGCGCAGATTGAGCCGGACGCCGCGCGGGGACGTGAAGGTCTCGTCCAGGCCGTGGTCGGCCACCGCCTTGTCGCAGGCCTCGGTCTCGGCGCGGAAGGCGGCGACATCGGCCTCCGCGGCGGCCGGGTCGGCGTCGTCGAAATCGGCGTCCGGATTCTCCTCGGTGATGTGCACGTCGGGGATCTGCTCGCCGAGGAAGCGCTGGCGGAACCAGCTGCGTTCGACGTCGGTCAGATGGCGCACCAGACCGAGCAGGGTCAGGGTGGACGGCGGATTGGCCGCCTCGGCGAGCTGCTCGCCGGTGAGCCCGGTGCACTTGGTGAGGAGGGTGTCGCGATGGAAGTCGAGCCAGCCCTGCAGCATCTCCCGCTCGCCGGCCACGGTCGGGAAGTCTCTGCGCTGGATGGAGGGTGCGGTCCACGTCATGGCGCGAGTCTGGCGGCGATGCGCGGCGGGCGCCACGGGGTTTCGCCGACCGCTGCGGGCGGCCGTGACCTGCACCGCCTCCCGCGGCAGGGTGTTGACCTCGGCAATCTCCACCGTTAACTTCGCTCTACGGATTGTTGATTCCGTCAAGCGGAAAACGCCGAGGCGATGGCCTCGGGCGTAAGCACCGGGAGGGTAACGAATGGGGCAGCAGGAGACCGTGGCGACGAGCCTCGCGGACACCGTACGCGAGGGGATCGGCGCCGCACTCGCCCAGGTGGACGCGGATCTGGCCCGGCGCTACCCCGGTGACCCCGGCACCCGCCAACCGGTGCACACGGTCTACGTCCCCGGTGACGTCTTCGCCGCCGACACCCTGCGCTCCTGGGGTGACCAGGCACTCGCCGCCCTCGACGCGCACGCCCCCGACGCCGCCGCCCTCGCCGCCGTACTGGACATCCCGGACGAGCTCGCCACCGACGTCCACGACCGCGTCCGCGCCAAGCTGATCCGCGAGCCCGTCGAGGACCTGCGGATCGACTTCGAGGACGGCTACGGCCCGCGCCCGGACGCCGAGGAGGACGAGGCCGCGGCCCGCGCCGCGGCCCTGGTCGCGGCAGCCCATCAGGACGGCACCGCCGCCCCGTACATGGGCATCAGGATGAAGTGCATGGAGGCCGCCGTCCGCGACCGCGGCATCCGCACCCTCGACATCTTCCTCACCGGCCTGATGGCGGCCGGCGGACTGCCCGACGGCCTGGTGCTCACGCTCCCCAAGGTGACCTACGCCGAGCAGGTCACCGCCATGGTGCGGCTGCTGGAGGCGTTCGAGAAGGCGCACGGCCTGGAGAGCGGCCGGATCGGCTTCGAGATCCAGATCGAGACCACCCAGGCGATCCTGGGCGCCGACGGCCGGGCCACCGTCGCCCGGATGATCGAGGCCGCCGAGGGCCGGGCCACCTCCCTCCACTACGGCACCTTCGACTACAGCGCCTCCTGTGGTGTCAGCGCCGCCCACCAGTCCCTCGACCACCCGGTGGCCGACCACGCCAAGGCCGTGATGCAGGTCGCCGCCGCGGGCACCGGGGTGCGGCTGTCCGACGGCTCGACGAACGTCCTGCCCGTCGGCCCGACCGACCGGGTGCACGACGCCTGGCGGCTCCACCACGGCCTGGTACGCCGCTCGCTGGCCCGCGCGTACTACCAGGGCTGGGACATGCACCCGGCCCATCTCCCGACCCGTTACGCGGCCGTCTACGCCTTCTACCGCGAGGGCCTCGAACCGGCCGCGGCCCGGCTCGCGGCATACGTGGCCAAGGCGGGCGGCGACGTCATGGACGAACCCGCCACCGCCAAGGCCCTCAGCGGCTACCTCCTCCGCGGCCTCGACTGCGGCGCCGTCGACCCCGCCGAGGTCGCCCGCCTCACGGGCCTGACCCGCGCCGACCTGGACGCCCTGGCGGGGCGCGCGGGGGAGGCGGGGGAGGCAGGGGAGGCGGGCTGATCGTCCCAGCCTGAAGCCACCCGCAGACCGCGAGCCCGGCCCTCGCCTGCGAACTCGCGCCTGCGAACCCGCGCCGCGCCTGTGAACCCGCCCGTCCTTGCGAACCCGCCCGTGCCTGCGAACTCCACTCGCGAGCCCCCCGCCCGCGACCCCCCACACCCCGCCCCCCATCACGCGAGCCCACCCCTCGCCCGCGAACCCGCCCCGCGCCTGCAAGCCCCCCGGCCTGCGCCCCCCGTTCGCGAGCCCACCCCCGCCCGCGAACCCCCGCACCCCCCATCGCGCGAACCCACCCCCCACCCCCGAACCCACCCCCCACCCCCGACCCCACCCCCCGCCCCCTCCCCGAAGGGGGAGGGG
>NZ_JBHWDV010000084.1:0-22242 GCF_042734445.1 Streptomyces sp. NPDC059649
TGGACTGCTTCGCTTTACGTCCACACAACCGGCCCCTCCGGCCCGTCCCCTCCCGTTGGGGGGAAGTTAAGGGCGGTGGGGGTGGGCGTGGGGGCTGCTGGGACCCTAGGGAGAGGTCGAACAGACCCCGTAAGGGTTGAGAACGCCCCCTGCGGGGCCCCAACTCCGCGGACGGGTACGGGTATTCCCGCTCCCTAACGACACGCGGTACTTGACGGACAACGCCCGCCCCCACCGGCCCCTCACCACCCACCCCCGGGAGGGGACAGACCGGAGGACGAAGTCTGTAGGGCTGTCACCGCACCCGACAAACAAACGCCCGCCGCCAGGCGCAACGGCGAACAACCTCGACGGCGGGACAGCCGACAACGTACGCGGCGCCGCAAAGCGCGCAACGGCGAGCGAGCCCCGCGGCGCCGCAGACAGGTACGTGGGAGGCGCCGCAAAGCGCAGGCGCCCCGCGGCGCAGCAGACGGGTACGTGGGATTGACCAGCAGTTTTGCGCTTATTGCTCGCGCGTCAAGGCCTTGTTAACAAAAGTTTGCGGGTCCTAACGTGCCTGGACCGCCACCCCCGGCAGATGTTCAAGGGCGAACGTGAGGTACCCCTAATGCTGACGATCCTCGGATTCGTCATGATCGGCGCATTCCTGTTGCTGATCATGATGAAGAAGATGTCACCGATGGCAGCGCTTGTGCTGATTCCCGCGCTGTTCTGCGTTCTGGTCGGACAGGGCGCCCACCTGGGCGACTACGTCCTCAAGGGCATCGGCGACCTGGCCCCCACGGCCGCGATGCTGATGTTCGCGATCATCTACTTCGGGGTGATGATCGACGTCGGACTCTTCGACCCGATCGTGCGCGGCATCCTCCGCTTCTGTAAGGCGGACCCGGTCCGGGTCGTGGTCGGTACCGCGCTGCTCGCCGCGATCGTGTCGCTCGACGGTGACGGCTCCACCACCTTCATGATCACCGTTTCGGCGCTCTACCCGCTCTACAAGCGGCTGAAGATGAGCCTGGTCGTCATGACCGGTGTCGCCGCCACGGCGAACGGCGTGATGAACACCCTCCCCTGGGGCGGCCCGACCGCCCGTGCCGCCACCGCGCTCAAGCTGGACGCCGGTGACATCTTCGTGCCGATGATCCCGGCCCTGGCCGTCGGGCTGGTCGCGGTCTTCGCCCTGGCGTACGTCCTCGGGCGGCGCGAGCGCAAGCGGCTCGGTGTGCTGACGCTCGGGGAGACCCGGGTGGTCGACGAGACCGTCGAGGAGGCGAACGACACCGAGCAGGTCCTGGTCGGCGCGGGCGCCGGCGCCGGCGGCAAGGGCGGTGCGGCGGCCGCACCGCGCGGCACCGGCGGCGCCGGGAGCGCGGGAACGGACGCGGGAGCAGATGTCGGAGCGGACGCCGTCGAGGGCATCGGTGACGGTGCCGGCGACGACCTCCAGGGACTGGACCCGCACCGGGCGACCCTGCGGCCCAAGCTCTACTGGTTCAACGCCGCGCTCACCGTCGCGCTGCTCACCCTGCTCATCCTGCAGACGCTGCCGATCCCGGTGCTCTTCCTGCTCGGTGCCGCGCTCGCGCTGACCGTCAACTTCCCGCACATGAAGGACCAGAAGGCCCGGGTCGCGGCGCACGCCGAGAACGTGCTCAACGTCGCCGGCATGGTCTTCGCCGCCGCGGTCTTCACCGGTGTGCTCACCGGCACCGGCATGGTCGAGCACATGGCCCGCTGGCTGGTCTCCGGCATCCCGGACGCGCTCGGCCCGCACATGGGCCTCGTCACCGGCGTCCTCAGCATCCCGCTGACGTACTTCATGTCCAACGACGGTTTCTACTTCGGCATCGTGCCGATCCTCGCCGAGGCCGGCGCCGCGCACGGTGTCGCTCCGGTGGAGATCGCCCGGGCCTCCCTCGTCGGGCAGGCGCTGCACATGTCCAGCCCGCTGGTCCCCGCCGTCTACGTGCTCGTCGGGATGGCCAAGGTCGAGTTCGGCGACCACACCAGGTTCACCGTCAAGTGGGCGGCCCTGACGTCGCTGGTCGTCATGGGGGCCGGTCTGCTCTTCGGCATCCTCTAGAGGGCGCGCACGCACGGATGACTGCGAAGCAACCCGCGAGGCCCGGCAGGAGCTGGCTGCTGCGGCTGGTCGTCACCTTCTCCTTCGCGCAGGGAGCGGTGAGCATGGCCAGGCCGGCGGTCTCCTACCGGGCCCTCGCCCTGGGCGCGGACGAGCGCGCGATCGGTGTGATCACCGGTGTCTACGCACTGCTGCCGCTGCTGGTCGCGGTGCCGCTCGGGCGGCGTACCGATCACGGCCGGTGCACCCCGCTGCTGGTCGGCGGGGTGGCCCTGATCGGCGGAGGCTGTGTGCTGAGCGGACTGGCCGGCAGCCTGCCCGTGATGGCCGCCTGGAGCGGGGTGATGGGACTGGGTCACCTCTGCTTCGTCATCGGCGCCCAGTCGATCGTCGCCCGCCGCAGTGCCCCGGACGAACGGGACCGTAATTTCGGGCACTTCACGATCGGGGCGTCCCTCGGCCAGTTGATCGGTCCGGTGGCGGCCGGGGCGCTGATCTCGGAGCACGGCGGGCGGATGGCGTCGACGAGTGCCCTGGCGTTGTGGGTGTCGGGGGCGGTCGCCGCGGTGTCGTACGTCTCGCTCTGGCGGCTGGAGCGGCGCGGGGGGCCTGCCCTGAGCGGTGTCCGGGACGGCGCCTCCGGGCCGCCCGTGCCGGTGTGGGACATTCTGCGCACCCGGGGCGTGCCGGCCGGGATCTTCATGAGTCTGGCGGTGCTGTCCGCGACCGACATCCTCACCGCCTACCTCCCGGTGATCGGCGAGGACCGCGGGATCGCGCCCGGCGTCATCGGGCTGCTGCTCAGTCTGCGGGCCGCGGCCACGGTGGCCTGCCGGCTGGTGATGACGCCGATGATCCGCCGGCTGGGGCGCACCGTGCTGATGGCCGGCAGCTGTGTGCTGGCCGGGGTGCTGTGCGGTGCGCTGGTGCTGCCGGTGCCGGTCGGGGCGTTGGCCGCCATGTTGACCGGGCTGGGCTTCTGCCTGGGCGTCGGCCAGCCGCTGTCGATGACCACCGTCGTCCAGGCCGCGCCCCACCGGGCCCGCAGCACGGCGCTCGCGCTCCGTCTGACGGGCAACCGGCTCGGCCAGGTCGCCGCCCCGGCCGGTGCCGGGCTGCTCGCCGGACTCGCGGGCACCGCAGCGCCGTTCGTCCTGCTCGGTGGGCTGTTGCTGGTCTCCGGGGGACTGGCGGCGCGGACGGGGGAGGGGCGCAGCGTGCGGGTGGCGGGCGGCGGCCGCAAGGCCGTCCGAAGCGACCGTAAGCAGAGCCGAAGGGACCGTAAGCGGACCCGAAGGGAACCGTAAGCGCGGGTCGGGAGGGTGGTGCACAGCGCGGGACCGGCACCGGGCCGGGCCCGCAGCGGCATACGAGGAGCAGCTGTGCACACCCCGAACGACACCCGCACCCCCGTCACCGTCCTCGGCCTGGGCGCCATGGGCCGGGCGCTGGCCGGCGCCTTCCTGCGGGCCGGACATCCCACGACCGTCTGGAACCGCACCCCGGGCAGGGCCGGCGAACTGGTCGCCCAGGGCGCGTCCTTGGCGGACACCGCGGCCGAGGCGGTGGCCGCCGCCCCGCTGGTGGTCGTCTGTGTGCTCGACTACGAGGCGGTCCACACGATCCTGGAGCCGCTCGGAGCCCGGCTGACCGGCCGGGTGCTGGTCAACCTCACCTCCGACACCCCGCAGCGGGCCCGGGCCGCCGCCACCTGGGCCGCCGGGCACGGCATCGACTACCTCGACGGCTCGATCATGGTGCCGACCCCGGTCATCGGGAAGCCCGAGGCGACCATCCTCTACAGCGGTGCCCGCGAGGCGTTCGAGACGTACGAGGGGACGCTCAAGGTGCTGGGCGGCGGGGCGTCGTTCCTCGGCGAGGACCACGGCACGGCGGCCGGGTACGACCTGGCCCTGCTCGGTTTCTTCTTCTCGGCGATGGCCGGACTGGTGCACGGCTTCGCGCTGGCGGGCGCCGAGGGCGTGGCACCGAAGGACTTCGCCCCGTTCACCGGGACCATCGCCGGCATCCTCCCGCCGATCGCCGCGGGGATGGCCGAGGACCTGGCGCGCGGTGCCTACTCCGGCGATCAGGACAACCTGGTCATGGAGGCGACGGGTATCGGCCACGTCCTGGAGGCGGCCCGGCACCGCGGGCTCAACACCGAGGTGCTCGACGCGGTCAAGGGGCTCGCGGACCGCACCATCGAGGCCGGCCACGGCAATGCCGGATTCATCAGTGTCATCGAGGAAATGCGGAAGCCTTCCCCCACGGCGTGAGGGTCGCCGGCCCTCGTAGGCTCGTGGCGACCGTCACCAGGGCAGGTGCCGGGGCTCCCTGGCGGCGGAAAACTACCGGCGCTAGTTTGGGGTCGACGACCACCGGCCGGCGCGGGAGGACCACGACGTGAAGCAGCACGACGCGATGTACATCGACGGAAGCTGGCGGCCCGCCGAGGGCGGCGCGACGATCGAGGTCGTCGACCCGGCCGACGGGCAGGTCATCGCCACCGTCCCGGCCGGGTCCGCCGAGGACGTGGACGCCGCGGTGCGCGCCGCCCGCGCCGCGCTCCCCGGCTGGGCCGCCACCCCGCCGCAGGAGCGCGCCGCCCGGCTGGCCGCGCTGCGCGACCAACTGGTGGCGCGCGCCGACGAGATCGCCGCCACCGTCACCGCCGAGCTCGGCGCCCCGCTCGCCTTCAGCAAGGCGGTGCACGCCGGGGTGCCGATCGCGGTCTGCGGCTCGTACGCCGAACTGGCCGGTACCTACGCCTTCGAGGAGAAGATCGGCACCTCCACGGTGCTGCACGAACCGGTCGGCGTGGTCGGGGCGATCACGCCCTGGAACTACCCGCTGCACCAGGTCGTCGCCAAGGTCGCGCCGGCGCTCGCGGCGGGCTGCACGGTGGTGCTGAAGCCGGCCGAGGACACCCCGCTGGTGGCCCAGCTGTTCGCCGAGTGCGTCGACGCGGCCCAGGTACCCGCCGGGGTGTTCAACCTCGTCACCGGCCTCGGCCCGGTCGCCGGCCAGGCGCTCGCCGCGCACGACGGCATCGACCTGGTCTCCTTCACCGGCTCCACGGCCGTCGGCCGGAAGATCGGCGCGCTGGCCGGTGCCGCGGTCAAGCGGGTGGCGCTGGAGCTGGGCGGCAAGTCCGCCAACGTCATCCTCCCCAGCGCCGACCTCGCCAAGGCGGTCGCCGTCGGCGTCGCCAACGTGATGGCCAACTCGGGCCAGACCTGCAGCGCCTGGACCCGGATGCTGGTGCACCGGGACCACTACGACGAGGCCGTCGAGCTGGCGGCGGCCGCGGCCGCCAAGTACGTCCCCGGCGAGAAGCTCGGCCCGCTGGTCAACGCCACCCAGCAGGCCCGGGTGCGCGGCTACATCGAGCGGGGCGTCGCCGAGGGCGCCCGGCTCGTCGCCGGCGGCCCCGAGGCGCCCCTGGAGGCGGGCTGCTACGTCCGCCCGACCGTCTTCGCGGACGTCACACCGGAGATGACCATCGCCCAGGAGGAGATCTTCGGCCCGGTGCTGTCGGTCCTCCGTTACGAGGACGAGGACGACGCCGTCCGGATCGCCAACGGCACCGTCTACGGGCTGGCCGGTGCGGTCTGGGCCGGGGACGAGGCCGAGGCGGTCGCCTTCGCCCGCCGGCTGGAGACCGGACAGGTCGACATCAACGGCGGCCGCTTCAACCCGCTCGCCCCGTTCGGCGGTTACAAGCAGTCCGGCGTCGGCCGGGAGCTGGGCCGGCACGGCCTCGCCGAATACCTGCAGACCAAGTCCTTGCAGTTCTGAGGGCGTTGACCGTTCGCACCGTTCCGACCTGGCTGCCCGCCCCCGCCCAGCCCCGCCCCTGGCCCAACGAGGAGACCCCGTGGTCCGCGCCGCCGTCCTTCCCGCCGTCAACGCCCCGCTGCAGATCACCGAGATCGACCTGCCCGAGCCCGGCCCCGGCCAGGTCCGCATCCGGCTCGCCGCCGCCGGGGTCTGCCACTCCGACCTCTCGCTGTCCAACGGCACCCTGCGGCAGCCCGTACCGGCCGTCCTCGGGCACGAGGGCGCGGGCACGGTCACCGCGGTGGGCCCCGGCGTGACCTCGGTGTCCCCGGGCGACCGGGTCGTCCTCAACTGGGCGCCGTCCTGCGGCGACTGCCACTTCTGCGGGCTCGCCGAGCCCTGGCTGTGCGCGAACTCCGGCCTCGCCGCGAACACCCCGTACGCCACCGCCGCCGACGGCACCGAGCTCTACCCGGGCCTGGGCACCGCCGCCTTCGCCGAGGAGACCGTGGTGCCCGCGCGGGCCGCGCTGCCGCTGCCGGACGGGGTGCCGCTCGCCGACGCCGCGCTGCTCGGCTGCGCGGTGCTGACCGGCTGGGGCGCGGTCCACCACAGCGCCCGGGTGCGCGCGGGGGAGTCGGTGGCGGTCTTCGGGGTGGGCGGGGTGGGGCTGGCCACGATCCAGGCGGCCCGGATCGCCGGCGCCGCGTCGATCGTCGCGGTCGATGTCTCCCCGGCGAAGGAGGAACTGGCCCGGGCCGCGGGCGCCACCGACTTCGTGACCGCCGGCGAGGACACTGCCCGGCGGATCCGCAAGCTCACCGGCGGGGTGGGCACCGATGTCGCGGTGGAGTGCGTGGGCCGCGCCGACACCATCCGTACGGCCTGGTCGGCGACCCGGCGCGGCGGCCGGACGACGGTGGTCGGCATCGGCGGCCAGGAGCAGCAGGTGACCTTCTCGGCGCTGGAGCTCTTCTACTTCGGGCGGACGCTGTCCGGCTGCGTCTACGGCAACAGCGACCCGGCCCGCGATCTTCCCGTCCTCGCCGGGCACGTCCGGTCCGGCGCGCTCGACCTGTCGCAGCTGGTCACCGACCGGATCGGCCTCGACGGCATCCCGGCCGCCTTCGACGCGATGCTGGCGGGCAAGGGCGGCCGGTCCCTGGTGGTCTTCTGAGGGCCCGGTGGCCGCCCGCGTCAGGCCGGGACGCGGCGCAGCCGGGAGAAGGCCGGTGCCGCCGCCAGGAAGACCAGTGAGACCAGCACGCACGGCCAGGTGAAGGTGTGGCCGCCGGACGGGGCGAGGAGGGCGGCCAGCGCCGGGGTGACGGCGGTGGCGGTGGCCGCACCGGCCACCGCGTACGCCGGGCTCCAGCCGTCCGCGGCCAGGAACACCCGACACACGTGCACCACCGCCTCCTGCGAAACGCCGCACTGCCCCCGCCCGCCAGAGGCGTGCGCACTTTACCGCTCCGGTCCGCCACCCGGCGGTACGCGTTCGGGGTGCTGCAGGGCCAGCCCGTCCACCAGCGCCCGCAGCCCGGTCTCGAAGGCGCCCTCGTCGACCTGGCGTTGATGCTCCGCCAGGAGGTGCGCCTGGCCGAGGTGCGGGTAGTCGGCGGGGTCGTAGGCGCTCGGGTCGTCGACGAAGCCGCGCGCGAACGAGCCCAGCGCGGAGCCCGCGACGAAGTAGCGGACCATCGCGCAGATCCGGGTGGCCTGCGCCGGCGGCCAGCCCGCCTCGACCATCCCGCCGAAGGCCGCGTCGGCCATCTTCAGCCCGGCCGGGCGGCGGCCGGGGCCCTGGGCCAGGAACGGCACGATGTGCGGATGGGCGGCGAGCGCGGCGCGGTAGGAACGGGCCCAGCCGAGCAGTCCGCTGCGCCAGTCACCGCCCGCCGTCGTGAACGCCGAGACGTCGACCTGCGCGATGACCGTGTCGGCCACCGCGTCGAGGATCTCGTCCTTGGTCGTGAAGTGGTTGTAGAGGGACGGGCCGCTGACCCCCAGTTCGGCGGCGAGACGCCGGGTCGAGAGCGCCGGGAGCCCCTCGGAGTCGATCAGCGCGAGCGCCGTGGAGACGATGCGCTCCCGGCTCAGCAGGGGCTTGCGGGGTCGGGCCATGAGCCACATAGTAGAGGCCGTTCCCAAAAAACTAGCAGTGCTAATTAAACGCCTTCTCCTCGTCCACAAGGGGTACGGGATGAATCTGGAGCTCAGCGCGGAGCAGACCGCGGTCCGGCAGCTCGCCAGGGACTTCGTCGACCGTGAGGTCGCACCGCACGCCGCCGCCTGGGACCGTGCCGAGAAGGTCGACCGCGGCATCGTGAAGACCCTCGGCGACCTCGGCTTCCTCGGCCTGACCGTCCCCGAGGAGTACGGCGGCTCCGGCGGCGACCACCTCTCCTACGTCCTGGTCACCGAGGAACTGGGCCGCGGCGACTCCTCGGTGCGCGGCATCGTCTCGGTCTCCCTCGGCCTGGTGGCCAAGACGGTGGCCGCCTGGGGCGACGAACGGCAGAAGCGGCGGTGGCTGCCCCGGCTCACCGCCGGCGAGGCGGTCGGCTGCTTCGGCCTCACCGAGCCCGGCACCGGCTCCGACGCCGCCCACCTCGCCACCCGCGCGGTCCGCGACGGCGACACCTACGTCATCAACGGCGCCAAGACCTTCATCACCAACGGCACCTGGGCCGATGTGGTGCTGCTCTTCGCCCGCACCGGCGACGCCCCCGGACACCGGGGCATCAGCGCCTTCCTCGTCCCCACCGACACCCCCGGCCTGGAACGGCGGGAGATCCACGGCAAGCTCGGGCTGCGCGGCCAGGCCACCGCCGAACTGGTCCTGGACGGCGTCCGGGTCCCGTCCGACGCGATGCTCGGCCCCGAGGGCAAGGGCTTCTCGGTCGCGATGTCCGCGCTGGCCAAGGGCCGGATGTCGGTCGCCGCGGGCTGCGTCGGCATCGCCCAGGCCGCCCTGGACGCCGCACTCGGCTACGCGGACCAGCGCGAACAGTTCGGCAAGCCGATCGCCGGGCACCAGCTGGTGCAGGAGCTGATCAGCGACATCGCCGTGGACGTCGAGGCCGCCCGCCTGCTGACCTGGCGGGTCGCCGATCTGATCGACCGCGGCGAGCCGTTCACCACCGCCGCCTCCCAGGCCAAGCTGTTCGCCTCCGAGGCCGCCGTACGCGCCGCCAACAACGCCCTGCAGGTCTTCGGCGGCTACGGCTACATCGACGAGTACCCCGTCGGCAAGCTGCTGCGGGACGCCCGGGTGATGACCCTCTACGAAGGCACCAGCCAGATACAGAAGCTGGTCATCGGCCGCGCGCTGACCGGCGTCTCGGCCTTCTGAACGCCCGTCCCGTACGCCGCCGCATCCGGGGCGGAGCCCCCGGGCCGCCCCTAAGCGCTTGCTCACCAGCCAGGTATGGTGTTCGATCCGTCAAAGGAAGGTCCTAGGCGGTCGAGGAGCGGGGTGCGCGATGGGTGCGGCGGCACAGCGGGCTGCTGAGGAGAGCGAGGAGTGGGCCGGGGTGACCCCGGACGCCGCGCGACGGCTGGTCAGCGCCGCCGTCGAGGCGTTCGCCGAGCGCGGCTACCACGCCACCACCACCCGCGACATCGCCGGCCGGGCCGGGATGAGCCCGGCCGCCCTCTACATCCACTACAAGACCAAGGAAGAGCTGCTCTACCGCATCAGCGGCATCGGCCACGAGAAGGCGCTGCGGATCATGGGCGCCGCCGCCGAGGCCGAGGGCAGCGCCACCGAGCGGCTGCGCGACGCGGTGCGCACCTTCGCCCGCTGGCACGCCGAGCACCACACCACCGCCCGGGTCATCCAGTACGAGCTCCAGGCGCTGAGCCCCGAGCACTACACCGAGATCGCCGGGCTGCGCCGCCGCACCGACCATCTGCTGCGGCAGATCATCCAGGACGGCGCGGACAGCGGGGAGTTCCGCGCCGACGACGTGCCGGGCACGACCCTCGCCGTGCTGTCCCTCTGCGTCGACGTCGCCCGCTGGTTCTCCGCGGACGGCCCGCGCACCCCCGAGGAGGTCGGCGCCCTCTACGCCGATCTCGTGCTGCGCATGGTGGGCGCCCAGTAGGGCCCGTAACCTCCGAGCGGCGAGAGCAGCGAGGAAGAGGAGAGCATCCGCATGCACATCGTGGTCAGCGAGTTCATGAGCCTGGACGGCGTCGTACAGGCACCGGGCGGGCCCGACGAGGACACCGACGGCGGCTTCGCCCACGGCGGCTGGTCGCACCCGTACTTCGACCCCGAGGTCATGGGCGGCGCCATCAGCGACGCGATGGCCACCACGGAGGCGCTGCTGTTCGGCCGCCGCACCTGGCAGACCATGGCCGCGGCCTGGCCCGAGCGGGCCGGCGACCCGTTCGCCGACCGCATGAACGCCGTCCGGAAGTACGTGGTGACCGGCACGCTCGGCGACGCCGACCTGACGTGGCACCACACCACCCGGATCCCGGGGGACGAGGCCGTCGCCCGCATCCGCGAACTGCACGACACCGATGGCGGCGACCTGCACGTCATGGGCAGCCCCACGCTCGTGCGCACCCTGCTGACCGAGGGCCTGGTCGACGAACTCCGGCTCATGATCATGCCGGTGCTGCTCGGCGGCGGGAAGACGATCTTCCCCGCGGACGGCGGGCGGCGCCCCCTCGAACTGGTCTCGACGGTCACCACCGGCACGGGCGTCCAGGTGGCCACGTACCGCCCCGCCGAGAAGGACTGAGCACGCCGAGAACGACTGAGCACGCCGAGAAGGGCGAGAGCGCCGAGAAGGACTGAGCGGAACGGGGAGAACGGGGCGCCGGCGCCGGGTTCCCGCCCGTACGCTGGCGCCCATGTCATCCGTCATCGTGGACCCGGGCGTCGACGTGCCGGTACCCGCCCGGGGCGAGCTCTGGACGGTCGGCGCGGTCATCCTCAACGCACGCGGCGAGGCCTTCGCGCAGCAGCGCAGTGCCGACCGCCGCCTCTTCCCCGGCGCGTGGGACGTCGTGGGCGGCCACGTCGAACCCGGTGAGACCCTCCTGGAGGCGCTGGCGCGCGAGGTGGCGGAGGAGACCGGCTGGCGCCTGCGCCGGGTGCGCACGCTGCTGGGCGTCGCCGAGTGGACCGGGGACGACGGCGGCGGGCTCCGGCACGAGGCCGACTACCTCGTCGAGGTCGACGGGGACCTGGACCGGCCGGCCCTGGAGTGGTCCAAGCACTCCGCCTACGGCTGGTTCGGCCCCGCCGACCTGCACCGTCTCACCGAGAACCGCGCGCCCGGCGAGCTCCTGATCCACGACCTGATCGCACGGGTCGTGCACGGCCTCCCGGAGCCCGGCGCCTGACGGGAGACGCCCCGGGACGGCACCCCTAGAGGTAGAACCGGCTGACCGACTCCGCGACGCACACCGGCTTGTCGCCGCCCTCGCGCTCGATCGTGACGACCGTGGTGAGCTGGACGCCGCCGGTCACCTCGGTCACCTCCGCGAGCTTCGCGGTGGCGCGCAGGCGGGAGCCGACCGGGACGGTGGCGGGGAAGCGGACCTTGTTGGTGCCGTAGTTGATCCCCATCTTCACGTTGTCCACCCGCATCAGCCGCGGGACGAGGGCGGGCAGCAGCGACAGCGTGAGATAGCCGTGCGCGATGGTGGTGCCGAACGGGCCGGCCGCGGCCTTCTCCGGGTCCACGTGGATCCACTGGTGGTCGCCGGTGGCGTCCGCGAACAGATCGATCCGCTTCTGGTCGACCTCCAGCCAGTCACTGGGGCCGAGCTCCTCGCCGACCGCGGCCCGCAGTTCGTCGAGCGATCCAAACACTCGGGGCTCTGCCATCTCCGTCTGCCTCCTGGGGATCCGTTCGCCGCCGTCGTCACCGGCCGGCGCTTACTAAGCGCTTGCTCAGGATGCGGAGTACGACCGCCGGCTGTCAACGCCCCGGCCGCGATCACCGAAAGCCGGAGGGAGCCACCCCGTAGGGTGGAAAGGTGCCCCAGCTTCCCCACAAGGTTCACGAACTCACCGTCGGCCAGCTCTCCGCACGCAGCGGCGCCGCGGTCTCCGCGCTGCACTTCTACGAGTCCAAGGGACTGATCAGCAGCACCCGGACGGCCGGCAACCAGCGGCGCTACGCCCGTGACGCACTGCGCCGGGTCGCCTTCGTCCGGGCGGCGCAGCGGGTCGGGATCCCGCTCGCGGTGATCCGCGACGCGCTGGCGGAGCTGCCGGACGAGCGCACCCCCAACCGCGAGGACTGGGCCAGGCTCTCCGAGGTCTGGCGCACCGAACTCGACGAACGGATCAGCCAACTCGTCGAACTGCGCGACCGGTTGACCGACTGCATCGGCTGCGGCTGTCTGTCCCTGGAGCGCTGCGGGCTGTCCAACCCGTACGACAACCTGGGCGAAAAGGGGCCGGGCGCCCGGCGGTTGCGGGTGGACCGTGCCGTCAGGGACCCGGAGGACGCCCCGCGGCGCGCGGACGAGGACCAGTCGCGCGAGGACGCCGGCCGGTCACGTACGCAGGGCGCCCGGCGCGGCACGGACGACGAGCAGGAGTGCGTGCGCGACGACCAGCGGTGCTGAGCCGGCGCGGCGGTCCGTGCGGCGTCGGTACATGCGGCGTCGGTCCGTGCGGCGTCGGTCCGTGTGGAGCCGCCTCAGCTCTCCCGAGCCAGTGCGGCAGCGACCAGTTGGGCGTTGTCGGCGGCCGGGCGGCCGTCCGGCAGCAGCAGGGTGTCCTCGATGCCGATCCGGGTGTCCAGGCCCCGTGCGAGGGCGAGCCGCAGCACCGGCCAGGCGCCGCCGTCCCAGCCGTGCAACAACACCGGACGGCCGTGCACCCCGCCGGCCACCTCGTCGAGCAGCGCGCGGGCGGTGGCCGGCGCCGACCCGGGGTCGGTGTCGGCCACTTCGGCCAGCACCCGCAGGACCCGGGGCGCGAGCGGCGAGCGGAGGAACCGCGCCGGACCCGGCGTGCCCGACCAGAGGCCGGCCTCGACGCCGATGCCGCGCTCCAGCAGGGCGGCGGCCACCGCCTCGGCGCCCTCCTCGTGCCAGTTCACCGAGGCGTACCGGGGCAGCACCGTCCACGACCGTATGCGCTCCACACGGCGGTCGGCGGCGCTCCCGGGCCCGTCGGACGGGGCGGGCGGGTCCGGCTCGGTCCAGGTGCCGGTCGTCACGCCCACCGGGACGTCCACCGCCGCCCCGATGGCCTCCAGGACCGGGCCGACCACGCGCGGGGAGAGCGAATCCCTGCCGCACGGGGTCTTGGGATGGACATGGACCTCCTCGGCGCCGGCCGCCACCGCCTGCCGCGTCGCCTCCGCGAGCGCGGCCGGCGACATCGGCACCGCCCCCGAATCGGCCGCGGTCCGGGGCCCGTTGAGACATACCTGCAGCATGCTTCCCAGGATGACACCGGGGTCTGACGACGGAGTCTGACCAACCCCAGGGTCTGACAAGAGAGACTGACACGGAGTCTGACTACCTGACGGTGAAGGAGTCTGACGCCAGGTCGGACGAAGGGGAGCAGGCAGCGGGCCCCGGCCGTGAGCGGCGCGGGGTCAGGCGGCCGCGAACGCCCCCGCGGGGTGCGCCCGGTGGGCGGCCCGCAGGGTTTCGGGGGCCAGTACGGACGTCGGGGTCAGCACCCCGCACTGCCGGCAGGCCGGGCCGGGCGCCGGGGCGTCCACGGTCTCCGGGAGCCAGGCGAAGCGGGTGCAGCCGCAGACCGGGCAGTCGTGGCGCGGCCGGCCGGCCTCCATGGCCGTGATCATGCGGTGCAGCACCACCGCGAGCCGGGCCGCCGGATGTCGGTGCGGTGCGGCGCAGGGCACGATGTCACAGCCGCCCCAGGTGCGGCGGTGCCAGTCGTCGAGGGCGCCGACCTGCCGGATGCCGTCGTGCTTCTCCTTGCGGCGCCGGGCGGCGAACTCCTCCTCGTACCCGAGCCAGAGGGTGCGGGCCTCTTCCAGCTCGGTGAGCGCGGCCATCAGCCGCTCCGGGTCCGGATCGCGGTCCTGGGTCGCGATACCGGCCCGGGTGCACAGATGGTGCCAGGTGGCACGGTGCCCGTAAGGGGCGAACCGTTCAAGGCACTTGCGCAGGGCGGTGCGGCGCTGGGCCGCGACGAGTCGTGGATTGCGGACCTGTTCTGCGAGGGCTCTGAAACCGGCCATTTCATCCCACCTCCGGGGAGGACCCGACTGGACGGGGATGGGACGTAGTCGATCGCCGCGCGGATCCCTCGAATTTTTTTGCGGTTTCGCGAGCGATGTTCCGACGTGTCGGGCGGCCGACGGCCGTGGTCTGTGGGGAAGAAGAAAAGATGACGGTTGTTCATCTTCCGGCCGGGGATAACCGCCGGTAACGTCCCGCCCTACCCCTCCCTCCCCAGCGCCCTCGCGGAGCAGGGGGAGACCCCCATCGAGGAGCAGGAATGCGACGACGTACCGGACGGCTCAGGACTGCCGCGGTGGCAGCCCTGTGCGCCTTGGGTGCCACGCTCATGGCGCCGCCCCCGATCGCGGCCGCCACCGCGGCCGACGAGACCCACGACTACTGCCAGGGCCGGTGCGCCGACATCCTGCCGCCCGGCGCCACCGGCAACGCCACCCTGGTGGAGATCCTCGGCAACAAGATGTTCGGCACCCACCCCGAGCACTCCACCGACCAACTCGCCCCGTACGCCGCCCTGGCCGGCGGCTACCAGTCGCTGACCGACGACACCCTGACGAACTTCTTCAACGACGCCTCCTTCGGCGTCCCCGCGGACCAGGTCGGCAAGGTCACCACGCCCCGCGACGACGTGAGCATCACCCGCGACAAGAAGACCGGCGTACCGCACATCAAGGGCACCACCCGCTACGGCACCGAATTCGGCGCCGGCTACGCGGCGGGCCAGGACCGGCTCTGGCTGATGGACCTCTTCCGCCACATCGGCCGCGGCGAGCTGACCTCCTTCGCCGGCGGCGCGCCCGCCAACCAGGGCCTGGAACAGGAGTTCTGGCCGCAGGCGCCATACACCGAGAAGGACCTCCAGGAGCAGGTCGCCTACATCAAGGACCACAACGGGGAGCGCGGCAAACAGGCCATGGCGGACGCCCAGGCGTACGTCGACGGCATCAACGCCTACCGCGAACAGTCCAAGAACGGCCGCTACTTCCCCGGCGAATACGTGCTCACCGGCCACATCGACGCGATCACCAACGCCGGCGAGATCGAGCCCTTCAAGCTCACCGACCTGATAGCCCTGGCCTCCGTCGTCGGCGGCCTCTTCGGCAACGGCGGGGGCGGCGAGGTCACCAACGCGCTGTCCCTGCTCGCCGCCCAGCAGAAGTACGGCGTGCAGAAGGGCACCGAGGTCTGGGAGTCCTTCCGGGAGCGCAACGACCCCGAGGCCGCCAAGACCCTGCACGACGGCCAGAGCTTCCCCTACGCCGTCAAACCGGCCAAGGCCAAGGGCACGGCACTGCCCGACCGCGGCTCGGTCACCGCCGAACCCCTGGTCTTCGACCGGACCGGCGCCGCGACCGCCAAGGGCGGAACCGCGCCCCAGGACCCGGTCAAGGCCCCGAAGAAGTACCGGAAGCTGGAGGGCCTGTTCAAGGACGGGGTGCTCCCCAAGGGAAGCTTCAACCCCACCCAGCACCGCGGCATGTCCAACGCCCTGCTGGTGTCCGGCAAGCACACCGCCAGCGGCCACCCGGTCGCCGTCTTCGGCCCGCAGACCGGGTACTTCGCGCCGCAGCTGCTGATGCTCCAGGAGATCCAAGGACCGGGCATCAGCGCCCGCGGCGCCTCCTTCGCCGGCGTCGGGATGTACGTCCAGCTCGGCCGCGGCCAGGACTACGCCTGGAGCGCCACCTCCGCCGGCCAGGACATCACCGACACCTACGCCGTCGACCTGTGTAACCAGGACGGCTCGCCGGCCACCAAGGACTCCACCTCCTACCGCTACCACGGCGCGTGCGTCCCCATGGAGAAGCTGGAGCGCACCAACTCCTGGAAGCCCACCGTCGCCGACCCGACCGCCGCCGGCTCGTACCGGATGCAGGTCTTCCGGACGAAGTACGGCACGGTCACCCACCGCGCCACCCTCGACGGCAAGCCCGTCGCCTACACCGCGCAGCGCTCCACCTACCGCCACGAGGCCGACTCGATCATCGGCTTCCAGATGTTCAACGACCCCTCGGCCGTGCACGACGCGGCGTCCTTCCAGCAGGCCGCGGCGCACATCGGGTACGCCTTCAACTGGTTCTACGCCGACTCCCGCGACATCGCGTTCTACAACAGCGGCCTCAACCCCGTCCGCAACCCCGACGTCGACCCGTCCCTGCCGGTCAGGGCGGACGACTCCTACGAGTGGCGCGGCTACGACCCCGCCACCAACACCAGCGACTACACCCCGCCCGCCCAGCACCCGCGCTCCGTCGACCAGGACTACTACATCTCCTGGAACAACAAGCAGGCCAAGGACTACGACTCGGCCGGCTTCGGCAACGGCTCGGTGCACCGCGGCAACCTGCTCGACGACCGGGTGCGCGCGCTGACCCAGGAGGGCGGGGTCACCCGGGCGTCCCTCACCCGCGCGATGTCCGAGGCCGCCGTCACCGACCTGCGCGGTGAGGACGTCCTGCCCGAACTCCTGCGGGTACTGAACAGCACACCGGTCACCGACCCCGCGCTGAAGACCGCCGTCCAGCAACTGGCGGCCTGGCGCAAGGACGGCGCCCAGCGCCGGGAGACCAGCCCCGGCTCACACACCTACACCCACCCCGACGCGGTCCGTCTGATGGACGCCTGGTGGCCGCTGATGGTCCAGGGCGTCTTCAAGCCCGGCCTGGGGGACGACCTGTACGGCGCCCTCACCTCCGACCTCGGCATCGACGAGTCACCGTCGGCCGGGCACGGGCCCACCGGGGCGCACGCCGGATCCGCGTTCCAGTACGGCTGGTGGTCGTACGCGGACAAGGACCTGCGCTCCGTACTGGGCGAGACGGTCAAGGGCCCGCTGGCCCAGCGGTACTGCGGCGGCGGAGACCTGGCCGCCTGCCGCGACACCCTGCTCACGACCCTCCGGCAGGCCACCGCCAAGACGGCCGAGCAGGTCTACCCGGGCGACAGCAGCTGCAAGGCCGGCGACCAGTGGTGCTCGGACGCCATCGTCCACCGCGCGGTCGGCGGGCTGACCCACGACACCATCAGCTGGCAGAACCGGCCGACCTTCCAGCAGGTGGTGGAGTTCCCGGCCCACCGGTAGGAGGCGGGCGACGGACACCGAAGGCCCCGGAGCCCGCTCGGCGGCGCCCGGGGCCTTTCTGCGTAACCACCCCTGCACCAGGGGTGATTGAGGACCCCGGCTATGCTGCACAGTCCTGAATTCCAGGGACGGGAAGCGAGTACGAGTAGGGGCGCATGGCCTTGTCCGGACCGCAGCAGTACCCGACGGAGCTGCTTGACACCACCATGGACCAGCTGCGCACGCTGATCGTCGTCCACGAGGCGGGCACCGCACTGGGCGCCGCCCGCCGGCTGGGCCGCGAACAGTCCAGTGTGCAGAAGCAGTTGGACACCCTGAACCGCACCTTCGCCGCACTGTGCGGCGAGGAGCTGGTGCGCAAACAAGGGCGCGGCCGGGACGCCCTGTTCACCGCGACCGGCGAGGCACTGGTCGGTCTGGCCCGCCGCACGCTGGGGGAGTGGGCCGAGGGCGTGCACGACGCCAGGCGCCGGCTCGGCCGGACCCTGTCGGTCGGCACCACCCGTTACACCCTCGGCTTCCTGCTGGACGCGGTGGAACGGGTCAGCGAGGACTACGAGCGCCAGGACGTCGACCTCAAGGTCACCCACGTCCGCACCGGCGACCTCTTCACCAAACTGCGCAGCACCGAACTCGACCTGGTCTGCGGCAGCGTCGTGGTCACCGAGGGCGAAGAAACGGAACTGCTGGCCCCCTACGAGGTCATGGAGTGGCGGCGCAGCGGCCTGTCCCTGCTGACCAACCTCCCGCCGGACCGGCTCCCCGGCACCTCCTGCCACGCCCACGAGCTGGACCGGCTGCCCCTGGTGATCTCCCCGCGCGGACTCATCGGCCGCTTCCTGACCGCCTGGTACGGCGCCGACTACCGCCAGAAGCTCTCCGTGGCGGCCGAGATAGAGGCCGCCCACTACGGCTTCGAGCTGCTGCGCTCGGGGCTGGTCAGCGGCGCGATGCTGGTCACCCGAGGCATCGGCGAGGCAGCCGCGGACGGCCGGCTCCCGGAGGCCGGGGGCCTGCGCACCCTGGAGATCGTCGGGGACGTGGGCCCGCGGACCGAGGTCCTGGTCGGGGTGTTCACCCGGCGCGGGGAACGGGCCGCGTACCCGCCCGGCCATCCGCTCAACCTGCTGTGGACGGCGCTGTCGGCGGAGAACGAGCGCTGGTGGCTCCAGTCGTGAACGCCTGAAGGCCGCAACCCCCGTTCCTGCGCCCACAGTTCGTCCGGACGCCAGCCGGCTCTCCGCCGCGGTGCTCAGCCCAGATCACGCTCCCGGGTCTCCGGCAGCGCCAGCACGCACGCCAGCGAGACCACCGCCATCGCGCTGACGTACCAGCCCACCGACACGGAACCGAACGAGGACTGCAGCCGGGTCGCGACCAGCGGCGCCACCGCGCCGCCCAGCACGCCCCCGAGGTTGTACGCGAGCGAGGCCCCCGAGTAGCGCACCGTGGTGCCGAACAGCTCCGGCAGGAACGCGCCCATCGGGCCGTAGATCACGCCCATGCAGAACAGCGCACCGCCGATGCCGAGCGCGACCAGCACCGGCTGCCGGGTGTCCAGCAGGGGGAAGAGCACCAGGCCCCACACGACGGCGCACCCGCTGCCGAGCAGGACCAGGTTGCGGCGGCCGGCCCCGTCCGAGCGGGTGGCGGCGAGCCAGGTGCCGGCGGCGAGGAACAGACAGGCGACCAGGGAGAGTCCCAGCATGGTGTTGCGGGAGATGCCCAGGGTGCCGGTGGCGTAGGAGAGGCAGTAGGTGGTGGCGGTGTAGAAGAGGCCGTACGCGACGATCATGCTGCCGGCGCCCAGCAGCAGTTCGCGCGGATGGCGGCGCAGCACGTCGACCGCGGGGACCTTGCCGGCCTCCTGGGCGTCCAGCACCCGGGCGAACACCGGCGTCTCGCTGATCTTCAGCCGGACGAACAGCCCCACGCCGACCAGGAGGAAGGACAGCAGGAACGGCACCCGCCAGCCCCACGAGCGGAACGCCGCGTCGTCGAGCCCGGACGACAGCAGCCAGAACACCCCGGTCGCCGCGAAGAAGCCGACCGACGGACCGAGTTGGGGGAAGGCGGCATACCGGCCCCGGCGGCCGCGCGGGGCGTGCTCGACGGCCAGCAGCGCGGCCCCGCCCCACTCGCCGCCGAGCCCGATGCCCTGCAGGAAGCGGAGCGCGATCAGCAGCAGCGGGGCCCAGATGCCCCAGGTGCCGTAGCCCGGCAGCAGCCCGACGCACGCCGTGGACAGTCCCATCAGCAGCAGCGAGGCGACCAGCACGGACTTACGGCCCACCCGGTCGCCGAAGTGGCCGAACACCACCGACCCGAGGGGTCGTGCGGCGAACGCCACCGCATAGGTGGAGAAGGACGCGAGGGTGGCGTTCACCGGGTCGAGGGTCGGGAAGAACGCCTGGTTGAGGACGAGCGCGGCGGCCGTCCCGTAGATGTAGAAGTCGTAGAACTCGATGGCCGTCCCGATGAACGAGGCCACGGCGACGCGCCGCAGGCTCTCCGTGCTCTCCGCGGGCGGTGCCGGGGTCAGGTCCGAAGTCGTTTCATTCTGCACCTGCCGCACTCTCACCTGGTCGCCGGAGCCAGTCAATACGTGGGATACGCAATCTCGGTGCATGAGATGTCGGGTGGGGCGCGAGTGTCGTTCCGATGCGCCAAGAAAGTGGCCATTTCTCGGCGCAACCGAATACCCCTTGGCGGAGTCCACAGAAATGAGTGGGGGCGACGTTCGGCTCTCCGCCGGGCGACGAACGGCGGCGGGTGGCCGGAACAATGGGGGTGCGAGGTGGTGACCGGTGCCGGGATTGAAGGATTCCGTTTGGCTTCCCGCGGTCTGCGGATTCCGTCCCGGCAATCCGTTGTCGTGCCGCTGTAGTGCAGCATAAGAAAGATACTCGCTTCAACTACTCGGCCGTAGTTTACGTTTGGCCGGTTGCCGGGGGCGCGTGGCGTGAACTATGCTCCAAGTGGGGGTCATTCAAAGGTTTGGTGACGCTTCGTTCGGTGTCACAGCATCAAATGAAGTGGACATCACGCGGCCGGTCCACGCCGACTTTTCACTCTTCATGCTGAGTGTGGTAAGGGCCGATCCTGCTGCGGGGGGAGCAGAGGTACATACTCTCGGCCTGATCCGCGCCGACTCTTCATGCTTCAGTACGGAGAGGCAATTCCATACGCGATCTTTTTCAGCCGGATCCGGTGCCGCAACCGCCGACGGGGTGCCGTGACGAGGGCTGAAGCATTGCTGTACGCCGGGGCCGACCGACCCCGGCGCGCAGGTGTGAACGTGGTTCACCAGTGGTTCTTCTGAACGGGGGGAAAGAAGTGGCCCAAGTGGTCGGACTTCATCTGGGTACGAACGTTGACATTCCCGTATCGATAGCGTTTCTCCCGGGGGTGTCGGTCATCTCGTTGCTGGCCGATGTCCTCGGTGTCGCGCAGGGCGTACCGGCGAGCCGGCGCAGGCTGCTGCGGAAGGCCTGCCCCGAGTATCTGGCGGATGTGATGGGCCCGATCACCGCGGGCGGGTCCCTGCACATTCCCGAGTCCCTCCTGATGCGGGGCGAACTCAGGGAAACCCGTATGCGCGACGAGGTCCGGCGCATTGCCGAGATGCCGCCGGACGCACTCCTCGCCGATCTGGCCCGCACATTCGGCGGAGAAGTGCCGCCGGCCTGGCGCAAGGCCACCGACAATCCCGTCGACTTCCTGAACGCGTACGCCGGGATGACGCGAAAGGTATGGGACGCGGTCGCGCCCGTATGGCAGCAGGGAAAGCCGTTACTCGAACGGGAAATCGAGCGAGCGGGAGTGGCCTCGGTCACCGGAACGATGAGCGCGTTCCTCGCGAATCTCAGCCCGCGTATCACCTTCGTCGACGGAAGCATTCTGCTGCCCGACCACGCACCGATCGAAAAGGGCGTCACGATACGGAAATTGACGCTCATGCCGATGGTCTCCGGCACCCGCGCCTGCGCCTACCACGTCGACCGTCAGGGCCATATGTACCTCGGCTATCCCATCGCCGGCCTCGCCCCGCTCCTGCAGGGCGAGGCCGCACGGGCGGAGACGGCCGCCGATGCGCTCGCCATGATGCTCGGCGAACTCCGGGCGGACATCCTGCGGACCGGCAACCAGCCCGTCTCCATGGGCAAGCTGGCCGACCTGCTGCACTGCACCGCCGGCACGGTGACGTACCACTGCCGGCAACTGGAGCAGGCCGGCCTCCTCTCCCGCGAGCGGCGCGGCCGCGAGGTCCGGATACTGCGCACCCTGCGGGGCGACGCACTGGTGGACGCCCTGTCATGACGAACGAGAGGAACGCGGGGAACACAAGGAACGCCGGGAACATGAGGAACGCGAGGGACACGAGGAACACGACGGACATGGTCGAGCGGCAGGCACCCAGCCTCCGTCTGGTCGTCCTGGTCTCGGGCTCCGGCACCAACCTCCAGGCCCTCCTGGACGCGATCGCCGCCGACCCCGCCGGGTTCGGGGCGGAGATCGTCGCGGTCGGCGCCGACCGCTCCGGCATCACCGGTCTGGAACGTGCGCAGAGCGCGGGACTGCCGACCTTCGTATGCCGGGTGAAGGACCACGCCACCCGCGAGGAGTGGGACACGGCCCTGGCCGAGGCGACCGCGGCACACCGGCCGGACCTCGTGGTCTCGGCCGGCTTCATGAAGATCGTGGGCAAGGCGTTCCTCGCCCGGTTCGGCGGCCGCGTCATCAACACGCACCCCGCCCTGCTGCCGAGCTTCCCCGGCGCCCACGGCGTACGCGACGCACTCGCCCACGGCGTCCGGGTGACCGGCTGCACGGTGCACCTCGTCGACGACGGCGTGGACACCGGCCCGATCATCGCGCAGGGCGTGGTGCGGGTGGGCGACGAGGACGACGAGACCACGCTGCACGAACGCATCAAGGAGGTCGAGCGTGCCCTGCTGGTCGACGTCGTACGACGGATCGCCCGGGACGGCTATCGGGTGGTGGGCCGAAGAGTGCTGATTCCCTGAAGAGAGTGCTGATTCTCTGAAGGGGGTGGTGGGCGGGGGGGGGGTGGTCGCCGGCCCAGATCGTCAGG
>NZ_JBHWDV010000085.1:0-20960 GCF_042734445.1 Streptomyces sp. NPDC059649
GCTTCGCTTTACGTCCACACAACCGGCCCCTCCGGCCCGTCCCCTCCCGTTGGGGGGAAGTTGAGGCCGGTGGGGGCGGGCGTGGGGGTCCCTTAATGACGGTGTTTGACGGCGGACCCAGTCGTTCAGGCTTCCTTCTCAGTGAACCTGGTCGCTCTTCGGCCCGAGGCCTTTGATCCTGGTCGGAGTTCCGTCCGGGGCGAACGAGTGGTGGAAGGTGAAGGCGTGCGGCGAGGAGCCGTGGTCGTGGAGGTGTTCCAGCCTGGAGACCCCGTCCTGCCAGGTGGGTATCACGCCGTCGGAGACCCACCAGAAGACGTAATTCGGGTGTGCTGTCCTCTCGAACCAGTCGTAACGCCTGTTCAGCGCCTCGCGGTGCAGACCGGTGTAGATGGCGTCGAAAGCGGGGCGCAGGTCGGTCCAGAGTGAGAGGGTCGTGGCCAGGGCGGTGGTTTCCACCGTGCGGCCCTTGCCGTACCAGGTCGGTACGGCGAACTCTCCCCATGCACCCCAGTCCGCCTCGAAGAGCATGCCCGGGACATGCTCTGCCGCTTCAGCATGCGCGAGGTATCCGGGGTGCTGACTGATCTTCCGGTAGACGGCCTCACCAATGTCGTAGAACTCGCGCGTGAGAGGTGCGGGATCGGTGAGAGGTGTCTTCAGGGCGCCGAATGTGTACAGAGCAAGATGGGGCATGCGTCTCTCCCTGGTTGGGGTGCCTGGTGTGGACCCGATTCGGTGGCTTGGGCATGGGGCGAGGATTCGTGGGGCGTGACCAGCTCATCCCGCCGCGGGTGGCTCAGCCTGAAGGAACTCCTGTGCGACCGTGAGCGATCGCCGAAGACCAGGTGAAGGTAGCTGCCTCTGCGGGCGATGTCGAAGTTGCGTTTTCCCTGTCCAAGTGGCCTCTGGCACTCGGTCATTGGGGGCGCTGGGGCGGTGACGGGCGGGGCAGGCCGCGAGAGCACCGGCTGCGGATTTGCGGAGCCGACCACTAAGGGGGGCCGAACAGATCCCGTAAGGGATACGGGCGCCCCTTGCGGGCCTCAACTCGACGGGCCGGGACGGTATTCCCCACACCGCACGACACGAGACACCGCACGACACGAGACACCGCACGACACGAGACACCGCACGACGCGAGACACCGCACGACACGAGAGATCGCCGAACGACAATGCCCGCCCCCACTCACCTCGATCCCCCCACCACGGGAGGGGACAGACCGGAGGACGAAGTCTGTAGGGCTGTCACCGCACCCGAAACACCACGCCCGCCGCCAGGCGCAACGGCGAGACGTTCAACGGCGGGACGGCCAAGTACGTACGGGGCGACGCAAAGCGAAACGGCGAGCAACAACCGCGGTGGGAAAGCCAGGTACGTGCGGCGGCGCCGCAAAGCGGCAACGGCGAGCAAGCCCCGCGGCGGGACAGCCAGGTACGTACGCGGCGCCGCAAAGCGCAGCGGAACGGTGGGACGGCCAGGTACGTGGGAAGCTCCCTCTCAGCTGGGGTCCATCCGAATACAGGAGAGCGCACATGCGGACACCGATGACGATCGCGGACTTCCTCGACCGTGCCGAGCTGGGATTCCGGGACAGTCCCGGGGTGGTCGACGAGCCGCAGCAGCCCGCGCCGGCGGTGCCCGTGGCGAGTTACGGGCGGTTCGCCGAGCGGGTCCGTGCCTGGCAGGCGGGGCTGGACGCGCTCGGGGTCGGTGAAGGGGAACGGGTGGCCGTGGTGAGCCACAACTCCGCGCGCCTGCTGGAGTTGCTGTTCGCGGTGCCGATGAGCGGCCGTATCTGCGTACCGGTGAACTTCCGCCTCAAGCCGGAGGAGGTCGAGTACGTGGTGGCGCAGAGCGGGGCGTCGGTCCTGCTCGTCGACCCGGAACTGGACGCCGCGCTGGCCGAGGTGAAGGCGCCCCACCGCTTCGTGCTCGGCGAGCGGACCGAGAGCGAGCTGATGCGGTTCGGGGTCGAGCCGCGTCCGTGGTCGCGGCCGGACGAGGACGCCACCGCGACGATCAACTACACGTCGGGTACCACCGCCCGCCCCAAGGGCGTGCAGCTGACCCACCGCAACATCTGGGTGAACGGCATGACCTTCGGGCTGCACACCCGCGTGTGGGAGCGCGATGTGTACCTGCACACCCTGCCGATGTTCCACTGCAACGGCTGGGGCATGCCGTATGTGATGGCGGGCCTGGGCGTCAAGCAGGTGGTGCTGCGCAAGGTCGACGGCGCCGAGATCCTCCGGCGCGTCGACGAGCACGGGGTCACCCTCATGTGCGGCGCCCCGGCCGTCTGGAACATGGTGCTCGACGCGGCGGCGACCTGGGAGGGCGAGATCCCGGGCCGGGACCGCGTACGGATCGTCTGCGCGGGCGCCCCGCCGCCGACCCGGACGATCCAGCGCGTGGAGGAGGAACTGGGCTGGGAGTTCACCCAGCTCTACGGCCTGACCGAGACCTCGCCGATGCTCACCTTCAACCGCACCCGGCCGGCCGATGTCGCCCTTCCCGCCGAGGAGCGGGCGCGCAAGCTGTCCCGTGCGGGGCTGCCCGCGCTGGGGGTGAAGCTGAAGGTCAACGAGTCCGGTGAGGTCCTGGCCCGCTCGAACACGGTGCTCGACGGGTACTGGGACAAGCCCGAGGAGACCGCGGAGGCCCTGGAGGACGGCTGGTTCCACACCGGCGACGGCGGCACCCTCGACCCCGGCGACGGCCACCTCACCATCTCCGACCGGAAGAAGGACGTGATCATCACCGGCGGCGAGAACGTGTCGTCGATCGAGGTCGAGGACACCATCTTCAGCCACCCGGCGGTCGCCGAGGTCGCCGTCATCGGGGTGCCGCACGAGAAGTGGGGCGAGACGATCAAGGCCCTGGTGGTGCTCGCGGAGGGCGCGACGGCCGAGGAGTCCGACATCATCGCCCACTGCAAACAGCACCTGGCCGGCTACAAGGCCCCGACCTCCGTGGAGTTCCGCGCGTCCATTCCCCGTACGGCCACCGGCAAGATCCAGAAGTTCAAGCTCCGGCAGCCGTATTGGTCGGGGATCGAGCGAGGGGTGAACTGAATGAGCACACGGTGCTCCTCGCGTGACCGGGGGCGGCGGGTTTCGGCGCGGCGGGCGGGGTGCGGGCCGTACGACGGCACCGGCCCCGCCGCCGCGCCGGGCCGTCAGGTGGTGGCCGGCGGGGCCGGTCGTACGGCGATCGCGTCGACCTCGAACAGCATGCCGGGCAGCGCGAGCGCCGCGACCCCGCTCAGCGTCTGGGCCGGCAGCCGCTCCCCGAACCGCGCGTGCAGCGCCTTGCCGAGGACCTCCAGTTTGCCGGTGTCGTGGTCCACGACGTACGAGCCGAGCCGGACGACGTGGTCGAAGCCGAGCCCGACGCCTTCGAGCGCCAACCGCAGCCGGTCGAAGGCGAGTTCCACCTGGGAGGCGAAGTCACCGGGCACCGGCGAGCCGGTGGCGTCGGAGGCGTACTGGCCGGCGATGAAGACGACTTCGCCGGGCGCCGAGGCGGTGTGGCTGTAGCCGAACGGCGTCGGGTCGTGGAGAGTTGGCGGATTGGTGATCGTGCGCAGGTCGCGGGTCATGATCGGTGGAACGTTCCGTGTCACCCCACCCATTCCCCGTCACCCCACCCATTCCCCGGCCCGCGGGCCCGGGGACCCCTGGTGGCGCACGGTGACCACGATCTTGCCGATCTGGCTGTTGGACTCCAGATGGCGGTGGGCCTCGACGATCTCCTCGAAGTCGAAGATGCGGTCGATGACCGGGGCGAGGGTGCCCGCCCGGAGGCCCGCGTCCAGGAAGTGCCAGATCCGGCGCCGTACTTCCGGGTCGCCGGTGACCTGGAGGTTGCCGTAACCGAGGATGCGCAGGGTCCAGTTGAGCGGCAGGGGCGCCGGCCTGGGGTCGAGCCAGCCGTAGACGATCAGCAGCCCGCCCGGTGCGACCGCCCGCGCGACCTCCGCCAGCCCGGGGCCGGACACCGGGTCGAAGACGATCTCGGCCCCGCGCCCGCCGGTGATCTCGGCGACCTGGTCGAGCAGTTCGCCCTCGTCGAGGGCGATCACATGGGCCGCGCCGAGCTGCGCCAGACGCTCCCGCTTCGCCGCGCTGCGGGTGACGGCCACCGGGATCGCGCCCAGATGGCGGGCTATCTGGATCGCCGCCACGCCCACGCTGCTGGAGGCGGCGGTGATCAGCACGGTGTCGCCCGGCCGCAGCCCGCCCTTCTCCACCAGCGCGCCGTAGGCGGTGCTGTACGACAGCCACAGGGCGGCCCCGGTCGCCGCGTCCGTACCGCCGGGGCGACGGAGCAGGCTGTCGGCGGGCAGGCGCAGACGGTCGCCGTACACGCCGTCGGTGCTCATCCCACCCGTGCCCGCCGTCAGTACCGGGTCGCCCACCGAGAAGCCGGTCACGCCGTCCCCGACGGCCAGTACCTCACCGGCCGCCTCGTAGCCGATCCGGGACCCCGGCAGGGTGGGCCGGTAGTAGTAGCCGCCGGAGCGGAACAGCGCCTCCGCCCGGTTGAGGCCGAGTGCGTCCACGCGGAGCAGCACCTCGCCCGGACCGGGCGCCCCGAGTTCCACCTCCTCGATCCGCAGCACTTCCGGGCCGCCGAGCTCGTCGAACACCACCTGATGGGCCATCATCTTGTGAATTCCTTTTGTGTGGGGATCCGCGGAGTTGTGGATCCGTGGACGGGGGATGCATCGACGTGCCAGTGCATCGATGCACCGATGCACCGATGCACCGATTCATCGATGTGTGGATGTATCGATGTGTGAGTCGTTCGGTGTGGGGGGGTCGTGGGGGAGGCGCGACGTCGTGGATTCACCGTAGGGAGATCGCGCACGTCGGCCCATGCCACAACGTCTCGCGATCATGTGCGGACGTCTCCTCGGTACGCTCGCCGGCATGGACGTACTCAGCGACGCGATCACCGCCATGCGGACCGGGCGGCCGCACGCCTCCCGCAAGGAGCGGCACGGATCGTGGGGCGTGCGCTTCCCGGCCACGACCGGCGTAGGGTTCCACGCCGTGCTGGAGGGCTCCGGCTGGCTGTTGCCCGAGGACGGCAGCCCGCCCCTCCGGCTCACCGCCGGTGACCTCGTGTTCGTCCATGGCATCGCCCACGGTCTGGCCGACGACCCCGGGACCCCGCTGGTCGAGGTCCGCCAGAATCCGGACGGCTCGTGGCCGCCCGGCCCGGAGACGCCGGACGACGGGACGCCCCGGACGCTGACGCTCTGCGGTGCCTACCGCCTCAACCGGTCCCGTCCCCACCCGTTGCTGACCTGCCTGCCCGGCGTGTTCCGGCTGCCCACCCACGGCCGGCCGCTGGGCTCGCTGCTGGACCTGCTCCGTACCGAGACGGCACACCCCCGGCCCGGCGCGGAGGCCGCCGTCTGCGGACTCCTCGACACCGCCCTGCTGTACATCCTGCGGGCCTGGTACGAGGAACACGCCCAGGCCACGAACGGCTGGGCGGTGGCGCTGCGCGATCCGGCGGTCGGACGGGCGCTGAGCGCGATCCACCACGATCCCGCGCATGCGTGGACGGTGGAGGAACTGGGCGCGGTGGCGGGCCTGTCGCGGGCGGCCTTCGCGAAGCGGTTCACCGCCCTCGTTGGTGAACCGCCGCTCGGCTATCTGACGTGGTGGCGGCTGACCCTGGCCGGGCGGCTGCTGCGCGAGGGGGACCAGCCGCTCCGCGTCATAGCCCAACGGACCGGCTACGCCTCGGAGTTCGCGTTCGCCAAGGCCTTCAAGCGGGAGTACGGTACTGCCCCGGGCCGGTACCGGACGGAGCCGACGGCCCTCCTCGGCACCGCCGGCTGAACCCGCGCGGTACACCGGTGCCGGCGGGCCTGATGCCGTTCCGCGGCCCCCTACGCCTCAGGCGCCACGCGGCAGGGTCCCGTCCGGGGTAACTTGCCGAAAAGGGGCTTCGCCCGGCCCCGTCGTGCCGCCACGATGGCGCTCGTGAATGGTGATCGCCCTCGTGCCATGGACCGTCGCCGGGCTCTTCGGGCCGGTCTGGCCACCCTCAGCGTGCTGTCGCTCCTGTCCGCCCTACCCGCCGCCGCCCAGCCGACCGACTCCCGTAAGCAATCCGCGCCTTCCGTACGTCCGCGCACCGCGGCCGAAGCGCGTACCGGCGCCTACCTGGAGTCCATCCGCCAGGAGCCGGCCCGGCTCCGCGACTTCTTCCGGCGCCTGCCCAAGGGCGGTGATCTGCACCACCACCTGTCCGGCGCCGTCCCCACCGAGTACCTGATCGAACTCGCCGCCGAGGACGGACTGTGCATCGACGAGCAGACCATGACCGCGGTCGTGCCGCCGTGCGGTCCGGGAAAGCGGCCGGCCGCGGACGCCCGGACCGACCGGGCGTTCCATGACGCGCTGGTGCGCGCCTGGTCCATGCAGGACTTCCCGCCGGACCGGTCGGGCCACGACCACTTCTTCGACGCCTTCGGGAAATTCGGCGAGGTGACCTGGCGCCACCGCGGCAAACTGCTGTCCAGGGTCGCCGACGACATCGTCGCGCAGAACCAGTTCTACCTGGAGACGCTGGTCACGCCCGCCTCCGAGGAGGCCAAGCAGCTTGCCGACCAGGTCGGTTGGGACGACGACTTCGGCCGTATGCACCGGGCCCTGGTCGCCGACGGCAAGCTGGACCGTCTGGTGGCCACCGCCCGCCAGGAGGCCGACAACGCGGACGCCGAGTTCCGTACCGCCTCGCGCTGCGGCACCTCCCGGCCCGCGCCCGGCTGCCGTCTGACCGTGCGCTGGAACGCCCAGGTGTCCCGGGGCAGCAGCCCCGAGCGGGTCTTCACGCAGATGGCGCTCGGCATGCGCCTGGCCGAGCGGGACCCACGGTTCACCGCGGTCAACCTGGTGGCGCCGGAGGACTGGGACAGCTCGCTGCGCAACTACACCCTGCAGATGCGGATGCTCGACTTCCTGCACCGCAGGTATCCGCGCGCCCACCTCACCCTGCACGCCGGCGAGCTGTGGCCGGGCCTGGTCAAACCGGAAGACCTGCGGTTCCACATCCACCAGGCCGTCACCCTCGCCCACGCCGAACGCATCGGCCACGGCGTCGACCTCGTCCACGAGGACGACTGGCAGGAACTGGCGAGGACCATGGCCGCACGCCAGGTGGCCGTCGAGGTCCCCTTCACCAGCAACGCCCAGATCCTCGGGGTCAAGGGCGCCGCACACCCCTTCACGACCTACCGCGCCTACGGGGTGCCGATCGTCCTGGCCACCGACGACCCCGGCATCTCCCGGATCGACATCTCCCACGAGTACCGGTACGCCGCCACGACGTACCACCTCGGCTACGGCGATCTGAAGGACCTGGCCCGGGCCTCCCTGCAGTACGCCTTCCTCCCCGGCCGCAGCCTGTGGCGGGGCAACCCGACCCGGGACGGCTACCGCCCCGTCGACGCCTGCCGCGGCCGGCTCCCGGGATCCGGATCCCCCGGTACGGCCTGCCGGGCCCTGCTCGCGTCCAGCCCCAAGGCGGCCGTCCAGTGGCGGCAGGAAGCCGCCTTCGCCTCCTTCGAGCAGCGCTTCACCACCCACCGCTGACCGTCCGCTCTCCCGGCCTCGGCGCCCCCGCTCGCCGCGGGGCGCCGAGGCCGTCCGCTGTGCGAGCCCGGCCGTGCTCGAACTTTTCTTCGCGGAGCGAACGACCGGGTGGTTGCGCCCCCCTCGCGGCACGCCGGACGCCATCCTGTACTCGGCGCGCACCGGGTGTCCTTGGAGTGGCTCGTCCCTTCCGCCGGGCAACCTTGCGGGTGTATGCAGCGATGGCCGATGCCGGGCTTCTGGGAGCAGCCGATGAACGCAGTGGTGGAGGTGGCGCGGGAGGCGCCACCGGAGGACGGAGTGATGCGTCCGCCCCTTGCACCACGGGGGCGGCCGGATCCCCGGCCGAGATGCCCGCGGACCGCGACGACGATCTCCGGGCACTCCCGCGAAGTCCTGGCCCCCTGCAAGCACATCCGGCGTCCTGCGTTCGCCGACCTGCCGAAGACCGTCCCCGGCACGATCCGCCGCAGTGAACTGCCCGAGCGCACCGCGCCGGGCGACGGCAGTGCCGCGTACTGGGAGGAGACCCACCGATGAGCCCGTCGCACCAGGAGCTGTCGTACGCCAGCGGGGCCGCCGAGCGGCCGCTGCTCGGGCACACCATCGGCGCCGACCTGGCCCGCACCATCGCCCGGTGCGGTGACCGTGAGGCGCTGGTCGAGGTGGCCAGCGGCCGCCGCTGGACCTATACCGAACTCGGCCGGGCGGTCGACGAGGTGGCGCTCGGCCTGCTCGCCAAGGGGGTCGGCAAGGGCGACCGGGTCGGCATCTGGGCGCCCAACTGCGCCGAATGGGTGCTCGTCCAATACGCCACCGCCAAGATCGGCGCCATCCTCGTCAACGTCAACCCCGCCTACCGGGTGCACGAGTTGGCGTACGTCCTCCAGCAGGCCGGCATCACCGTGCTGGTCTCGGTGCCCCGGCACCGGACGAGCGACTACCGCCGGATGATCGAGCAGGTCCGCGCCGAGAGCCCGGCGCTGCGCGATGTGGTCTACATCGGCGACCCCACCTGGGGCGGTCTGCTGGCCGCCGGCGCCAGGGTCCCGCACACCCGGCTCGCCGCGTGCGAGAAGGCGCTGACCGCCGACGACCCGGTCAACATCCAGTACACCTCGGGCACCACCGGCTTCCCCAAGGGCGCCACCCTCTCGCACCACAACATCCTCAACAACGGCTACTGGGTGGCCGAGACGCTCGGCTACACCGAAGCGGACCGGGTCTGTCTGCCGGTGCCCTTCTACCACTGCTTCGGCATGGTCATGGGCAACCTCGGCATCACCTCGCACGGCGGCTGCATCGTCATCCCGGCCCCCGCCTTCGACCCCGCCACCACCCTGCAGGCCGTCCAGGACGAGCGCTGCACCTCGCTCTACGGCGTGCCCACCATGTTCATCGCCGAACTCAACCACCCGGACTTCGCCGGCTACGACCTTTCCTCCCTCCGCACCGGCATCATGGCGGGCTCGCCGTGCCCCGAGGAGGTCATGAAGCGGGTGGTCTCCGAGATGCACATGGCCGAGGTCTCCATCTGCTACGGCATGACCGAGACCTCCCCGGTCTCCACCCAGACCCGCCGCGACGACGACCTGGAGCACCGCACCGCGACGGTGGGACGGGTGCTGCCGCACATCGAGGTCAAGGTCGTCGACCCGGCGAGCGGGGTCACCGTCCCGCGCGGCACCCCGGGAGAGCTGTGCACCCGCGGCTACAGCGTGATGCTCGGCTACTGGGAGGACCCCGAGCGCACCGCCGAGGTCATCGACCCGGCCCGCTGGATGCACACCGGGGACCTCGCGGTGATGAACGACGACGGCTACGTCCGGATCGTCGGGCGGATCAAGGACATGATCATCAGGGGCGGTGAGAACGTCTACCCGCGGGAGATCGAGGAGTTCCTCTACACCCACCCGAAGATCGCCGACGTCCAGGTGGTCGGCGTCCCCGACGACAAGTACGGCGAGGAGATCGCCGCCTGCGTCATCCTCCGCGACCCCCAGGACCCGCTCACCCGCGACGAGTTGGCCCGCTACTGCCGCTCCCGCCTCGCCCACTACAAGGTGCCGCGCTACCTGGAGATCCTCGACGCCTTCCCGATGACCGTCAGCGGCAAGGTGCGCAAGGTCGAGCTGCGCGAACGGCTGGCGAAGGAAGTGGGATCGGTGGCTGGCTGACGCTACGTCAGCAGACTGCGGTGCTGCGTGGGGTGGGGCGTTCGGTGGTCCGTAATCCGCTGGACGACTCCACCCCTCCTTGTAAAGATATGCGGCATGACGCATATAGATGCACCGACTCCCGGGTCCGACGCCGGCTCCCTCTCCTGGCCGACCGGATTCCGCGCCTACACCGGCCACGGCGGGCTGCGCGACCAGGGCGATGACGTCTCGGTCGTGGTCACGGACCGCCCGGCGGTCAGCGCCGCCATGTTCACCCGCAGCCTCTTCGCCGGCCCCGCCGTGGTGCTCAGCCGCGCGCACGCCGCCGGGCGGGACCTGCGCGCCGTCACCACGCTGGCGCAGAACGCGAATGTCGCCACCGGCCGCCAGGGCGAGGCCAACGCCGCCGAAGTCGTCGGCCGGGTCGCCGCCCTTGTGGGCATCGAGGACCGCCAGGTGCTCCTGGGGTCCACCGGAGTCATCGGGCGCCCGCTGCCGATGGACGCCCTCCGCGCCCACTTCGACACCGCCGCCGGACTCGGCCCCGGGGCCTTCGGGGCCGGGCCGCTGGACGTGGCCCGCGCCATGATGACCACCGACACCCGCCCGAAGACCGCCGTCCGCACGGTCGGAGCCGCGCGGGTCGTCGGTGTCGCCAAGGGCGTCGGCATGCTGGAGCCGAACATGGCCACGATGCTGGCCTACCTCTTCACCGACGCCGAACTGCCGGCGGACGAGCTGGACACGGCGCTGCGCACCGCCGTCGACCGGACCTTCCACTGCCTGAGCGTCGACACGGACACCTCCACCTCCGACACCGTCGCGGTCCTCGCCAACGGCGCGGCCGGGCCGGTCGACACCGCGGAGTTCACCGCGGCGCTCACCGACCTGTGCCTGGACCTCACCCGTCAGCTCGCGAGCGACGGGGAGGGCGCGACCAAGCTGCTGCGCGTCACGGTCGGCCTCGCGCGGGACGACGCCCAGGCCCGGCGCATCGCCAAGAGCGTGGTGAACTCACCCCTGGTCAAGACCGCCGTACACGGTGCCGATCCGAACTGGGGCCGGGTGGTGATGGCCATCGGCAAGAACACCGAGGACCGCGACATCACCCCGGACCGCGTCACGGTCGCGTTCGGCGGCATCGAGGTGTATCCCGAGGAGCCCACCCCGGAGACCCTCGACGCGCTCACCGACGCCATGCGGCAGCCCGAGGTCTCGATCACCGTCACCCTCGGCCTCGGAACCGCCGAAGCGACCGTCTACGGCTGCGACCTGTCCGCCGGCTACGTCCGGGTCAACGCGGACTACACCACCTGACCGGGTGCGCGCCCGTGCCGACCGGGTCGGCGTCAGTCGTGGCGGCCGCGGCGGCGCCGGCCGGGCCGGAGCGGTCGGGGCCGGATTGTCAGTGGCCACCGCTACGTTGCCCCCATGACCGCATTCGTATTGGTGGCAGGGGCGTGGCTGGGATCGTGGGCGTGGGAGGAGGTGGCGGCGGAGCTGCGGGCGGCCGGCCACGACGTCCGTCCCGTGACGCTGTCCGGACTCGCCGAGAAGCAGGGTGCACCCGCCGGGCTGCAGACCCACGTCCAGGACGTCGTCGACGAGATCGAACGACGTGATCTGCGCGAGGTCGTCCTGGTGGGGCACAGCTATGCCGGCATACCGGTCGGCCAGGCCGCCGAGCGGATCGGTGACCGGCTGGCCCGCGTGGTGTTCGTCGACGCCAACGTCCCTGCCGACGGTGAGTCGTTCGTGTCCTCCTGGCCGAGCGGCCGGGCGATGGTGGAGGCGTCCATCGCCGAGAACGGAGGCTTCTGGGCGCCGCTGACCGCGGCGGACTGCGCGGGCCAGGGCCTCGACGACGCGCAGATCGCGCGGATCGTGGGCGGCTCGACCCCGCACCCGGGCGCCACGCTCACCGAGCCCGCCGTGCTGGCCCGTCCGCTCGGCGAACTGCCGGCGACCTACCTCAAGTGCCTGCTGGACGGCCCCGAGCCGAGCGACGAGGTGGCCGAGCTGCTGAAGAGCGAGCACTGGCGGCTGGCCGAGCTGGACACCGGCCACTGGCCCATGTTCTCCCGACCGCGGGAACTCGCCCGGATCCTCCTCGCCGAGTGCCGGTGAGTTGCGGCTAGGGGGCTGCCCCATCGGACAGTCCCTGATCCGCGACCCGGCACGCTCCATATCGGTAGTCCCGGGGCGGCATGCCGTAGACCGCGCGGAAGGCGCGGGTGAAGTCGTCGGCCCGGGCGAAGCCCCAGTGCATCGCGATGGCGTGGATCGGCGTGTGACGGAGCGCCGGGTCGGCGAGGTCCCGGCACGCGCGCTCCAGGCGCCGGCGCCGGATCCAGGCGGCGACGGTGATCTCTTCGTCCTCGAACAGGCGGTGCAGATAGCTGACGGAGATGTGGTGGGCGGCCGCGACGCTTCTGGGCGTCAATTCCGGGTCGAACAGCCGCTGTTGGATGAATTCCTGGATGCGCAGGACCAAGGAGCGCCGGCGCGTCTCCGGTGCGAGCGTGTTCTCGGCGTCCAGGGTGTGGGCGAGCAGCGCGGAGAGCAGGTCGATCGCGATGGTTCCCAGGCGGGGCCCGTCCGCGGGGCGGTAGGAGGCCCGGTCGGCCCACACCTGGGTGAGGAACCGGGCCAGCAGGGCCCCCGCGCCCTCCCGCGCCGACAGCCGGCGGTTGACCAGTGCGTCACCCCCCTTCGCCGCCAGCGGCAGCACGTTCCTGGGGAGGAGGATTCCGGTTCCCCGGACGGTGCGCTGACGTTCGCCGGTGGACGCCTCCATGAGATAGGGGCGCGAGGTGTCCAGAAGGGCCAGCTCGTGTGCCCCGTAGCCCGCCTCGCGGTCGGACTGGACCACCCTCTTCGTGCCGCGAAGGGGGAGCGAGAGATGGAGGAGCTCGGGATCGGAGCGCCGGATCAGCTGCGGGCTCCGCCGCATCCGCATCGGCGGGTGCTCGATCCGCCACAGCCGTACGGCACCGAGGTTCAGTACGAGGTGGGTGGCGCGGAAGTCGGCCATGTGGTCGTCGGGGAGGAGGTCCACGGGCACATAGCTTCCGTGGAGATGCTCGCGCCAGCTGTCGAACCGTCCCGTCGCCGGGGCGGCCTCCGCACTCCGGAACTCCGTTCCACTCAACACGCCCCGGCTCTCCCTTGCCCTTGAGACTCCCGAGCAGGCGCACACACAAGGCGTGGGCGCCTCTCGGAACACCATAATGGAGAGGCCCCTCTAATTGCGGTAGGTGTATATGCGCCATCCGGAGAGCCCGCCCCCCGGGCGTTCAGCGTCGCCGCGACTCTCCGGGCCAGTCGAGCAGCAGCCGCTGGGCCCGCGGCAGCGAGGCGACCACCAGGTCGTAGGAGTCCTCGATCATGTCGCGGACGAGCTGATCGGGCAGTGCCCCGGCCAGCGAAACGGTGTTCCAGTGCCGCTTGTTGAGGTGGTAGCCGGGCACCACCTCCGGGTGGGCCGCCCGCAGTCGTTCGGCCAGCTCCGGGTCGCACTTGAGGCTCACGGTGAGCGGCGTTTCGGTGAGCGTGCTGAGCGCGAAGATCTTGCCGCCGACCTTGAAGGTGCAGACGTCCGGGTGGCGCGGGAAGGGGAAGTCCTCGGTCGCGCCGTTGAAGGCCAGGCAGTGCTCCCGGAGCGCATTCGCGTCGATCATGCCCTCATTATGGGCGGGCCGGGTCATACGGTCCGGGCGCCTGACACCACGTCAGTTGCCGTACTCCGCCGCCCGCACACCCGGCTCCCGACGCATGCACACCCGCGGCCAGCGATCCAGGCCCAGCGCCGCCTCCTGCGCCCTCACCGCCCTGAGCCCGGGGGTCAGTTCGGCGTCGGTGAGCACCCGGAAACCGAGGCGCGCGTAGTACGGCGCGTTCCACGGCACCTCGGCGAAGGTGGTCAGGGTCAGCGGCACCGGACCACCGTCGCGCTCCGCCCGGTCGATGAGGGCCCGCCCGATGCCCCGGCGGGCGTGGTCCGGGTGCACCGACACCTGCTCGATGTGGGTGCACCCGTCGACCGCCTCCCAGAGGAGATAGCCGACCGGCCCGCCCCCGTCGGCCGGGGCGCCCGGACGGCGCACGTCGTACGCCGCCAGGGCCCGGCCCGCCCGCTGATACCTCGACAGGTCGTCCAGTGAGGGCGGTTCGTCGTCCGCCACCGGGGCCATGTCCAGGTGGCGGAAAGGTTCACCGGCGGCGCGTTCGAGGGCGCGCAGCAGGGGCAGCTCGGCGGGGGACGGGACGGCGATCATCCGGCCAGTGTCGTCGGTGCCGCCGCGCGGGGCGAACGGGTTTCCGCGGCCCGCGGGACGAGGGTGCCGAGGAGGCCGACGTACTCACGGGCCACCTCGTCCGCGGGCACGCCGTCGGCCGGGTCCAGGCCGAGGCCGACGAGGGTTTCGGCGATCCAGCCGGGGCTGACCACGTCGAGCCGCAGCCCGCGGGGGAGTTCGACGGCGGCGGCGCGTACGAAGGCGTCCAGACCGGCGTTGACCAGGGCACCGAACGCTCCACCCGGTGTCGGCTCGGCGAAGGTGCCGCTGGTCAGGATGACCGCACCGCCGTCCCGCAGATGGTGCAGCGCACGCCGGACGAGGTGGACCTGGCCGAGGAGCTTGCCTTCCAGACCCGTGGTGAACTCCTCGTCCGAGGGGGCGTCCAGCGGCGTCAGCCGGCCGCTCGCGGCACAGCAGATCACGGCGTCCACGTCCCGTACGGTGGCGAAGAGCGCGTCGAGGGAGGACGGATCGGCCAGGTCGACCGGGACCGGCCCGCGGCGCGCGGCCCGTACGACCTCATGGCCGTGGGCTTCCAGATGGCGGGCGACCGCACTGCCGAGCGTGCCGGTCGCGCCGATGACGATGATCTTCAGAGGCATGAGCACGATGCTGCCGTGCGGGGGCGCGGGGACCCAGCCCCCTGTGGAGGGCAGGAACGCCGTTCCTACCCCTGTCAGGTGCAGGCGGCGCCCGCCCCGGCAGACTGAACGGATGGATCACCGGCACACTGAACGCATGGGCCACCGGCCGGACTTGGGGGAGTTCCTGCGGAGCCGGCGGGCGCGGATCTCCCCGCAGGCCGTCGGGCTGCCGGACTACGGAGGCCGGCGGCGGGTCCCGGGGCTGCGCCGGGAGGAGCTGGCACGGCTCGCCGGGATCAGCCCGGGCTACTACACCCGGCTGGAGCAGGGCACCGGCGCCGCCGGCGCCTCGGACGCCGTCCTGGACGCGCTCGCCCGGGTACTGCGGCTGGACGGGACCGAACGGCGCCATCTGTACGGCCTGGCGCGCGGTGATGGCGGCGGAGCCGGCCCGGAAGCGGCCGCCGAGGAGCGACTGCGGCCGTCCGTACGGAACATGATCGCGTCGCTGGGGGACACCCCGGCGCTGGTGCTGGGCCGGTTCGTGGACGTGCTCGCCTGGAACCGTGCCGGACATGCGCTGCTGGCCGGCCACCTGCCGTTCGACGCCCCCGACGCCCCGGACACCCAGCAGACCCCGGACGCCCGGGAGACTTCGTACGCCCCCGCCGCCGCGCGGCCCAACGTCGCGCGGATGATGTTCCTCGACCCGCACACCCGGGCGCTGTACCCGGACCGGGCGGCCAAGTGCCGTGACACGGTCGGCGATCTGCGGCTGATCGCCGGGCGGTGGCCCGATGCGCCGCGGCTCACCGGGCTGCTCGCCGAACTGCGCCGGGAGAGCACGGAGTTCGAGGAGCTATGGGCGGCGCACCCGGTACGCACCTGCGCCACCCACACCCGGGACTACCGCCACCCGGTCGTCGGTCCGCTCACGCTCACCGACGAACTCCTGACGCTGCCGGACGACCCGGGGCAGCGGGTGGTGATCTACCACGCCGCGCCGGGATCGCCGTCCGCCGGCGCACTGCGGCGGCTCGCCGGCGGGGCCCCGGGCGGTGGGCTCACGGCCGTGCCGCGCCGTACCTGATCAGTTCGTCGGCCGGGTCGTTGACCGGCTGTGGGGTGCCCGTGAGGTCCATGACGAACAGCGGGATGTGCAGTTCGTCGGCGCGTGTCCGGGCGTCCCTGGCGTAGCCGGCGAGTGAGAAGAAGACCGCGACGGCCGAGTCGTTGAGGCCGTTGAGCCAGACGCATTCGATCTCGCGGAGCTGGGTGGCACGGGTGGTCGGGTCGACCTGGGCCACCACGCCGGTGCCCCGCAGGTCGATACCGGCGGCGGTGCGCTCCTGCGTCCGGGCGACATCGGCGTAGCCCAGCCACTTCAGATACTGCTGGGCCGCGGTGACGCAGTCGCGGGCGGTGCGGATCGTCACCGGACGGAACGCGGGCCGCAGGACGGCCCGCCGGGGCTGGGCGGCGGGTGGCGCCTCGGCGGCCGGCCGACCGGGCGAGGGGAAGTTCGGTGGGGGAGGGGTGGGTGCCGGGACGACAGGGACCCGGACCACCGTGCCGCAGACACAGCCGGATTCCGGCGCCGGCCACTCGTCGTGCCGTCCGCACACCTCGCAGCGGACCTCCACCCAGGACGCCTGCCAGGTCCGGTGGAGTATCTCGACCGGCACTCCGCCGCGCAGCACGGGCATGGTCAGCGGGGCGCCGCAGGCGCACGGGAAGGTGGGCGGGGTGAAAGCGTTCTCGCGGCGGCACGTGGGGCACCGCACGGGCACGCTGTCGGCCATGGTCGGCTCCTGGCGGTAGGACGGCAGGCAGTGGGGTTCTGCTGCTGTCCCATAGTCTCCGGAAATAAGGGTGGCGTGGGGGGAATTACGGCGAGAGGGCGCGGAGCGGGGAGATTCCGCGAGGAAGACAACGGCGCACGCGGCGCACGCGGCGCGCGCGGTGCGCACGGTGGCGTATGGCGACGCACGGTGGTGTACGCGGACCGGGACGCAACGCCTGGGCATGACGCAGGGCCCCGGCATGACGCAGGGCCCCGGCATGACACGGAGCCCGGCGCGACACAGGGCCCGGCGTCCGTGACCGTACGGAGGCCGGGCCCTGTGGGGTGGTTTCCGTCCGACAGCGCGAGAGTTGGGCGCGACAGGACATCGCACCGCCGGACGGAGTCTGGGGGAGGGGCTGGGAAGGGGGAGCAGGCGGGCTCCGCGGTGCGGGGAGGTGGCTCGCCCTTTCCTGTCGGGCGAGCACTGCCACCGCACTGGACTCCCCGGTGACCGCGGAGCTCGCGCTACCTCTCCGTACCGGCCGACCACCCCTCAACGGGCCGGCCGGTACGGAGTGCGCAAGGGAGCTGACCTCCCGTCAGTCCTCGCGCAGCTCGCGGACCCTGGCCTCGACGCGCTTGCCGTAGTCCGGGTCGGCGGCGTGGAAGTGGGCGAGGTTCTTCTCGATCACGTCGTCGCGGCTGACCTGGGACAGACCGCCGGCGATGTTCTCCACCAGGCGCTTCTTCTCGTCCTCGGACATCAGGCGGTAGAGCTCACCGGCCTGGAAGAAGTCGTCGTCCTTGGTGTGCAGCGGCGCCTCGTGGGTGCCGGTGTGGCCGGAGACGGCGAGCGGGGCGGAGAGCGCCTCGTTCGTCTGGACCGGGCCGTCGTAGGAGTTCGGCTCGTAGTTCTTGGCGTGCCGGCCGTAGGCGTTGGTCGCCATGAAGCCGTCCCGGCCGTAGTTGTTGGCGGTGGTCGCCTTGGGGGCGTTCACCGGCAGCTGGGTGTGGTTGACGCCCAGGCGGTAGCGGTGCGCGTCGGCGTAGGCGAACAGCCGGCCCTGGAGCATCTTGTCCGGGGACGGGCCGATGCCGGGCACGAAGTTGTTCGGCGAGAACGCGGCCTGCTCGACCTCGGCGAAGACGTTGTCGGGGTTGCGGTCCAGGACCAGCCGGCCGACCCGCCGCAGCGGGTAGTCCGCGTGCGGCCACACCTTCGTCAGGTCGAACGGGTTGAAGCGGTAGTCGGCCGCCTCGGCCGCCGGCATGATCTGCACGTAGAGGGTCCAGGAGGGGTACACGCCCCGCTCGATGGACTGCAGCAGGTCGGTCTGGTGGCTGTTGGGGTCCTTGCCGGCCAGCTCGGCGCCCTGCTCGCTGCTCAGGCAGCGGATGCCCTGGTTGGTCTTGAAGTGGTACTTGACGAAGAAGGCCTCGCCCTCGGCGTTCGTCCACTGGTAGGTGTGCGAGCCGTAGCCGTTCATGTGGCGGTAGGAGGCCGGGATGCCGCGGTCGCCCATGAGCCAGGTGACCTGGTGGGTGGCCTCGGGGGCGTGCGCCCAGAAGTCCCAGACGTTGTCCGGCTCCTGCTTGCCCGTGAAGGGGTCGCGCTTCTGCGAGTGGATGAAGTCGGGGAACTTGATCGGGTCCTTGATGAAGAACACCGGGGTGTTGTTGCCGACGAGGTCGTAGTTACCCTCCTCGGTGTAGAACTTCAGGGCGAAGCCGCGCGGGTCGCGGGCCGCGTCCGGGCCACCGAGGCTGTCGGCCACGGTCGAGAAGCGGAGGAACGTCTCCGTCCGCTTGCCGACGGTGTTCAGGAAGTCGGCCCGGGTGTAGGCCGTGACGTCGTCGGTCACCTCGAAGTAGCCGTACGCGCCGGACCCGCGGGCATGCACGACGCGCTCCGGGATGCGCTCGCGGTTGAAGCGGGCGAGCTTCTCCAGCAGGTGCTGGTCCTGGAGGATGATCGGGCCGCCGACGCCGGCGGTTGCGGAGTTCTGATTGTCGGCGACCGGGGCGCCGGACTCGGTCGTCAGCGTGGGCTTCGACATGGTGACCTTCCGTACGAGAGCGCGGAAGTTGACTTCCGCATGTCGGAGCGTAAGAAGAGCTCCGACCAAACGTCAACAGTTTGTTGAAACAAACCTGGGTTGGGTATTCCGGGCGGCGGCCGCGCCTGGGCGCGACAGGACAGGTGTCGGCGCAGCCACCGCCCGGAAGCTCGGGGTGGGGCCCTCGGCGGTGCCTAGGGCCCGTAGGTGTACTCGTGCACGGGCTCGACGGCCGGGCCGCCGGGACGGCGTACCGGGGGACCGGTCCGGACCTCCACCAGCACCGGCCGCCGGGTGGAGACGGCCTCCTTGCGGGCCCACTCGACCGCCGTGCGCAGCTCCGCCGGATCGACGACGTCCCGGCCCGCGCAGCCGTACGCCCCGGCGAGTTTCACGGGATCCGCGAAGTCCTCGCCGGCCCGGTCCGCGGTGTGCAGGAGCAGCACCATCGGGGCGTCGTACCGTGCCGCGGCCGCCAACTCCCCGGACATGGACGGGAACCCGTCGCCGTCGAGGACCGCGACGACCTCGGCGTCCCGTTCGCCCCTGGCGTCCAGGGCCTTGCGGACCCCGATCGCGGCCGGGACCTCCCATCCGGGCGGACCGCTGCGGCCGTAGAGGTGGTGCAGCCGGTGGCCGGCCGGGCCGACCGCGGAGGGTGCCGCCGCGGCGCCGCTGACCAGGTACGTGTCCGACGCGGTGGCCGGGCCGTGTCCGGTCCCGAAGACCGCGGCGAGCTCCGACAGGAACCAGGGCGGCGTCCCGCGGACGGTACCGGGATCGGCATGCCCACCACGGTCCGCCGTCCGGCCCACGGGCGTCGCCGCCCTGGTCGGCGGGGCGGGCCACCGGCCGCCACCGGTGGCCCGCCCCGCGTCGGATGCGATCTCCGCCTCGGCCAGATCGGCCGGGACGTCGATCAGCACCGGGCCGGGACGGCCCTCCCGCGCGATCCGGAAGGCCTCACGGAAGGCCCCCGGGATGCGCGCGGGATCCTCGATCCGCTCGGCCCGCTTGGTGACCGGAGCGGCCAGCCGGACCAGGTCCGGCGGACGGTGGGCCGCCCGGCGCGGCGGCCCGGCGGCGGTCGGCCGGCCGGTGAGGCACACCAGCGGCACCGCGTCCTGCGCCGCCGCGTACAGACCGCTGACCAGCCGGCCCGCTCCCGGCCCGGCGGCCACCGCGACGACCCCGGCCCGTCCGCTCGTCCGGGCCCAGCCGTCGGCCATGTGCACGGCGGCCTCGGCATGCCGCACCGGCAGGTGGGCGATCCCGGCCTCCTCCATCGCCGCGTACAGCGGGAGCAGCGCGCCACCGGGGCAGCCGAAGACGAGGTCGATGCCCTCGTCCCGCAGGACCTGCACGGCCGCCCGTGCGGCGGGGATCCGCTGCGCCGCCATGGACGTCAGGCCTGGGTGGGGTGTCCGGAGAGGCGTTCGACGCCGCGGAGGAGGGCGGAGTGGTCCAGGCCGCCGTCGCCTTGGGCGCGCAGGGAGGCGACGAGTTGGGCGACGACGGAGCCGACGGGCAGGGCGGCGCCGACGGTGCGGGCGGCGTCGGTGACGATGCCCATGTCCTTGTGGTGCAGGTCGATGCGGAAGCCGGGGGCGAACGCGCGGTTTTTGAAGTTGTCCTTCTTGCGGGTCAGGACGGTGGAGCCGGCGAGTCCGCCGTTGAGGACGTCGAGGGCGGCGTTGAGGTCGACGCCGGACTTCTCCAGGAAGACCACGGCCTCGGCGCAGGCCTGGATGTTGATGGCGACGATGAGCTGGTTGGCGGCCTTGACGGTCTGGCCGGAGCCGTGCGGGCCGCACAGCACGATGGTCTTGCCGAGGGCTTCGAGGATCGGGCGGGCGGTGTCGAAGTCGGTCTGGTCGCCGCCGACCATGATCGACAGGACGGCTTCGATGGCGCCGGCCTCGCCGCCGGAGACGGGGGCGTCCAGGACCCGGATGCCCTTCTCGCCGGCGGCGCGGGCCAGGTCGATGGAGGTCTGGGGGGTGATCGAGGACATGTCGATCAGCAGCGCGCCGCGCTTGGCGTTTTGAAGAATGCCGTCGGGGCCGTAGGCGATGGCCTCGACCTGGGGGGAGGCCGGGACCATGGTGATGACCACGTCGGCGTCGCTGACGGCTTCGGCGATGGAGCCGGCGGCGGTGCCGCCGGCCTGGGCCAGCCGCTCCAGCTTGTCGGCCTCCAGGGTGAAGCCGGTGACGCAGTAGCCGGCCTTGATCAGGTTCTCGGCCATGGGCGAGCCCATGATGCCCAGACCGATCCATGCGATCTTGGGGAGGTTGCTCACAACGGTGCCTTTCACAAAAGCTGAAACGTCAGACAGAGGGCCGCGGGACAGGGCGGCGGCGCGCCAGGAGGGTGGTGGCGCGTCAGGCGGTGGCCGCGGGCGGGGTTATTTCGCGGGGCGCAGGGGTGCGGGGAGCCATTCGAAGGCGC
>NZ_JBHWDV010000086.1:0-20836 GCF_042734445.1 Streptomyces sp. NPDC059649
GTCCCTCGGAGGCCCGGCCGGTGGGCCCGTACGCCGATCGCCCGGCCGGCCGGCCGGTCGATCGGGGAGCAGCGTACGGGAGTTGGGGCGGGTGGGGACCGCGGGGTCGGTGACGATGAGGGAAACTCCCCTTACTTGACCGACTTGGGGAGGGCCCATGGCCGACAATCACGCAACCGGCCGGCTGCCGCGTACCGGACAGCCACTCGTCGCGACGGTGCTGACGGGCACCGTCGCGCTCTATCTGGCGCTCGTCGCCTTCGGCAACATCACCGACTTCGGGACCAATCAGCAGTTCGTCCGGCATGTCCTGGCGATGGACACCACGTTCAAGGACCCGGACCTGATGTGGCGGGCCATCACCTCGCCCGGCCTCCAGGACGCCGCGTATGTGGCGATCATCGCCTGGGAGAGCGTCACCGCGCTGGTGCTGATAGTGGCCACGGTTCTGTGGCCGCTGGGTCTGCGGCGCGGCGAGGTGGCCCGGGCCCGGATGCTGAGCACCGTCGGTCTGCTGATGATGCTGCTGTTGTTCGGCGCGGGCTTCCTGGCGATCGGCGGGGAGTGGTTCTCGATGTGGCAGTCCAAGACCTGGAACGGCCTGGAGGCGGCGACCCGCAACATCACGTTCGCGGGGGTCGCGCTGCTGGCCGTCCGGCTGCCGTCGGCGCCCTGAGCCGGCCGGCGCGCGGCGGGCGGGCGCCCGGCGGTCACCACTCGATCCGGTAGTCCGTCAGCCAGTTGCCGCCGTCCTCCGCGCCGCCGCCTCCGGGGCCGGCGGCGGGGCGGCCGGGTCCGCCGGGGGCGGTGCGGGCGGCGAGGCCGGCGCTGGCCGCGACGACCTTCTCCACCCGTTCCCGGCGCAGCTCCTCGTACGCCGCGAAGGCGGCCCGCGGGTCGGCGTGGTCGCGCAGGCAGCGGGCCAGCACGATGCCGTCCTCGATGGCCATCGAGGCGCCCTGGGCGGCGTTGGGCGCGGCCGCGTGGGCGGCGTCGCCGAGGACGACCTTGGTGTCGTCGTACCAGGTGGGCGTGGTGGCGATGTCGTAGGCGCTGGAGGCGACGACCCGGTCGCCGGTGGCGCGGACGAGGGCGGCGGCCGGGGTGGCGTCGCCGGGGAACCGCGCGGCGACCCGGTCGCGCCACTCGTCGGGGGTGACGGCCTGCAGGGCGGTGCGGTCGCCCTCGGTGCCGGGGATGTTGGCGAACCACCAGATCTCCCCGTCGGGGGCGCGGGTGCAGCCGAAGAAGGCGCGTTCGCCGAGGATCATGGTGTAGGTCTCCGGGGCCACCTCGGCTCCGGTGGCGGGGGTGTAGCCGCAGACCGTGTGCTGGCCGGTGTGGCGCGGCCGGGGTGCGTCCGGGTCGATGAGGGTGCGGGTGACGGAGTGCAGTCCGTCCGCGCCGATCAGCAGGTCGCCCTCGGCGCGGCTGCCGTCGGCGAAGGTGGCGACCACCCGCTGCCCGCCGGCCGACGCCACCGTCTCGGCGCCGACCAGCCGTTTCCCGTGGTGTACGGGGATTCCCCGGCGGGCCGCCTCGGCGTGCAGCACCTGGTAGAGGGTGGCGCGCCGCAGGGTGCGCGGGCCGGGGCCGGTGCCGCTGCCGGCGATGGGCCGCTCGCCGACCTTGCTGCCGTCGTGGCCGAACACCGCGATCCGCCGGGCCGGGAAGGAGTGTGCGGCGACCGGGTCGTGGGCGTCGATCACCCGGAGCGCCTCCAGGCCGTTGGCGAAGACGACGAGGAAGGCGCCGACGTCGTCCGCGCCGGTCGGGTACGCCTCGAAGACCTCCGCCTCGATGCCCGCCTTGTGCAGTGCCATGGCGGTCACCGCGCCCGCGATTCCGCCGCCGATGATCAGTGCCTTGCGCATGCCGTGGTCCCCCCGGGTGTGCCCCCTCGGTGCGCCGGCCGGGTCGTGGCCGGCGGTGCGGCCGGTCGGCCGCACCGCCCACCTTGCCTCCGGCGGACCGGAAGATCCAGCCCGCCGGGGGACATCACGGCCGTGCCGCGGGGCGGTCCTCAGCCCGCCGCGTACACGTCCTCGATGTACCGACCGGCGGCGGTGAGTTCGCGCAGCCAGGCCTCGGACTCCTGGGCCGAGGCGCCGGTGTGCGCGGCGTGCACCTCCCGGAAGGCGGCCCGGACACCGGGGGCCATCCGGCTGCCGTCGCCGCAGACGTACACCCGGGCGCCGGCCTGGAGGAGTTCCCAGATCTCGGCGGCCTCGGCGGCGATCCGGTGCTGGACGAAGCGGTGGCCGTGCTCGGGGCGCTCGCTGAAGACGGGGCGTACCGAGAGCACCCCGGCCGCCTCGGCGGCGGCGAACTCCGCGGCGTGCAGGAAGTCGGCCGTGGGGTCGTCGCAGCCGAAGTACAGCCGGGCGGGCGCGGTTTGGCCGGCCGCGACCCGGTCGGCCACGGCGCCCCGGAAGGGGGCGAGGCCGGTGCCGGCGGCGACCAGGACGACCGGGGTGGCGTCGGCCGGGTCGAGGCGGAAGGCCTCGCGGCAGGGCTGCACCCGGGCCAGGACCACATCGCCGGGGCGCAGGCCGTGCAGATACGTCGAGCCGGTGCCGCCGGGCAGCAGCGAGACCATCAGCTCGGCGTGCCGGGCGTCGGTGGCGGGCGAGGAGGAGATCGAGTAGTGCCGGGTGCGCAGCGGCGGCAGCAGGTCGAGGACCACCGGCCAGGGCAGTTGGCCGCGCAGAGCGGGGTGGGCCTCGATCAGCTCGATCAGGGTGCGCGGGTCGTCCTCGGCGAGGTGTTCCAGGGCCTGCCGCTCGGGCGGGCACGGGTTGTGCGCGGCCAGCACCGCGAGCTGCTCCGGGGTCGGCCGGGTCCCCAACTCCAGGTGGTGGGTGAGGAGTTGGCGTACGGTCAGGGGACGGTCGACGGGCAGGGTGTCGCGGGCCGGGCGGCGGCCGGGGTGCAGGGCGAGCACGGTGTCGAGGTCGGCACCGAGGGCGCGGGCCGCCCGCTCGACGGCGGCCGCGGCGTTGACCGGCAGCACGGCGAGGTGGTCGGCGGTGCGGTAGGTGACACCGTCCGGCAGGGCGAGCCGCAGGAACCGCTTGGGGCGCGGCCAGCCCTCCGCGGTGAGGTCGTGGGCCTCGGTGACGGTCAGTTCGGTCAGCTCGTGCCGGGCGGCGAGCGCGTCGAGCGGTCCGCCGGTGATCTCGGTGACGGTCCAGCCGGTGTCCGCTGCGGCCGGGGCGGCCGCGCCGGTGCTGGCGGGATCGCCGTAGCGGGTCAGCAGTTCGGTGCGCAGTGCGGTGGTGAACTCCTTGACGGTGCCGCTGAGATCGCCGGAGGCGTCGGCCTCGGCGCGCGGCAGCATCCGGTCGCCGCCGAGCGCGGCCAGCCGGTCGTCGATGAGGGTGGGGACGTGCTGGTAGGTGGCGGCCCAGTTGCGGTCGCCGACACCGAGGACGGCGAACGGGCGGTCCGCGGCGGCACCGTCCCCGGCGGTCCGCAGCCAGCGTACGAAGGCGGCCGCGTCGTCGGTGGGCTGTCCGTTGTAGGAGGCGGCGACGATGACGACGGGCCGGTCGGCGGGCAGCCCGTCGGCGCAGGCGTCCAGCGGGGCGACCTCGGTGGCGCAGCCCAGCCCGGTGGCCTCGTCGGCGAGCCGCTCGGCGAACTCGCGGCATGTGCCGTAGTTGCTGCCGTGCAACAGCAGCAGCCCGGTGCCCTGGACGACGCGGGTGGGCAGGGTGTCGGCGGTGGTGGCGTCGGCTGCGGAGCCGGATCCCGCGGTGCCGCCGGGCAGGACGCCCAGGGCTGCGCGCACCGCGGCCCGGTCGGCGGGCGTACGGGCGGCCAGCTTGAGGGTGAACCCGTCGGGCTTGAGGGTCAGGGTCTCCTTGATGCGCAGCCGGTAGTCGGCGTGGTCGATCAGCCGGTAGCGGTGGGCGAGCAGGGCGAGCAGCATGGTCGCCTCGTGCAGCGCGAACTGCCGCCCGATGCAGGCGCGTTCACCGGTCCCGAACGGCTTGTAGGCGTGCGGCGAGCGGGCCGCCTCGGCCTCCGGGGCGAAGCGGGACGGGTCGAACAGCTCGGGGTTGTCGCCCCAGCACGGGTCGCGGTGCAGCATCGGGGTGAGCACGGTGACCAGTTGGCCGGCCTTGACCGGGTAGCGGCCGCCGAGCACGGTGTCCTGGCGGGCCTGACGGGTGAAGGCGGCGGCGGTGGGCCACAGCCGCAGCGCCTCGTTGAGGACCTGCCGGGTGAACGGCAGCTGGCCGATGTCCTCGAAGGTCGGGTCGGGGTCGGTCTGGTCGCCCCACAGCTCGTCGGCCTCGCGCTGCACCATCCGCAGCGCCAGCGGGTCCTTGAGCAGGTGGTGGAGGGCGAAGGAGAGGGCGCCGGAGGTGGTCTCGTGACCGGCGATCAGGAAGGTGATGACCTGGTTGCGGATGTTCGCGAGGTCGAGGGAGGGTCCCTCGGCCCCGCTGCCGTCCCCCAGCGCGCGGGCGGCGAGCATCAGCCCGAGCAGGTCGTCCTCGGCGGTCTCGCCGCTCGCCGTGCGCGCGGCGATGACCTCGTCGACGACGGAGGCGAGGTAGTCCGCGTCCGCACGGAACGCCGCGTCCGCCGCGGAGTGGTCGCCACCCGGGTCCCGGGCGAACTTCTTCATGCTCCATTCGAGGCAGCGCACCATCGCCTCGACGAACGGGTGCGGGGAGTCGCCGCGGGAGAACGACTCGAAGTCGAAGCCGAAGCCGGCCAGCCCGATGGTGTCCAGCGTCATCCGGGTCATGTCCTCCGCGACCTGGACCGGCGCGCCGTCGGCCAGCCGCCGGTCCCAGCTCGCCATGACCCGCCGGGCGACCTTCAGCATCGCCGGGTGGTACGTCCGCATCGAGCCCAGCGCGAACGCCGGCATCAGGATCTCGTGCGCCTTGGCCCAGTTCGGCTCGTCGTTGTAGGCGGTGAACAGACCGTCCCCGGCGAACTCCCGGACGTTCTCCAGGACGACCGACACCCCCTTGGCGAAGCGGGTCTCGTCGGCGGCCTCGGTGACCAGGTCGAGCGAGGTGAGGAAGAGCGTCTCGCGCTCGCCGAGCCGGCGCTTGAAGATCGGTCCGTGGGTCCGGGCGAGGTCCATGGACTGCTGGATGGGCGTCGAGGTCAACCCGTCGGCCGTGATGTCGACGACCGGGATGCCGTCATCGGCGGCGCGTTCGTCACTGTGGAGCGCGATGGTGTCGGTCATGTCTCCAGCGTGAGGGGGCCGGTGGGCAGCTCCGGCCCGGGCAACTGCATGATTGTGCAGTGGTTTTTCGCTGCTCGCTCTTGCGCGCGGACCGGAGATGGAGCAATGGACATCGGGCACGCCGACAGTGCGCCGGACGGGGACCCGCCCGGCTCCCGTCCGTCACCCGCCGGGGCCGGACCGGTCGATCCGGCCGGGCCGTACGCGGACGGGCCCTGGCGCAACTACTTCCTGATCCTGCTGGACCGCATCCCGACGCCGATCGCGGTGTGCCGGGCCGACGGTGAGGTGCTGATCGCCAATCCGGCGATGGCCACGCTGTGGGGCGCGGCGCCGGGCCAGTTGCGCGGCCGCAATCTGCTGGCCCTGTTCCGGCCCCGGGCGAAGGAGCAGTTGCGGCGGATCGCCGAGGCGGTGCGGCTGGGCCGCCGGTCACGGTATCCGGTCCAGGTGCACTGGCGGTCGGCCGCCGACGGTACCGAGCGCGAGGGGGAACTGACGGTGGACCCGGTCGGCGACCCGTCCGGCCGGCCGCCGGTCCTGCTGGCCCTGCTACGGGCCACCGAGGACACCCCGCCGCCGGCCCCGCGGGCCACGGCGAGCCCGGTGGAGACCCGGATCCTGGCCCTGGCCGCCGGCGGCGCGACGACGGCGTCGATCGGCGCGTCCCTGGGACTGACCGTTGACGGGGTGAACTACCACCTGTCCCGGCTGTCCCGCCGCTGGCGGGTGCAGGGCCGGACCGCGCTGGTCGCCAAGGCGTACGTGCTGGGCGTACTGGCGGCGGACAGCTGGCCACCGGCCCCGGCCTGACCATCAGCACGCATGTGCGGTTAACCTCCGTGGTGTGGAGGAGAACGCAGCCGCGCAGTTCGAGCGCGGAACGGACGGCCCGAAGGTCATCGTCGTCGGCGTGGACGGCTCCGACTCGTCCTGGCGCGCCGCCGCGTACGCGTCCGGCCTCGCCCGGCGCCAGGGCTCGAAGCTCGTCCTGGTCTACGTCCAGCCGGTGCTGCCGGCCGGGGCGTCGATGGGTGCGCCGGTCGTGGACGCGACCAACGAGGTGGCCGAGGAGCTGATGGCCGAGATCCGCAGGGCCACCGACCGGCTGCAGGGGATCTACGACGTGCGCTGGGAGTTCCACACGCTGCGTGGCGACCCGTACAACGGCATGGTGCAGATGGCCGACGAGCTCAAGGCCGACGCCGTGGTGGTGGGCGCCTCGGAGTCGGCCGGGCACCGCATCATGGGCTCGGTCGCGGTCCGCCTGGTCAAGGCGGGACGCTGGCCGGTCACGGTCGTCCCGTAGGGCGTGTCGTTCGGGGCCGTAGGGCCCGCGGCGCTCCGCTGGTGGCGTCGGCCGCCCTGAGGCACGGTGGGAGGTGGACGGGCGGAGCGCCGCCCCGGCCGAGGGAGACCACCGTGACCGACCGCACGTACCGCGTGACCGATATCGTCGGAACGTCCCAGCAGAGCGTGGACGCGGCGATCAAAAACGGCATCAAGCGCGCCTCGCAGACCCTCCGCAATCTCGACTGGTTCGAGATCACCGAAGTGCGCGGACACCTCGTCGACGGCGAAATCGACCACTACCAGGTCGGTATGAAGGTCGGGTTCCGGCTGGAGGACGCCGATTGACGCCCCGATGACACCCCTGCCGGGTACGTCTCCCGGCGAGTCGCCACCGTACTAGGGAGTCGCCTTCCTTAGGCGCCTTTGAGGGTCCATGATGATCCGCCGTCGGACCACGACGGAGCGAGCCTACGGAGGGATCCCAGATGGGCCTGCGCGCGGGACAGGGCGTATTGCGCCGCAAACCGATCGAACACATCGAAGAGGCGGAGGGCCCGGCGAGCCAGCAGCTCACCCGGGCGCTGGGGCTGTGGCAGCTGACCGCCATCGGCGTCGGCGGCATCATCGGCGCCGGCATCTTCACCCTCGCCGGCACGGTCGCGAACGGCAAGGCCGGACCCGCGGTGCTGATCTCCTTCCTCGTCGCGGGCATCGCGAGCGCCGCGGCGGCGTTCTCGTACGCCGAATTCGCCGGGCTGATCCCGAAGGCGGGGTCGGCCTACACCTACGGCTATGCGGTGCTCGGCGAGGTGGCCGGGTGGTTCATCGGCTGGGACCTGCTGCTGGAGTACACCGCGATCGTCGCGGTCGTCGCGATCGGCATCTCGGGATATTTCAGCTTTCTTCTCGGTGAGCTGGGGCTCGATCTGCCCGCCTGGATGCTGGGCGCCCCGGGGACCGGGCCGGGGCATCGCGTCGACCTCTTCGCGGCGGTGCTCTGCCTGCTGATCGCCTTTCTGCTGACCCTGGGCATCAAGAACGCCGCGCGCTTCGAGACGATCGTGGTGGGCCTGAAGGTCCTGGTCGTCGTGGTCGTCATCGCGGTCGGCTTCTTCCACATCAACACCGCGAACTACACGCCGTTCTTCCCGTTCGGGGTGAGCGGCGCCTTCACCGGCGCGGCCACCGTCTTCTTCGCGGTCTTCGGCTACGACGCGATGAGCACCGCCGCGGAGGAGTCCAAGGACGCCCAGCGCCACATGCCCAAGGCGATCCTGTACTCGCTGGCGATCTCGATGGTGCTGTACGTCCTGGCCTGTCTGGTGCTGACGGGCATGCAGAACTACAAGGACATCGACCCGGAGAGCGGCTTCTCCTCGGCGTTCAAGTCGGTGGGGCTGCACGGTCTCGCGGACGTCATCGCGGTCGGCGCGATCATCGGCATCCTGACCGTCATGTTCACCTTCATGCTCGGGGTGACCCGGGTGTGGTTCTCGATGAGCCGGGACGGCCTGCTGCCGAAGTGGTTCGCCAAGACCAGCCCCACGCACCACGTGCCGACGCGAGTGACCTGGATCGTCGGGGTGGCCTCCGCGGTCATCGCCGGTTTCCTGCCGATCGGCGAGGCCGCCGAGCTGACGAACATCGGCATCCTGCTGGCGTTCGTGGTGGTGTGCGTGGCCGTCATCGTGCTCCGCTACAAGCGCCCCGAACTGCCGCGCACGTTCCGTACGCCGGGGATGCCGTTCGTGCCCGCGCTCGGCGTGATCTTCTCGCTCTGGCTGATCACGTTCCTGGCGTGGCAGACCTGGGTGCGGTTCGTGGTCTGGTTCCTCGTCGGCATGGTCATCTACTTCAGCTACTCCTACCGACACTCGAACCTGGAACGCGCGGAGCGGGCGGGAGAGGGAGAGGGAGAGGGTTCCGGGGGCGGGATGCGCTGAGGCGCGTGCGCGGGCGCCTGTGCGTGCGCGGGCCCCTGCGCGTGCGCCTGTGCGTGCGACTGTGCCTGCGTTCTTCTCCCCCGCCGCGCATTTTCCACGCCGCGCTTTTTCCACGCCCCACAATTCCCCGCCGCACTTTTTCCTCGCCGCATCTTTTTCCCCGCCGCCCACCCCCCTTCGGGGGGTGGGCGGGTCAGGAGGCGAGGTTTCGCGGCGCGCACCTGGCCGCAGCACCCCGGCCCGCCACGGCCCCTCGCCGCCGCCACCGCAGCTCGCCGCCACGGCCCCGCGCCGCCACGGCCCTTTGCCACCACGCCAGCTCGCGACACGGCCCCCGCGTCGCCACCGCAGCTCGCCGCCACGCCCATTCGCCGCCACCGCAGCTCGCCGACACGGCCCCTCGCCGCCACGACCGCCCGACGCCCCGGCCCCTCACCCGCCCGGCCGCAACCCCCGTAGTTGCCCGCCCAGTCGGTGTCGCCACAGCCACCACGGCAGTCGGCGGCGGGGTACGTACGCCCACAGGTCGTCGTCCGCCTCGGTGCCGCGCGGGCAGCGGCGTAGCAGGTCCAGGCAGGGGCGGTCGACGGTGCCGTGCAGCCGGGCGGTGTGGGCCAGGGCGACGAGGCCCTGGTGGCGCAGCCGGTGGTCCGACGACTCCAGAGCGCGCTCCAGAGCCCGGGCGACCCTGGGCAGGATCGCCGCCGGGTCGGGATGGGTCAGCGCGAGACCGATCACCGCGACGCCCACCAGCTCCTCGCCGCGCTCCAAGGCGGCGTCCACCTCTTCCGGCCGGTCGGTGCCGAGCAGCGCCCCGCTCACCTGCCAGTTCATGCCCCGGCCCGACGCGGCGCGGGCGAGCAGGAACTCGGCCCGCCCGGCGGCCAGTTGGCGCGCCCGCACCTCCGTACCGGCCACCCCCGCACCGGCCGTCCCTTTACCGGCCGACCCCACATCAGCCACCCCCACACCAGCCGATCCCGCACCCGCGACCCCCGTACCGGCCACCCTCACACCAGCTGACCCCGCACCAGCCACCCCCACACCACCCGACCCCGCACCGACCACCCCCGTCCCGCCCGCGCCCCCCGACGCGTTCCGCGCGGCCAGCGTGAGGTAGTCCCAGATCCGACCGGCGGCGGCGGTCTCCACGCCCGGGATCTGCCGGCAGACCGTGTCCAGTTCGGGCCCGGACGGGCCCTGCGCATGGATCAGCGCGAAGGCCTCACCGGGGCCGGAGGGTCCCAGGTCGCAGCGGCGGAGGAAGGCGAGCCGGACGGTGTCGGCGGCGGTCAGCCGGCCGTTCAGTCGGCCCCAGGCGAGTTCGGACGGTTCGATGGCCGCCGCGTAGCGGACGACGTCGGCGGGGACGGTGTGCACCGGGTGAGACTAACGAGTCCCGTGCGCCGCACCGTAGTTGGCCCCGTACCGCCCCTTGACGCCGACCTGCCGGGCCCGAAGAATGAGCGCGCCCTGACAACGTTGTCGGCGAACCGGAGGTCCGGATTCATGCCATGGCCCAGTCGCAATCGGCTGCGTACCGCGGGCGCGGTGCTGGCGGCCGCGCTGGTCGGAGGCGGGCTCACCGCCCCCGCCGCGCAGGCCGCGCCGCCCGGCGGCACGCTCACCGACCTGGTCAACCCCTTCATCGGCAGCCAGAAGGACGGCAACACCTACCCGGGCGCCGCGGTCCCGTTCGGCATGGTGCAGCTCTCGCCCGACACCGGCCACACCACCGGCTACAGCTACGACGACGACCACATCCGGGGTTTCAGCTCGGTGCACATCTCCGGCGTCGGCTGCGGGCTCGGCGGTGACCTGCCCGTGCTGCCCACCACGGGCGACCTCACCGAGACCGACAACGCCAAGTACGCGGCGGCTTTCCGCCATGACGACGAGTCGGCCCGGCCCGGCTACTACCGGGTCCGCCTGACCTCGTACGGCGGCATCACCGCCGAGCTGACCGCCACCGCCCGCACCGGCCGGCAGCGCTACACCTTCCCGGCCACCGACAAGGCCAATGTGCTGCTCAACGCCGGGCAGTCGCTGCACCGGACGGTCTCCACCAAGGTCGAGGTGCTGGACTCCCGCACCGTCCGCACCGCCGTCACCGGCCGCGGCTTCTGCCAGGACACCGAGCCGTACACCGTCTACACGATCACCCGCTTCAACCGGCCGTTCACCTCGTACGGCACCTGGGAGGGCGACACGGTCACGCCCGGGTCGCGCGGGTCCACGGCGGGCGGCCGGCACGGCGCGTACGTCCGCTTCGACACCCGCGGGGACCGTACGGTCGAGGCGACCACGGCCCTCAGTTACGTCGACGCGACGGGCGCGGCCCGCAATCTGCGCGCGGAGGGCGGGGGTTCGTTCGACCGGGTCCGGGCCGCGGCCGATGCCGCGTGGGAGCGGCGGCTGGCCCTGGTACGGGCGGAAGGCGGCAGCCGGACGCTGCGCCGGACGTTCTACTCCTCGCTCTACCGGTCGTTCCTGGCGCCGAACCTCGGCAGTGACGTGGACGGCCGCTACACCGGCTGGGACCGCGCGGTGCACCGGACGGCCGAGTTCGGCGGCTCCGCCTACTACCAGAACTGGTCGCTGTGGGACACCTACCGCACCCAGGCGCAGCTGCTGGCGCTGCTGGCGCCGCACGAGTCGCGTGACATGGCGCTGTCGGTGCTGCGGATCGACAAGGAGGGCGGCTGGCTGCCCAAGTGGGGCTACGGAACGGTCGAGACGAACATCATGACCGGCGACCCGGTCACCCCGTTCCTCACCAACGCCTATCAACAGGGCCTGTTGAAGGGCCATGAGGAGGAGGCGTACGCCGCGCTCAGGAAGAACGCCGACGGGGTGCCGCCGGCCGCGTCGCCGGCCGTCGGGCGGGAGGCGAACGCGGAGTATCTGAGGGACGGTTTCGTGCCGTACGTCAAGGGCCGCCCGCATCACAAGCCCGGCGACTCGGACTTCGACCACGGTGCCTCGGCGACCCTGGAATACGCCTTGTCGGACGCGATGCTGGCGCGGATGGCGCGGGACCTGGGGCACACCGCGGACGCCGACCGCTATGCGGCCCGGGCGCGGAACTACCGGAAGATCTTCGATCCGTCGACCGGCTTCTTCCGGGCCCGGGACGAGCACGGGGCGTTCACCGGCCCGGCCGACCCGGCCAAGAGCGAGGGCTTCCACGAGGGCACGTCCTGGCAGTACCAGTGGCTGGTGCCGCAGGACCTGCCCGGGATGCTCAAGCTGATCGGCGGCCGGGACGCGGCGGACGAGCGGCTCGATGCGTTCTTCGCGTACCGGAAGCTGCTGGCGGATCCGGAGAGGACCGCCCGGGAGGTGTGGGTCAACGGGCCGTACGACTACTACAACGCGGACAAGTACAACCCGCAGAACGAACCGGACCTGATCGCTCCGTACACCTATCTGTCCACCGGCCGGCCGTGGAAGACGACGGACGTGGTGCATGCGGCGCTGACGCTGTTCACCGACACGCCCAGTGGGATGACCGGGAACGACGATCTGGGGACGATGTCGGCGTGGATGGTGCTGTCGTCGATCGGGGTGTTCCCGGTGCAGCCGGGCACCGACACCTGGGGGCTGAGCACACCGGTCTTCGACCGGGTGGAGCTGACGCTGGACCGGCGCTATTACCCGGCGGGGCACTTCACCATCACCGCGCCCGGTACGTCCGCGTCGCAGCGTTATGTCCAGTCGGTCCGTCTGGACGGTGCCGACCGGGACCGTACGTATCTGACCACCGGTGAGCTGCGCGGCGGCCGGGAACTGGCCTTCAGGGTCGGTGCGGAGCCGTCCGGCTGGGGTACCGGCGAGCGGGCCGCGCCGCCGCCGGTGGGCACCACGGCGCCGGGTGGTACGGCCGCCCGGCGGTGACCGCACCCCGTTCGCCCGCGGCCGGCGGCACGACGCGCGGTCGCGGGCGAGCGGGCGGCGAAGGGGGTGTGCGTGCCGCAGGCGGGGTGCGGGCGTCAGCCCTGCAGGGCCTGCCAGAACTCGTCGAAGGACATGGTGCCGTCGTGGTCGGTGTCCTTGGCCTTGATGACGGCCTCGGCGACCGGGCCGGTGACGAACGGATCGCCCATCTCCGCCATCGCCCGCTTGAACTCGTCCGGCGTGACCTGGCCGTCGCCGTCCGCGTCGTACCGGTCGAACGTCGCCCTGGCCTCGTTGATGTCTGCCATGGGAGGTGCCCCCTTCGTGGTGCTGCGCAGTGCTGCGCGGTGGTGTTGCCTGGTGATCCGACCTGCGTACATTAGCGGACCGTCAGGACGGGCCCGGGTGCCCCCTCCGCCGGGCCAGATAGGGGGCGGTGCGGCTGCCCGGGGCGGCGGCGACCTGGGCGGGGGTGCCCTCGGCCACGATCCGGCCGCCGTCGGCGCCGCCGCCCGGGCCGAGGTCGATGACGTGGTCGGCGCCGGCGACCACGCCCATGTCGTGTTCGACGACCACGACGGTGTGGCCGGCGTCGACCAGGCCGTGCAGCTGGCGCAGCAGTACCTCGGTGTCGGCGGGGTGCAGCCCGGTGGTGGGCTCGTCGAGCAGGTAGAGGGTGTGGCCGCGGCGGGTGCGCTGGAGTTCGGTGGCGAGTTTGATGCGCTGGGCCTCGCCGCCGGACAGTTCGGTCGCGGGCTGGCCGAGCCGGAGGTAGCCGAGGCCGACGTCCTGGAGGGTGCGCAGGCTGCGGGCGGCGGCGGGGACGTCGGCGAGGAAGTCCGTGGCGCTGTCCACGGTCAGCTCGAGGACGTCCGCGATGGTCCGGTCCCGGTAGGTGATCTGGAGGGTTTCGGAGTTGTAGCGGGCGCCGTGGCAGGTGGTGCACGGTGCGTACGTGCCGGGGAGGAAGAGGAGTTCCACGGCGACGAAGCCCTCGCCCTGGCAGGTCTCGCAGCGGCCGGCGGCGACGTTGAAGGAGAACCGTCCGGCGGTGTAGCCGCGGGCCCGGGCCTCGTCGGTGGCGGCGAAGACCTTCCGCACCGCGTCGAACAGTCCGGTGTAGGTGGCGAGGTTGGAGCGCGGGGTGCGGCCGATCGGTTTCTGGTCGACGCGGACCAGCCGGTCGATCGCCGCCAGGCCGTCGGCGCCGCTGAGTTGGGCGCGGGCCATCGGTCCGGCTTCCGCTCCGGCCTCGGTGGTGTCCTCGGCGGCGTCGGCCCGGCCGGCGCCGAGGTGGTCCCGTACGGTCTCCGCGAGGACCCGGGTGACCAGGGTCGATTTGCCCGATCCGGAGACGCCGGTGACCGCGGTGAAGACGCCGAGCGGGAAGGCCGCGTCCAGTCCGCGCAGATTGTGCAGGGTGACGCCGCGCAGGGTCAGCGTCCCGGAGGGGGTGCGCGGGGTGCGCTGCGGGGGCGGTTCGGTGGCGAAGAGGTAGCGGCGGGTGGCGGAGTGCTCGGCGTCGGCGAGGGCGGCGACCGGGCCGCTGTGCAGCACCTGGCCGCCGTGTTCGCCGGCGCGCGGTCCGATGTCCACGATCCAGTCGGCGTGCCGTACCACGTCCATGTCGTGCTCGACCACGAACAGGGTGTTCCCGGCGTCCTTGAGGCGGCCGAGGACGGTGAGCAGGGCCTCGGTGTCGGCCGGGTGGAGTCCGGCGGACGGTTCGTCGAGGACGTAGACGACGCCGAAGAGGCCGGAGCGCAGCTGGGTGGCGAGCCGCAGCCGCTGGAGTTCGCCCGCGGACAGGGTGGGTGCGGGCCGGTCCATGCTGAGGTAGCCGAGGCCGAGTTCGGTGAGGACCTCGATGCGGGCCACGAGGTCGCGGGCGAGCGCCGGGGCGACCTCGTCGTCGGTGCGGGCGGCGGTGGGGCGGAGGAGTGCGGCGAGGGCGCCGAGCGGCAGCCCGGCGAGGGTGGCGATGTCGCGGCCCTCGAAGGTGACGGCGAGCGCCTCGGGGCGCAGCCGCCGGCCGGCGCACTGCGGGCAGGGCTCGGCGACCATGAAGCCCTGGACGCGCCGTCTGAGGGTCTCGCTCTTGGAGTCGGCGAAGGTGTGCAGGACGTAGCGGCGGGCGCTCATGTACTGGCCCTTGTAGGGGCGCTGGATACGGCCGGCCTCGCGGACCGGGTGGACGGTGACGACGGGCTGTTCGTCGGTGAACAGGATCCAGTCGCGGTCGGCCTGCGGGAGTTCGTGCCAGGGCCGGTCGATGTCGTGGCCGAGGGTGGCGAGGATGTCGCGGAGGTTCTTGCCCTGCCAGGCGCCGGGCCAGGCGGCGATGGCGCCCTCGCGGACGGACAGCGTGGGGTCGGGGACGAGGGACTGTTCGGTGACGCGGTGGTCGGTGCCCAGGCCGTGGCACGCGGGGCAGGCGCCGGCCGCGGTATTCGGCGAGAAGGCGTCGGAATCGAGCCGTTCGGTCGTGCCTTCCGGGTGGTCGCCGGCGCGGGAGAAGAGCATCCGGAGGGTGTTGGAGAGGGTGGTGACGGTGCCGACGGAGGAGCGGGAGGTGGGCGCGGAGCGCCGCTGTTCCAGTGCGACGGCCGGCGGCAGTCCGGTGATGTCCTCGACCTTGGGCGCGCCGACCTGGTGGATCAGCCGCCGGGCGTAGGGGGCCACCGACTCGAAGTAGCGGCGCTGGGCCTCGGCGTAGAGGGTGCCGAAGGCGAGGGAGGACTTGCCCGACCCGGACACCCCGGTGAACGCGACCAGCGCGTCCCTCGGGATGTCCACGTCGATGGTGCGGAGGTTGTGCTCACGGGCGCCGCGCACCCGTACGTACGAGTCGGCCATCCGTCCATGATCGGGCACGGTCCGCGGTGTCCGGGGACCCGTCAGCCGGTGGCGGTCGCGGCGTCGATGCGCGTCAGCGCCTCGTCCCAGGGCAGCGGGGTGGCGACGACGGCCCGCAGCGCCCGGATCTGGCGCGGCGGCAGCCCGGCGGCGAGCACGCCGACCGCGCGGCCTTCCCGGCCGTAGAGCGCGAGGACGCGGCGCCCGGCGCGGTCGAGCACGGGCGTTTCGCCCCGGTCGGCCCCCGCGATCGGCCCGTACGCCTGGATCTTGAGGTCGTACTGGTCGGACCAGAAGTACGGGACCGGGGCGAACGGGCGGCGCTCCGGGGTGTCGGCGCCGTCCGCGGCCAGTTCGGCGAGCAGGTTGCGGGCGGCGGCCATGCCCTGTTCGGTGGCGTTCATCCGGTGCTCGATGCGCAGCGGACGGCCGTGCACCGGGTGCTCCCAGCGGGCCACGTCGCCGGCGGCGTAGATGCCGGGGGCGGCGGCGCAGTACGCGTCGCAGCGCAGCCCGTCGGTGGTGTCCAGGGCCGGGTCGTCGCCCAGCCAGCCGACGGCGGGCGTGGACCCGATGGCGAGCAGCACGGTGTCGGCGGGCAGCCGGGTGCCTTCCGCCTTGCCGGGGTGACGCCCACCGGCCAGCCGGACCGCGGCGACCGTGTCCCCGACGGTTTCGAAGCCGTCCACCGCGCCGGTGCGCAGGGTGACCCCGCGGGCCCGGTGCTCCTCGGCGAGCAGTTCCCCGACCGCGGTGCCGACCGCGGCGGCCATGGGCACCGGGTCGCGGCCGACGAGGGTCACCTCGTGCCCCAACTCCGTTGCCACGGCGGCCGCTTCGCAGCCCAGTACGCCGTTGCCGACGATCACCAGGCGGCGGCCGCCGTCGGCCAGCCGGCCGCGCAGCGCCAGGGCGTCGTCGAGGGTGCGCAGGGTGTGGACGCCGGTGAGCGCATCGGCGCCGGGTAGCGTACGGGCCGCGACCCCGGTGGCGATGATCACCCCGGCGCATTCGAGCCGTTCGCCGGTGTCCAGGGTCAGGGCCCGGGCGGCCACGTCCAGACGGGTGGCCCGGGTGCCGAGCCGCAGGTCGAGGCCGAGCGGGTCGAGCTGGTCCTTGGTGCGCAGCAGAACGCGCTCCGGTTCCCAGGCGCCGTGCAGCAGCTGCTTGGACAACGGCGGCCGGTCGTACGGGAGATGGGGCTCGTCGCCGATGAGCACGAGCGGACCGGTCCAGCCGAAGCGGCGCAGCGCCTCGGCCGCGGCGAGGCCGGCCGCGGAGGCGCCGACGACGGCTATCGGGCGGCTGGTCATGCGTGGACCTCGATGACGGCGGCCGGGCAGACGGCGGCGGCCTCGCGGACCGCGTCGTGCCGCTCGGCCGGCGGTTCGGCGTCGAGCAGCACCACGATGCCGTCCTCGTCACGCTGGTCGAAGACCTCGGGGGCGATCAGCACGCACTGGCCGGCGCCGCAGCACTTGTCGGCGTCGAGGGTGATCTTCATGGCGATTCTCCGTGGGGGTGGGTGAAGTTGGGCGTGGACTTGGGGGGGTGAAGTGGTGGGTGAAGTGACGGGAGGGAACGGCTTGCCGGTCTACCAGGTGACGGGCAGGGCGTGGCAGCCATAGATCGACATGTCGGTACGGAACGGGATCTCCCCGATCGGCACCGCCGGCCGCATCCCCGGGAAGCGGCGCAGCAACGTACCGATGACGACCTGGAGTTCGACCCGGGCCAGGGCCTGGCCGAGGCACTGGTGGATGCCGTAGCCGAAGGCGATGTGGTGCTGGGCGTTGGGACGGGCGATGTCGAGCCGGTCAGGTTCGGGGAAGACGGTCTCGTCGCGGTTGCCGGAGGGGACGGCCACCACGACGCCCTCGCCGGCCCGGATGAGGTGCCCGTCGATCTCGACGTCCTCGGTGGCGACCCGGCGGGGGCCGTTGCGGATGATGCTGTGGAACCGCAGGAGTTCCTCGACGGCGCCGCGGATCAGGGCGGGTTCCTGCCGCAGCCGTTCGGCGGTCTCCGGGTCGCGCATCAGGGTCAGCGCGCTCAGCCCGATCATGTTGGCGGTGGTCTCGTGCCCGGCGATCAGCAGCAGGGCGGCGAAGGCGGTCACCTCCTCGTGGGTGATCTCGCCGGTCCGCTGCTGTTCGACGATCAGCCGGCCCAGGATGTCCTCGCCCGGGTCGGCCTCCTTCGCGGTGACCAACCGATCGAGGTAGTCGTGCAGTTCACGCCGCGCCACCTCGCGTTCCGCATCCGTGACCGTGCGGGAGAGCAGGGTGCCGGTGAGCCGCTGGAAGACCTCGTGGTCGTCGTACGGCACGCCCAGCAGCAGGCTGATGACGAGGGACGGGACCGGCAGCGCCAGCGCCTCGACCAGGTCCACACCGCCCTCCTCGCGCCCCTCGGCGCGCTCCATGGCGTCGCACAGTCCGTCGGTGAGGCGCTGGATCTCCGGGCGCAGCGCCTCGACCCGCTTGACCATGAACTCGCGCGTGACCATGCGGCGCAGCCGGGTGTGCTCCGGCGGGTCCCTGCGGATGAAGCCGCGGTTCCGGGTGCTGCCGCCGCCGGTCATCCCGCTCCGCGGATAGCCGTGGACGGTGGTGTCGGAGCTGAAGCGGAGGTCCCCGAGGACGGCCCGGATGTCGGCGTAGCGCGTCACGAGCCAGGCCCAACTGCCGTCCGGCAGACCGACCTTGGAGATCGGCCGGGTGGCGCGCAGGGCGCCGAACTCGGCCGGTGGGTCGAAGGGGCAGCCGCTCGGGGGCTCGACGGGCAGCGGCGCCGGGGCGGTGGAAAGTGTCATTGCGCTCATCTCCTTCATCGTGCGGGTGCACGCACGCCGCCAGGGGCGTGCACCCTGAGCCGAACGTTCGCCTAACGACTGTAAACTTACATGTGTAATACACGGATAAACGCGTCGGGGGCGAGGTGAGAGGAGACATGACAGGGTCTCGGGGCGGAGTGGCCGGGCGCGGACCAGCCGCTACCGCCGGTACGGGCGCGCGCTCAGCGCTCCAACAACAACTGCAGCATCTCGTCGACGAAACGGTCCAGCCGGCGGGCGTCCTTGCGACTGGGCATGACCTGCCAGAGCATCACCCGGCCGTGCACGGCCGACCACAGCACGTACGGCGCCTCGGAGCGCGACCCCCGCACCCGCCAGCCGGCGTCCTCACAGGCGGTCAGCGCCCGCTGCCAGCTGCGCACCAGCAGCCCGGCGGGATGGCCGGCCAGCCGCTCGGGGCCGACCGGGGTCTGCCGGGTCTCGTACAGCAGGCGGTAGGTGGCCGGGTGGGCGACGGCGTAACGGCAGTAGGCCCGCAGCTGGGCGCGCAGCCGCGCCACCGGGTCGTCCGCGGCGGCCCGGGCGGCGGCCTCGGCCATCGCCGTGGCCAGCCGCTCGTAGCTGACCTCCAGGGTCGCCCAGACCAGTTCGGTCTTGTCGGAGAAGTGCCGGTAGATGCTCGGGGCGGCGACGCCGGCCTCCCGGGCGACCGCCCGCAGCGACAGCGCGTCCTCGCTGCCGACCTGCTCCAGGAGCCGTTCGGTGGCCCGCAGCAGTTCCTCCCGCAGACGCTCGCCCTGCCCACGGGGGTTACGGGGCCGGACGGCCGCACGCTCGCTCATTGCGCTCCGGTCCCTTCCCTGCGCCTGCCGACGGATGTGCGACCAGGGTTTCACACCACGGCCGTCGGCCTCACCGCCCCATCGTCAGCCCGTCCTCCGCGGCGCCCCGGCTCAGCACCGCCGCGCCGATCCGGTTCCGGACGTCCCGGTGCGCGCCGGTCCGGGCGAGGTTCCGCACCCGGACCCGCGTGCCCTGCTCGGCGAGCTGCGGGACGTAGGCGGCCTCGGTGACCCGCCAGCGTCCGCCGGGCCGCTCGGGCGGCGCGAACCGGAAGCGGGCGAGGGTGCCCCAGTTGCCGCGCGGCTGCCGCATCGCACCGGAGAGCTGGTCGCCGAGCCCGTAGACGACCCAGGTGCCGTTGACCTTCTCGTACGGCTGCGGGGTGTGCGCGTGGGTGCCGACGACCAGGTCGATGTCGGGCCGGCCGTCGGTCTCGGCGGAGGTGAGCGCCCGGGCCAGGGCGAGCTGTTCCTCGTCCGGCGCGGTCCGGTACTCGGTGCCCCAGGCCGGGCTGACGACCACGACGTCGGCACCCGCCCGCCGGGCCGCCCGTGCGTCCGCGATGATCTGCTCCTCGTCGAGCAGGTTCACCGCCCAGGGCGCACCGTCCGGCGGCCCGCCGCCCTCGATGCCGTCGGTGTACGACAGATGGGCGACCCGCGCCCCACCGGGCGCCCGCAGCAGCACCGGCCGGTCGGCCTCGGCGGCATCCCGGGCCGACCCGGAGTGCCGCAGCCCGACCGTGTCCAGCGCGTCCAGGGTCCGGCGGACCCCGGGAACGCCCTGGTCGAGGGCGTGCGGGGACGCGGTGCCGCAGGAGTCGTAGCCGACGGCCTTGAGTGCGGTGGCGATCTGCGGCGGCGACTGGAGCAGCGGATAGCCGGTGAACGGCCCGTCGAGCGGGCCGAGCGGTGCGTCCAGATGACACAGCGCCACATCGGCACCGGCGACGACCGGCGCCACCCCCTTGAGCGTCGGCCGGAAGTCGTACCCGTCGAGGGGCGCGTCCTCCTGCGCGGTGTCCCGCACCTCGGGGTGCGTCGGAATGACGTCCCCCGCGACAACGAGCGTAAAGGGCCCCCGACCACCGGCCTCAACCACAGGCACCCGCCCGTGCGCGGACGGACGGACCTCGCCCCCCGTCCGCGCGCCCGCCCCCGCCGCCTCCGCCTCCGCCTCCGCACGCGGCCTGGCCCCCGCGCTCGGCCGCCCGGCCCCACACCCCGCGGCCAACACACCGGCCAGCGCCCCGGCCAGTGCCCCCACCACACATCGCCGACCAGCCACCCAATACCGCCCATACGCACTCATACCCGACAAATATCATGAGCCTCGCCGCGCCCCACCCGTACCTGGCCGCTCCGCTGCGCTTTGCGGCACCGCGTACGTACCTGGCTGTCCCGCCGCGGGGCTCGCTCACCGTTGCCGCTTTGCGGCGCCTCCCACGTACCTGGCCGTCCCGCCGTCGGGGTCATCGCCGTTACCGCATTGCGGCGCCCCCGCACGTAGCCGTCTGTGCCGCCGCGGGGCGTCTGCGCTTTGCGGGGCCCCGCGGCGGCACGTCTTTCCCGCCGCGGGGCGTCTCGCCGTTGCGCTTTGCGGCGCCGCGTACGTTGTCGACTGCAGCGCCGCGCTTGTTGCTCGCCGTTGCGCCTGGCAGCGGGCGTTTGTTTGTCGGGTGCGGTGACAGCCCTACAGACTTCGTCCTCCGGTCTGTCCCCTCCCGGGGTGGGTGGTGAGAGGCCGGTGGGGGCGAGCGTTGTCTGTTGAGTACCGCGTGTCGTTGGGGAGCGGGAATACCCGTACCCGTCCGCAGAGTTGGGGCCCCGCAGGGGGCGCTCTCAACCCTTACGGGGTCCGTTCGACCTTCCCCTAGGGTCCCAGCAGCCCCCCACGCCCACCCCCACCCACCATCTTCCCTCCCCCCCAACGGGAGGGGACGGGCCGGAGGGGCCGGTTGTGTGGACGTAAAGCGAAGCAGTCCACACA
>NZ_JBHWDV010000087.1:0-20244 GCF_042734445.1 Streptomyces sp. NPDC059649
CGCACCCGCTCGACCTGGGCGTCATCCAGCTTGGGCGGACGACCGGTGGCCGGACGCCGGCGCAAGGCATCAGTGCCGCCCTCCTCCCATACCCGCCTCCACCGCCGCACGCTCTCGTGACTGACCTCCAACATCCGTGCGATCTCAGTACTCGTGCGTCCTTGCCCGAACAACTCGGCCGCCCGCACACGCCGAGCCTCGGCCAACTGCGGCCGCGTCAAAGGAGGAACGACAGATCTGGAAGCAACAGGCGAAGGCTTGAAAGACACAACATCAGGGTCCCACCAACAAGCCCGCCACACCCACAGAACTAACGAGAAGGTCAGTAGTTGATCCTCCGTCAGACGCCCCACTGCGTCAACGTGCGAGGCTGGCCCGGGTGGTCTTCCAGCATGGCGTCGAGACGTTCGCGGAGCAGCGTGCGGCCGAGATGGTCGTAAGCGCGAGCCCACAAGGGGTGGAGGTCCGGGAGGCGCTCTACATCCTCGTGGTAGGCGGCGGTGAGTCCCAAAAGAGCGCTCGCCGGGTAGCCCGCGTCGAGCATCCGGGAGGCATCAGCCAGGATGAAGTCAGTGTCCCCGGTGAAGGCGGGATACTCATCGGCGAAGGCGTCGTTCGGTGCGAGAACGCCGACACCGATGCCGGACGGGTCGGGTTCGTGGCGCCAGCCGGCCGGCGGCGCAAGATCGAGGGGGACCTCCGCGTCGCTGCGGCCGCCGGGAGTAAGGCCGTATTCCGGGGTGGGATGGATGCCCAGTACGGCCGACAGACGTGCCACCTGGGTGCGACGGCGCTCTCCTCCGCTGCGCAGGGCGAGGGAGAGCAGAAAGGTGAGGCCGTCCAGGGTATTCCGGCCGATGACGCCTGGCTCCTTGTGGCCGAAGGAAGCAACGGGATGGTCGGTGCGTCCGAGTTCCGGCGCAGGGACCACCCATCCGACGCAGGTGCCGGTGCCGAGGTCCGCGAAGGGCAGGAGTTCCGGCACGGACATGAACGGTACGTGGTGCCGGCGGAACGCTTCCCCCGCGTAGCAGTACTCCCACCCCTGGGGTGCGAGGGGTACCTCGCACAGGTCGAACGGCAGGGCAAAGCTGGTCTGCACGCGGCCAGCGTCGTACAGGCCCTCCTCGTACAGGTCCGTCGTGAGGAACCCCTCCTCCCAGGCGATGTCGATCACCTTGGTGAGTGCGGGTGGGGTGGGGAACGGGAACAGGTCATCGGCCCAGCGTGGTGGTGTCGTCATGGGAGGAGAGCGTGGCAGCCACGTCTGACAGCCGGAGAAGAGGCGTCAACTCCCGAAGGATTTCCGGAGCCGACCACTAAGCTCCTGATCTTGCTCGGCTGGCTGGCCGAGATCTCTTGCGGGTTCTTGTCTGGGATGGACCGGGGGTCAGAAGAGGGCTCAAGGGCGGGTACCGGTCGGCCGATGGCGCTGGCATGGAAACGCGTTGTCTCGTCGCCGCTCGCTGTCTTCTGTATCGCTGCCTGTCCGGGATGGTTACCGGGGGCTTGGCTGTCCTGTGGGTGGCGGTGCCGGTGGCCCCAACTGTGGCGGCCGCAGTCACCTTTTCGCCGTGCCTGGCGGCGACAGCGGACGGGGACGGTCTGCGGGCGCTGTTCGGATCGGAGAACCGGCTGATCCGTACGCGCGAGCGGGTGGTCGCGGTGACGTTCAACGCGGCCTGGAACGACGCAGGCCTGGACCGCGTCCTCGGTGGGCTCGCCCGTCGGCATACGCCGGCCACGTTCTTCCTGACTGGCGATTTCGCCGACCGCTACCCGCAGGTCGTGAAGAGGATCGCGGCCGGCGGGTACGGGTTGGGCAACCACTCCTACAGCCACCCCCACTTCAAGGACCTGACAGCGGCAGGGGTGCGTCGCGAGGTGCGGGCAGCGGACCGGGCCCTGCGCGCGGCCGGTGCAGGACGGGCCCTGACCCCGTTCTTCCGGTTCCCCTACAGCGAGACCACTCCTGCCCTGATCAGCGAGGTCAACGGGTACGGCTTCGCGGACATCGAGTTCACCACGGACACCAACGGGTGGATGGGCCTCGGGGGCGGCATGAGCGTCGACGGCGCGGTGCGCAGGGCCCTTGACGCCCTGGGCCCGGGGGCGATCCTGCAGATGCACGTGGGCGACCGCGAGGGCGGCACGGACGTGATCGACGCCCAGGCCCTGCCACGGATCCTCGATGCAATCGCCGCCCGTGGATACCGCGTCGTCGACCTCCGTACTCTCCTCCCACGGGCGATCCATCACCTCGGGAGCCGGTGATGGTCGGGCGCTTTGAGGCACCGTTGGGGCCGGGCGCACTCCCAAGACCTCTTTCCGCGCTCGACGCGCGGGGCGGCCGGGGAAGCCAGGGTGGAGGTGCGCGGTGGAGCGTGCCGCCGGCCTGCGTCTCACCGGCAGCACGCTTAACCGCAGAGCCACACCCCCTGAGAACCTGCCGTAGGGCCCCAACGACGGGGGTGCGACGTCACGCCTCAGGCGTGAGAGCCCCAGGACCCTTAAGGGCTGTCCCGTAACGGCTGGTCACGGGTGAGCTGATCTTGCTGTGTCTGGTGTGATCACGGCGTTGGAGCCGTCCTGGATAGCCCCGTTCGCCGGGCTGAGCCCGCGCCAGTTCGGCAAGCTGATCAATGCGCTGCGGCGCGAGGGTGCGGACCCCGTCCGCAAGGGCCGGCCGTGAGCCTGCCGCTGGAGGACCGGGTTCTGCTGGTTGCTGCGTACTGGCGAACCAACCTGACGCTGCGGCAGCTGGCGCCGCTGTTCGGGGTGTCGAAGTCGGCTGCGGACCGCATCATCGATCACCTCGGTCCGGCTCTTGCGCTCCAGCAGCGAAAGCGGTTCCGCAAGGACACCGTGCTGATCGTGGACGGCACCCTGGTCCCCACCCGCGACCACACCATCGCCGAGCAGTCGAAGAACTACAGGTACTCGACCAATCACCAGGTCGTCATCGACGCCGACACCCGGCTCGTCGTCGCGGTCGGCCAGCCACTGCCCGGCAACCGCAACGACTGTAAGGCGTGGGAGCTGTCCGGCGCCAAGGATGCCGTCGGGAAGACCATGGTGATCGCGGACGGTGGCTACCGGGGCACCGGCCTGGTCATCCCGCACCGCCGCGAGAAAGGCCAGAGCGATCCGAAGCTGAGCACCCAATCGTCGCCCTCAACCGCCTTACGCGCCAGCTGGAGACGTCGTCCGCTGAGCGCTCGTCACCATTGTTGCCGGTCTCCACCGCCAGATAGACGGCAAGGCAGTCGTCCATGTCACAGACGACGGCCACTCCTGTAGGCATACGATCTCCACCTCGACCGTCCGGCGCGGTCAGCGGTTGTTGCGGTAGGCAATGATGCCGCCGGCGACCAGGCCGCGGCCGCGGGTGGTGCGGAACTCCTCAAGCCGCTTGGCGTCGGTGTACTGCTCCGGCGGAGTGCGCACGCCGAGCTGCGGGCCGTAGAAGCAGACCACGTACCCGTGGTGCAGGGCGGCGGCGTACCAGTCGGGAGAGGAGGGGACGCTGATGCGGGAGTAGACACCGCCGTCGGGGGAACACAGCTCGATCCGGTCGTCGGCCAGCCGGTGCAGGGCCCAGCCGGGGGTAGTCCGCAGATCGGCGATGCCGCGGGGGAAGCGCCGCATTCCGGATGCCATGGCGCCCTCCACCTGGATTTCGGTGGGCGCGCCGCCCGGCATCCGGGACATCATCGCGCGCTCGGGGCTCGAACAGGGCCACCGGCATCGGGTCCCCGCCGTCGGTGGTCTGCACGGTGCCGGTGTCCGGGTCCCCACGACGAGACGGCGGCTTGTGGTGCGCTCTTGACAGCCGCTTCACAGTCGGGCGGGATGGCGGAGGCACACTGGGCTCGGCTGTCGAGTTGGGGGGCACATGGTGGAAGGTCTCGGTGGTCCGGACCACGTGGAGATACTGGAGCGTTGGGCCCGGGGCTTACAGATGCTCCATGTGGCTCACAACATCGCCTCGGAGCGATTCAATTACTGGAACCGTGTCACCGGGATCTCCACAGCCATGCTGTCCGCAGTCGTCGGTACAACGCTCTTCGCCTCTCTCTCGGCCTCCGGCCTCATCGGGGTTCGCGTAGCAGCCGGCGCCTCCAGTTTGCTGACGGCTGCGCTCAGTGCCGGGCAACTGGTCTGGAACTATCCCGAACTCGCCTCGCGCCACCGAGCAGCCGCTGTGCGCTACGCGACCCTCCGCCGACAGGTCGAACGGAGGCTGGCCAACCGGGACCAAGTGACCGAGACAGACGTCGACGTCACATCGACCGAGTGGGAAGAGATCGAGCAGTCTGCCCCACAGCTACCGATCGGTGTCCGCCGCCGCGCCAAGAAAGAGATCTCCAGCATCCCGCTACGTGGCTGAACGCCGTGCCATCAGGCTGTTGCCGTGGCAGAACGAGTGCGGGTGCGTGAGATCCGATAACGACGAGGGGCAGCGGCTATCACCTCCTGGCGGAGCAGGGCTCGAAGGCCTTCGTGGCCGATGCCGTCGACCTGCTCCACAACATCATTGAAGACAGACCCCAGTCCTTCGTGGAACCGGCCTGCGCGGGTCGGCGTCCCCCAGAAGCCAGCAAGATCGACTCCAATGGAGGCTGCCCATGCCCGGCACGGCCGCCCGCTATCTCTATCTCACCCGGCACGGCGAAGCATCGTCGGATGAGAGCCAGCTGACGGACGCGGGCCGCCGCCAGGCCGCCCTGCTCGGGGAGCGGCTCCGTGGGGTCCCGCTGACGGGGATCCATCACGGTCCGCTCGCCCGCACCGAACAGACCGCCCGGCTGGTCGGCGAACGGCTCGACGGCGTCCCCTTGCGGCGCTCGGATGCGGCTGGCGACTACATTCCGTACCTGCCGGAGCGCGAGGAGCTGCCGCCGGAGACGGCCGACGCCATGCTTGGGTTCCTGGGCCAGTTTCCGGCTGAGGAACGCGAGGAGGGGCCCGGGCTCGCGGCAGCGGCGCTCGCGGAGTTCACCGGCCCCGTCGTCGGCGACGAGCCGTGCCACGAACTCGTCATCACCCACAACTTCCTCGTCGGCTGGCTCGTCCGAGCTGCCCTCGACGCCCCGAAGTGGCGCTGGATGGGCATCAACCACGCCAACGCGGCGCTGACTGTCATCCGCTACGCGCCGGGCCGCCCCACGTCGGTTCTCCTCTTCAACGACACCGGCCACCTCCCCGCCGAGCTCCGCTGGACCGGCTTCCCGCGGGAGCTCCACGTCTGAGGCCCAGACCGCTTCCTCCGAATCATCTTGCGGACCAGCTATGGATGCTCGCGACGTTGAGGGCTGCCACGCCTTCAGGGTCACCGCACGCACTGTGAAGGCTCGCACCAACACCGGTCCGAAGCACGGCGGATGAGAAACACGCACTACAGCCGCCCTCGGCATCGACATGGAAATCACCACGCGCCCCCGGGACCAGAGGGTTCACCCCGTTACCGAAACGCTGGGCAGTTGAGCGGACCTACGGCTGGCTCATGCTCCACCGCCGCCTGGCCCGTGACTACGAAACCCTCCCCGCCCGCTCCGAAGCCGTGATCCATCTGGCCATGACCGACCTCATGGCCCGCCGCCTCACCGGCGAAGCGGCCGTCTCCTGGCGCAACCCCGCAAACCACATCAACAGCAGATTCCGGGATGAAACATAGGGAGAAAACGACCTCTTAGCGCCCCCGGCCTCATGAAGGCGCGGTCCGGTTCCCTGCCGTCGGGCGGGGGCCCGTGGCCTGGCTCAGGCGTCGGTGCGGATCACCACCACCAGGGTGCGTGGACCGTGCACCCCCTCGACGCGCTCCAGCTCGATGTCGGACGTGGCCGACGGTCCGCTGATCAGTGTTGTCGGGCGCTCCGGGACCAGCCGGGCGACCGCCTCCGGCACGCCGGCCACCACCGACGACAGGGCGACGACGCAGACGTGCAGGTCGGGGACGAGGGACAGCGCGCGCCGGCCCTGATCGGGGGAGCCGTCCAGGAAGATCGTGCCGGTCTCGGCGGAACTGACCGCGGATGCGGTCACCACCCCGTCCAGCTTGCCGAGTTGGTGGGCCGGGATGTCCGCGGAGTCCCACTGGACCTCGCCGTCGTAGGCGGCGAGCCAGGCTGCGTCGAGGCCGGCGGGCGCCCCGGTCCTGCGCGCGCCGTGCTCCCGCAGGGCTTCGGCGATCACCTCCGGGGTGCGGTCGGCGGTGCACGTGCGCACGTGCGCTTTGTAGTCGGCCAGCCGGTCCTCGAAGAGGGCGAGTCGTTCGTCGTCGGGCAGAGCACGGCCGGTGCGGTATTCGCGGGGGATCGTCACCTCCGCGGGGCCGGAGCGGGCGAGGGCGTCCCGGACGCGTCCGAGCACCGTCTCCCGTGCGGTAGCGGTCACCGGTTCTCCTCCTCATAGGAATCTTTTCCCTGCTGGGCACCCTCGTCGGCGGCGGCCCGCAGGGCGGCTTCGCCCTCCTCGGACGCCAGCCAGGAGCGGAAGGTCTGCTTTGGTGGGGCCGGGATGTCCCGGCTGTCGGTCCAGCCGTCGAACGGCGCGGGGAGCCGCGTGATCTTCCGGTCCCGTGTGGCCACCAGCCTGCCGCCGGGTCCGGCAGCCTTCTGCACGGCGGTGAACAGTCCGGGCCGCTTCATGACGGCTGCCGCGGCCTTCATCGCCAGCTTCTCCCCCGTGGTGCCGGCCTGCTCGGTGTGCTGGTGCCTCAGTTCGACCAGGAGCGACGGGATGTCGATCTTCACCGGGCAGGCGTCGAAGCAGGCGCCGCACAGGCTGGAGGCGTACGGAAGCGAGCTGTTCGGGTCGTTCTTCGCGGCGTCCATCCCGGCGAGCTGCGGGGTGAGCACAGCGCCGATGGGCCCGGGATAGGTCGATCCGTAGGCATGACCGCCGGCCCGCTCGTACACCGGGCAGACGTTGAGGCAGGCGGAGCAGCGGATGCAGTGGAGCGCTTCCCGCCCGATCCGGTCGGCGAGTGCCGCGGTGCGTCCGTTGTCGAGGAGCACCAGGTGGAACGCCTGCGGGCCGTCGCCCGGGGTCACCCCGGTCCACATCGAGGTGTAGGGGTTCATCCGCTCACCGGTCGAGGAGCGGGGCAGCAACTGGAGGAAGACTTCCAGGTCCTGGTAACGCGGCAGCACCTTCTCGATGCCCATGACGGTGATCAGGGTGTCGGGCATGGTCAGGCACATGCGGCCGTTGCCCTCGGACTCGACCACCGACAGGGTGCCGGTCTCGGCGATGCCGAAGTTGGCGCCGGAGACGGCCACCGGGACCGTCATGAACTTCTGGCGCAGATACGCCCGGGCCGCGGCTGTCAGATGTGCCGGTACGGAGTCGAGAGTGGGGTCGACGCCGGGGATGGCCGTGCGGAAGATGTCCCTGACTTCGTGGCGGTTGCGGTGGATCGCCGGGACCAGGATGTGCGACGGCTTGTCGTCGGCGAGCTGCACGATCAGCTCGGCGAGGTCCGTCTCGTACGCCGTGATGCCGCGGGTGGCGAGGTGTTCGTTGAGGCCGATCTCCTGGGTGGCCATCGATTTGACCTTGATGACCTCGTCGCTGCCGGTCTCCTGGACCAGGCGGGTGACGATCTCGTTGGCCTCGACGCCGTCGCGCGCCCAGTGGACCGTGCCGCCGTGCGCGGTGACCTTCCGCTCCAGCTGTTCGAGCAACTCGGGCAGCCGGTTCATGGTCTCCGTCTTGATCGCCGAGCCCGCATCGCGCAGCCGTTCCCAGTCGGGCAGTTCACCGGTGACGGCGAGCCGCTTGGCGCGGATGGCGTGGGTGGCCTTGCGGAGGTTGCCGCGCAGCTGCTCGTTGCGCAGCTCGTCGTGGGCGGCCTCGGGGAACTTCCGGTCGCCGCGCAGATTGCCGGTCCCGTACGGGGAGCGGGGTGGGGCTGCGGGCATGCCGAGGAAGGTGCGGCTCATCGGGCAGCCTCCGGTTGCGGGAGCAGGAAGGGCGAGGTGCGGGTGGAGGCGAGGATCTGCGCCAGGTGCAGGGTGCGGGGCCCGGCCTTGAGGCGGGACAGGCCACCCCCGATGTGCATCAGGCAGGAGGAGTCGCCGGCCGTGCACACGTCCGCGCCGGTGGACAGCACGTCGCGCATCTTGTCCCGGAGCATGGCACTGGACGTGTCCGCGTTCTTGACCGCGAAGGTGCCGCCGAAGCCGCAGCACGCGTCGGACTGCGGCAGCTCCACCAGGTCGATGCCGGCGACTGCGCGCAGCAGCGTCAGCGGCTTGTCGCCCACTCGCAGCATCCGCAGCGAGTGGCAGGTCGGGTGGTAGGTCACCCGGTGCGGGAACCAGGCTCCGACGTCGGTCACGTCGAGCACATCGACGAGGAACTCCGACAGCTCGTAGGTTTTGGCCTTGACGGCGGCGACCCCGGCGCGGAGCGCCGCGTCCCCGTACCGCTCGGCCACGATCTCGTGCTGGTGGCGCACCGAGCCCGCGCAGGATCCGGACGGCATGACCACCGCGTCGAGCGACGAGTCCCCGAACTGCTCGGCGAAGGCCCGCACCAACGGGATGGGTTCGCGCTGGTAGCCGGTGTTGATGTGCATCTGACCGCAACAGGTCTGCTCCGGCGGAAACACCACATCGTGGCCCAGCCTGGCGAGCAGCACCGCGGTCGCCTTCACCGCGTCGGGGAACAGTGTGTCTCCCAGACAGGTGGCGAAGAGTCCGACGCGCATGGAGCCTCCCTAGTTAGGTCGGACCATAGTAGGCACCGACCCTTTCGTTGGCCACACTTTGGTCCGACCTTATTGACATGTGAGGTCATCGGTGACCTACTGATGCCGCTTCGGCAGCACCACGGGCATGGCCGGCGGGACGGGACACCGACGGCGGCGGCCCCCGCAGCACCCGCACTCACGAAGGAGCACGCACTTGTTGACAGCGCAACCGGCCGTCCTCGCGGCTTACACCCCTGACGTGACCGCCTTCGGGGGGAGCCTCACCGCCACCGCCCTGCTCGCTCTCGTGCCCCTCGCGGTCTTCTTCGTGCTGCTGATGGCGGCCAAGCGCTCGGCGCTCCAGTCAGCACTCGGTGCCTTGGTCACCGCGCTACTGACCGCGGTGCTGGGCTACGGGATGCCGGTAGGGCTCGGCGTCCTGTCCGCCACCCAAGGCATGCTCTTCGGTCTGTTCCCGGTGATGTTGATTGTCGTTGCCGCCCTCTGGTTCTACGAACTCACCGTCGTGAGCAACCGGTTCGGGGACCTGCGTCGTTCCTTCAGTGCGATCGGCCGCGGCGATCTGCGCATCCAGGCGATGCTCATCGCCTTCTGCTTCGGTGGCCTGCTTGAGGCCCTGGCCGGATTCGGGGCGCCTGTCGCCATCACCGCTGCGATGCTGATGGCGATCGGCCTGCCCAAGCTCAAGGCGGCCATGACTGTCCTGGTCGCCAACACCGTGCCGGTTGCTTTCGGCGCCATGGCCATCCCCGTCACCACGGCCGGCAACCTCACCGGCATCGCGCCCGAGGACATCGCCGCGGTGGTCGGTCGGCAGACGCCGCTGCTTGCCCTCTTCGTCCCGATGCTGCTGCTCTTCCTCGTCGACGGGGTGCGCGGTTTCCGGCAGCTGTGGCCCATCGCCCTGGTCACCGGAGTCGTCTTCGCCGTGGCCCAGTTCTGGTGCGCGTCGCACTTCGCCTACGAACTCACCGACGTGGTCTCCGCGCTGGCCGGGTTCGCGGCCGCAGTCATCATGCTGCGGTTCTGGACGCCGAAGACCCCCGACACCCAGCGTTCCCAGGTCGATCCGGAGCCGCTGACCCCGCGCCGGGTGAGCCTGGCCGTCCTGCCGTACCTCCTGGTGATTGCCGTCTTCGCACTGGCCAAGCTCCAGGCCGACGGGCTCGACGTCCCCGCGCTGCTCGGCGCCGTCAAGATCGAGTTCCAGTGGCCCGGCCTGTACGGCAATCTGCTGGCCGGCGACGGCTCTCCGGCCGCCAGCGCGGTCTACAAGCTGGAGGTACTCGGCAACCCGGGCACCTTGCTGATCGCCTCCGGCCTTCTGGTGACGCTCGTCTACAGCCTGGCGAGCGACGTCGACCGGTTCCCGATGTCCGCCCGCACCGCGCTGCTCGCCGCGGGGCGCACCGTCAAGAACATGCGCACGGCCATAGCCACGGTCGCCACGGTGCTGGCACTGAGCTACGTCATGAGCCAGTCCGGCCAGACGGTTGCGATCGGCACCTGGCTCGCCACGGTCGGCGGAATCTTCGCCCTGCTCTCGCCGGCTCTCGGCTGGCTCGGCACCGCCGTCACCGGCTCCGACACCTCGGCGAACGCCCTGTTCGCCACCCTCCAGCAGACCGCGGGCAAGAGCGCGGGCATCGACCCGACCCTCCTGGTGGCCGCGAACACCTCCGGAGGCGTGGTCGGCAAGCTGGTCAGCCCCCAGAACCTGACCATCGCGGCGACCGCGGTGGGGGAGCCCGGCTCCGAACGGACCCTGCTGCGCAAGGTCGTCGCCTACAGCGTCGCGATGCTTGCGGCGCTGGGACTGCTGGTCTACCTGCAGTCGTTGCCGGCCCTGTCCTGGATGCTGCCGTAGAGCACCTGACACGGGTGGAGGAGCAAGGCGGCTCGCCCTGCTCCTCCCACACGCACCGCTACTCTGCGTGTCCCTTCTGCGCGGCGGCAGTGCCTCCCACCGCGCTATTCCCCCTCGTGCTCCGGCTCGGTGTCGTCCACGAGCGTGCCGTGGAACCCGCGGATGTGCTCCTCCACCAGATCGGCAGCCTGCGCACCCTCGCCGACCCGGAGCAGCCGCAGCAGCTCCGCGTGCTGGTCATTCAGGGTGGCCGCTGCGGCCGGCCAGTCCTCGACCGTCTCCAGGGCCCGCAGGATCAGCGGACGCACGGACTCGCGCACGGCCGAGGTGAGGGTGGAGGTCAGCCGGTTGCCGGAGCTCCGGGCGATCAGCACGTGGAACCGGGTGTCGAGATCGTTGAACTCCACGACCTCGACGCCGGGCGCCCGCATCCTCCGCACGAGGGCCTCCGCCTCCTCCAGGTCCTCCGCCGAGGCGTGGCCGGCGGCGGTCTGGAAGCTGGACCGCTCCAGCGTGACCCGTGCCTCCAACACGTCCTCAAGGCGGTAGCTGCCCAGTGCGAAGTGCAGGCGGAGCAGCCGGCCGAGTGCGTCGTCGGGGTGCCGCACGATCCGCGCCCCGGCGTCAGGGCCTCGACCGGGCTGGGCGACCAGCACGCCGATCGTCTCCAGCACGCGCAGCGCCTCGCGCAGCGCGGACCGGCTGACGCCGAGCACCGGCGCCAGCTCCCGCTCGGGCGGCAACCGGTCACCGGCCTTGAGCTCACCGGCCAGCACCCGCGCCTCGATGCTCTCCAGCACCAATTCGTGGGTGCGGGACTGCCGGACGGGCTCCCACTCGACGGCCATGACGCCACTTCCCTCCCGAAACCCTTTGGGGCACGACTATGTCACACATGGCATGTGGTCCGACCAAAAGGGGCGCGCTGGCCGTGCGGCGGTACAGCGCCCGCGACGCCGATCGCCCCAGTACCCGTGCTCGAAGTCCTTCGGCCTGAACGAGAGGAGGCCTTGTCATCGCCCGAGCCGGACGCGCGACCCCGCCGGTGCCGTTGAGGTACGTCAGTCGGGTGGCTCACTTCCCGGTTGCGGCTTTCGTCGTGGACGGGCCCTGCGGCCGGGGGTGTGCAGCTCGAACCAGACGGTCTTCCCGGCGGCGGTGCGCCGTGCGCCCCATCAGGTCGAGAGCTGGTCGACCAGGTGCAGCCCTCGGCCGTGCTCCTCGTCGGCGCGGGCGGGTGGACGGTCGGCGGGCGGAGCAGAGGGGCAGCCGTCGACGATGTCGCAGCGCAGCGTCCGGTAAGCGGGGGAGTGGGACATCCGAAGGTGGAGGGGGCCCCAGGCGTGCTGGAGTGCATTGGTGACCAGTTCGCTCACCAGGAGTTCGGCGATCTCGACATGGCCGGGCAGCCCCCATCGGACCAGTTCGGTCCGGATGATCCGCCGGGCTTGGGGCACGGCGCGCACATGCGGGTCGAGTGGCTGCGAGACCACTTTGCTGTGTGTCCTCAGCTGCCGGGCCAGCTGAACAATCCGCGCGGCAGCGATCGTCGCCTGCCGCCACAACAGACGGAACAGCGGGAGCAGTACGCCCTCACGAGCGGCGACACAACGGTTGCGAATGACGGCACTCATGACGTTGCGGTCCAGTCGGACGGGATCCGCCGCAGCAGGAGGCTGGAACGGCAGGGGCGGGGCCGCCACGCGGGAGGACTGGTGTGGGGCCCGGGCCAGTAAAAGACGTACGGCACCAGTGGCGTGCCGACCGTGAGCTGTCGGATCGTGCTCGGGGACGATTTCGGTTTCGGGAACATCTGTCTGCCCTTGCTTCTCTCCGGGACCGTGGGCGGCCGGTGGAGGCAGGAGGCGGTGCGGGCTTCCGGTGGGGCACCCGAGAGGGCCGTGGTGGGTGAACAGCGACCCTGGTCATCACGTCCACCCCATTTCTTTTCACGCCGTCGGCTGTGTCGGGGAGTTGACGTATGCCTTCACCGTGCACCCGGTGCCCTGGGGCAGTCGTTAGGGGAACCCCTGATACGACCCCTAAACGGGCGCCGGACGCGGGGCGGTGTGGTGGCTGAGGACGCGGGGTGGGGGTGGTGGAGGAGCGGGAGAGACGGGCTGGCGCCGGTGTGTCCCCTCCTACTGCCGGCGCGGGTTGCGCCGGAAGATCATTGATTCTCCAGGGTGGCGGGCCGGCCCGGCCCGGTGTCGTGCGTCTACCGCTCCGACGTCACGGCATCGAGTTGCTGAAGTTGTCGTGCCAGACGGCCGACCGAGTCGGTTTGCCCGGCGACCTGGTCCAGGGCCCCGGCCGGGAGCGCACCGCCGGCCATGGCCTGCACGGCCTCGGTGAGCTCAGCGAGCACCTTTTCCACCTGCTCAAGCCGGATCTTCAGCAGGATGTATTGACCCTGGAGGTCAGCAGGAGGTGGTCCAGGGGCTTCGGCAGGTAATCCTCGGCGCCCATTTCCAGGCAGCGGACGACACTGTCCAGCTCACCGACGGCGGACATCATGATCACGGGTGGGCGGCTCCGGCTCGCCAGCGTCCGGCGGCAAGGCACGGCGGAGACGGCTGATGCTGGTCTGCAGGGTGTTCCGGGCATCGCGCGGCGGCTGCTCACCCCAGACCGCGTCGATGATCGCCGATGCCGGTACCGGATTGTTTCAGATGCAGCAGCAGGACCGCCAGGACCGAGGCCTGCCGGGCCCGAGCTCGACCGTCCGGCCCGCGCAGCGCACCTGCAGTGGGCCGAGCACGGCGTAACGGAACCCGTCGTTCGCCACCGTTCCCCCGAGCCCCCGCCCACCGCATCGCTTCCAAGCACAGCGACGCCAAGGCCTCCGGTGAGTACACCATCGGCAAGGTGGCCCGCTGATGGCCGGCTCCGGTGCAGGCCGCTGGACGAACCTGGGCCACTACCGGGCACGCGGCATCCACGGAGGCGAGGCCCTGAAGGAAGGCATCGAGAAGATGGTGAGGGGCATCGAGTCCTCCGTCGACTCCGAGCGCGGTCTGGCCGCCCGCCTGCGCTACCTGACCGCCTCCGACGCCGGCTACGAAGCCATGGACCGCGCTGGCATCCACGTCCGGCCTCGCACCCTGATGCGCTGGCTCGCCGAGGAACAGACGCCCGACCGGGGCAACCTCGCCCGCCTGGACGCCGCCTACTGGGACCTGCGCCGCCGCAACGTCGCAGCGGACCTCAAGCGCCGGCTCAACAAGGGCGGCCGGGGCACCCGCATCGAGATCGACCCGGCCGACCAGTCCCAGGTCGAACGGCGTCATCGGCGTGATCTGCAGCGTGGTCTGCAGGCCCGGGACATCAACGTGCGGGGCAACATCTGGGACCGCGCCGTCGACGCCTGGCTCACCGGCGACACCCAGGAGCTCGAAGCCATCTGGGACGAGATCATCCAGGGCTCCCTCGGCACCGACTGGGACGCCTACACCTACGTCTCCTCCGTCGGCTGGGCGGCCTGACACACCACACGCCCGAATGGCTCGGAGTCAACTCCAACTGCTCCGAGCCCTTCAACATCACCGTGCCCGGGGCCCAGCTAGGCCGTCGGTCAGCCCGCGACCGAACGCTCCGAAGGCGGACCTGCCTCAGATGCCATGCGAGAGATGGGCATAACGCTCCCCAAATCCTGAACGGGACGCACTCGTTCGCCCCATTGAGAAACACAGTCGCTGCACCTGCATTGACCAGCGCTTTCTCGGTGGCCTGAGCAGCGACTGAAGCCCGCGCGCCTCGGGCGTCGTACAGCGTCGCCAGAACTGCCACCAGTGGCTTGTGCTCGACCCCAAGCCTGTTCGACGCGGGCAGGCGTGGCCTCCTGGCCGATACAGCAGACAGCGACCCGGCGGTAGGAGGGCGGCTGCTCCGTCACTGAACAGAAACAACGAGTCCGGCCAGCCGCCCCGTTGGTCACTCTGCCAGCCCCTTCTACAAGATGCGGCTCTTCAGGAAAGCTCGCAGCTGAAAGAATTTGAGGCGCCGCACCAGAGGGATGACGCTTCCCTAGCGGCTGAGCTGCCTTCCGCTGGACGGACGCATCGGTTCCTCAATCAGGGCTAGGACAACACCACAACCAAGAGCCGGAGAAGGCCGCGGAGGGGCTCCATCTGCCGAACACGACAGGGAACCGCCGCCACTCTCACGCCTGCACTGCCGACTCAAGTGATCAGCTGACAGTGGCAGCACGGCATGGCTGTGCTGAGTTCCATTGCAGGAAGCCAGTCCGATCGGTTCACGAGGAGGGCGCATCGCGCATTTTCCCGGTGGGTCCCGGTTGCCGGGCGTGCCTCCAGGCGAGGGTGGCTTGATCTTCATGGCTCGGTTCGCCTCCGGCCTACGGTGGATGGCAGGACCATGCCAGTAGATGCGGTACGGGGGATTGTGGCGACATGCTTCCTATTCCAGGGCCGCCCATGGGCGGGCCACCGCCCGGCGGGGCCGCGGGGACGACGCGGATCGAGGAACGGGCATCGCTGAGGCGAGCAGGGCACGGCGCCAACGAATTAGCCGGCGATGTCCGGACGGCCGGTACGCGGGCCGAGGACGCCACAAGAGCTGCCGCCGACTCCTTGAAGGGGCAGTACTGGAGCAGCTCGCTGGGGGCCGCGCTGAACCAAGTGGTGGATTCTTGGCGCAGCCAGACGACGGCTCTGGTCAACAGGTGTCGTTCACTGCACGACAGATGCGCTGCCACGGCGGACAACTACCAGCAGGCCGAGTCGGCCAATGAGCGGACGATGATGTCCGTCCGCCGCCCCGAGTCCAGTCCCTTCGGTGTCCGGCCCCGTCGAACGCCCTTTCCGAGCAGCCGGATGGCAGAGCTCCGACGGTACCGCCGCAGCTGCCGGTGCAGTGGTAAAGGAAACAGGCCAGGAGATATCCGACGCCAGCGCCGAAGCCAAAGCGATCCGGCCGGCTCTGGCCGAGGCACACACCGGCCTGAAGAAATGTCAGCAAAAGCTGCACCAGCTCGTCCATGAAGACGCGAAGAAGCAGAAACTGCACGTCAGCGACAACGGCGAGGTCACCGACGCGGATGACAGTGACTCCGGGATCTTCGATGACCGGGCACTGAAGGTACAGATGTTCGCGGCGCTCATCGGTGCCGTCCTCGACGAGGCCGACGAGATCGACGCCAGCACCGCACGCGCGCTACGGCGTGATCTGGGCCACGACAAGAACGACTTCAACTCCAAGGTCGCCACCTCCCTGGAGTCCCGCTGACGCCGACTACGCCGCCCGGCTCCTGAAGAAGGGGTCCAAGATGTCGGACGCGGACCTGAGAGAACTCGACAGGATTCTCTCCCATCATCACAACGACCCCGCCTTCTCCACGGCCTTCTTCGACAAGCTCGGACCCAAGCAAACACTGAAGCTGTACGGCGACGTGAGCCTGGACAGCGACGCGGGCGACAACCGAAAGAGGCTGGTTGAAGACCTGCAGCGCACCAGGTGGTGGGCCCGGGAAGTGGGGTCGGAGCCCGGCACGTAAAGCTCGGGCGCCGTGGAAGGCCGTGCCTTCTTGGGGTGGAGGACCTCTCGGGGCCGTGTCAGTGGGTCCGGCGGCGCCAGAGGGAGGGGCTGACACCCCGGTTGCGCTTGAACGCCACGCTGAAGGCGAAGGGATCTTCGTATCCGACCTCGCGGGCCACGGCGGCGACGGTCGTCTCGGCGTTTCGCAGCAGGTCCGCCGCCAGGGTCATGCGCCAGCTGGTGAGGTAGGTGAGAGGGGGCTGGCCGACCAGCGCGGTGAAGCGGGCGGCGAACGCCGCGCGGGACGTGCCGACCCGGGCGGCCAGCTCGGCGACCGTCCACCGGTGGGCTGGTTGCTGGTGCAGCAGGCGCAGCGCCTGGCCGATCGCCGGATCGGACAGCGCCTGGTACCAGGCGGGCGCCGTCTGCGTGGCGGCGCACCAGGCCCGCAACGCCAGCACCAGGAGGAGGTCCAGCAGCCGGTCCAGCACGGCGTCCTGACCGGGTTCGTCGCGGGTGGCCTGCGTGGCGAGCAGGTCCAGTGCCGCCCGGGTCGCCGGCCCGGCGGGTACGACCGCCAGCGGCGGCAGCATGTCCAGGAGACGGTCGCCGACGTCGCCGCGGAGGTCGTAGGCGCCGCGGAGCATGATCGTGGCCCCGGGCAGACCGTCGCCGTAGGTGCGGGGCGCCAGGTTCCGCTGCGTGTCCGGCGCTTGCGTGGAGGTGTCGACGACGCGTTTGCTCCGCCCGTGGATCACGACCTGGGGCGGGGTGGTGGGGGCATCGGCGATCGTGTACCGGCGGGGGCGGGTGATGAGGGCGATGTCGCCCGCCGCGAGCGGTACCGATGCGGTGTCCGTGTCGTCGATGCGCACCGACGCGTCACCGGCGAGCGTGGTGACGACCGTGAGCGGTGGAGGGTCGGTGAAGGTCAGTGACCACGGGGGACGTTGGATCAGTTGCCTGACCATCGCGTTCCTGGCCCGGGCCCGGTGCAACAGATCGCTCAGCACGTCCACGCTCCCACGCTAGACGATCACAAAGGGATCTGCGACGGTCTCCCATGGATCGTCCATAGGCCTGTGGGGTTGTCTGGACGCCATGAACTCCTTTCTTGTCCTCGGCGGCACCGGCAAGACCGGCAGTCGCGTTGCCCGGCGCCTCAAGGCCGCCGGCCTGCCGGTCCGCACGACGTCCCGCAGCGGCGGCGACGTGCGCTTCGACCTTGACGATGCGGCGAGTTGGGCGCCCGCGCTCGATGGCGTCACTGCCGTCTACCTCGTGGAGCCCCGCCTGTCGGCGAGCACGGACCACGCAGCGCGCATCCCCCGATTGGTGACCGAGGCGGTCGCCTGCGGCGTACGACGATTGGTGCTGCTGTCCGCCCCACGCGCGGGCGAGGAGGGCCATCCCCTGCATGCCGCCGAGCAGGCCGTGCGCGGCTGCGGCGTCGACTGGACCATCCTGCGCCCCCAGTGGTTCGCGCAGAACTTCAGCGAGGGACCCTGGCGGCCCGGGATCCTCGCCGGCACCCTGGCCCTGCCCACCGGTGACGGGCGCACGCCGTTCATCGACGCCGAGGACATCGCCGAGGTCGCCGTGGCGGCGCTGACCGAAGACCACCACAGCGGCTGTGTCTACGACCTGTCCGGCCCACGGGCCATCAGCTTCGGTGAGGCGGCCGACCTCATCGCCCACGCCACCGCCCGTACGATCCGTCACGTGGACGTGGCGGCGGCGGACTTCGTCGAGCGCCAGGTCGCCGCCGGCGCCGAACGCGACGTCGCCCAGCTGCTGACGGGGCTGCTGGTCGCCATCGCGAACGGCGCGGGCGCCGCGCTCTTTGACGGCGTGGAACGAGCCCTTGGCCGACCCCCCAGGACTTTCGAGTCCTTCGTCACCAAGACCGCTGCCGCGGGACATTGGAACTGAACCTCCGGGCAGGTCGAGCAGCCAGGTGTGGAGCAGCGACGTGGTCCTCTCGCCTTGCCACCTCAAAGCGCGGGCCGAACGAGCCGTCGCGGCTCTGGTTGGGCGTTCCCCGCCGAGCGGGTTCCGGGCCGGCCCAGCCGGCGGTCCGACACAGCCTTCGTTGCCTTTCGGGTCGGCCGGCACCTGGTGTGAGGGAGCATGGGTTGCCTTTCGGGTCGGCCGGCGCCTGGTGTGAGGGAGCATGGGTTGCCTTTGGGGTCGGCCGGCGGTCCGACACAGCTTCGTTGTCTTCCGGGTCGGCGTGCGGCTGGGGCGAGGTGCCGTGCGATCTCGTGGCTGATCAGTTGGCGGGCCTCACCGATCCAGGCTGGGGTGGCTGCTGCCTGTGTGTGGTCGTGCGGGCAAAGTCGTCGCGGGTGGTGACGCGTTGAAGGGTGCGAGCAGAAAGGACGGCTCCTACTGGCGTACGAACTGACGCCGCGACAGTTCGTCCCACCGTTGAGGTGCTGACGTCGGCCGCTGACCGCGTATCGGCCTTCTCGGGCGGCCGTTCGCGCTCGGGCCCCGCAGGCGGTTCCGTATAAGGATGTCGTGCTGATCGTCGACGGCACTCTGGTCTCACGCGGGGCTGCTGCGGCGGTAGACGGTCGCCGCAGCAGTCGAAGAACTTCAGGTACTCGACCAGCCACCAGGTCGTCATCGATGCCGGCGCCCGACTCGTCGCGCCGCCGGCCGGCCGGTCATCGGCGACCGTAACGACGGCAAGGCGTGGGAAGTGACCGGTGCGTAGGCCGCCGTGGGCCGGCGCGCGGTCATGGCGGACGGCGGTACCGGGGCAGCGGCCTGGTCATCCCGCCGCCGCGAAGGCGGCCAGAGTGAACTGCCTGCTGGGGGTGGCCGACCGCCGCGTTTCGATGCGGTGGATTTCCGCGAGCGCCTGCGGTCGAGTGCGGGATCAGCCGACTGAGGAGGCACCGGGCGGTGGCTACGAGGTACGGCAAGCTTTCCGTCCGCTACGAGGCGACGGTGCTGGTCGCAGCCGTGAACGAGTGATTGTGACCAGCGCCGTCGCAACGGCTCTCAGACGACGTCGAATTCGTTGCCCTCGGGGTCCTGCATGGCGGCGGCGTAGAGCCCCATGTCCGGCTCATCCTTGATCCGCAGCACGGTGGCACCAGCTGTGACCAGCCGTTCCACCGTAGCCTTGACCCGCTGCGTGCGGACGTCCAGTGGGACGTCACGGCCACCGCCGACCTTCAGGTCGAAGTGCCACCGGTTCTTGGCGACCTTCGGCTCCGGAACCTGCTGGAACCACACCCTCGGTCCACGTCCCGCGGGATCGATGATCGACTCCGGAATGTCCCCGGCACCGGCCGGCAACTCTGCCTCGGGCACTCCCATCGCCGCCCAGTAAGCACGCCACGTGGTGTGCCCGCCCGGCGGAGGCTCAGGCACGTAGCCCAGGGCGTCGGCCCAGAAGGTCACCATTTTTTGCGGATCGGAGCAGTCGATCGTCAGTTGCAGTGTCATTTCCATGCTCAGAGCATCCCAGGCAGGTCTGACAGACGACCCACTTTCGCAACAGGCCCTAGGGTAGACCCTTTTACCAGGAGGCCAGGAGCCCAGGAGCCCAGGAGCCCAGAGGCCCAGGGGGCGGCTTCCGACCTCGCCGGCCGGGAGGTGCTCAGTCGAGGCAGAACTCGTTGCCCTCGATGTCCTGCATCACGATGCACGAATCGTTGCCGTCATACAGCAGCCGTACGCGTACCGCGCCGAGCGGGACCAGCCGTGCGCACTCGGCCTCAAGCGCGGCGAGGCGCTCTTCACCCACGAGCCCGGTGCCGACCCGCACGCAAAGGTGCACCCGATTCTTGACGACCTTGCCTTCGGGAACGCGCTGAAAGAACAGTCGCGGGCCCACACCTGAGGGATCACTGCAGGCGAACCACGAACCCTGATCCTCCGGAGGCCGGGAGCGGTCGAAATCGTCCCACGTGGCGAACCCCGCCGGTGGCGGCGCTACGACGTACCCCAACACCTCGCACCAAAAACGAGCGACGCGCTCAGGTTCTGCGCAGTCAAAGGTGACTTGGAACTGCTTGATCGATGACACACGCGCACCATAACAGGGGGCCTGTATGGCTCATCTCCCGCTAGCAACCTGCATGTTGACGCGAGGATGGCCGTTGGAGCCGCTGCTGCGTCGTGCGTCGAAAGGGATCGATCCGGC
>NZ_JBHWDV010000088.1:0-20055 GCF_042734445.1 Streptomyces sp. NPDC059649
GCCGCCCGGCCGCCCGGCCGAGCCTCCCGTATGCCGCCGCCCCCTACAGCGCCCTACGCCGCCGAGGCCATTTCCTGTTCCTCGGACCGTGTGCTGACGGCGACCCGGGGCACGAACCTGACGTGCGGGTGGCCGGGGCGCAGGTCGATCTTGAGGCGGAGGCCACCGACCCGGGCGAGGATCAGGCCGATGAGGGCCGCGGCCGCCATGGAGATCAGGCCGCCGGTCAGGAAGCCGATGCGGGCGCCGAAGGCATCGGTGATCCAGCCGACGATGGGGGCGCCCAGCGGGGTGCCGCCCATGAAGACCATCATGAACAGGCTCATCACCCGGCCCCGCATCAGCGGATCCGTGGCCATCTGGACACTGGAGTTGGCGGTGACGTTGATCGTCAGGCCGACCATGCCTATCGGGGCGAGCAGTGCCGCGAACACCCAGAAGGACGGGGCGAGTGCGGCGGTGACCTCCAGGAGGCCGAAGAGCAGCGCCGCGCCCACCAGCAGCCGCAGCCGCGAGCTGCCTCGGCGGGCCGCGAGCAGCGCGCCGATCAGCGAGCCGGCCGCCATCAGGCCGTTGAACAGCGCGTACGTGCCGGCGCCCTGGTGGAAGACGTGGTAGACGAACGCGGTCAGCCAGATCGGGAAGTTGAAGCCGAAGGTGCCGATGAACCCGACCAGAACGATGGGCCATATCAGGTCGGGACGGCCGGACACATAGCGCAGGCCCTCACGCAGCTGGCCCTTGCTGCGCGGAACGCGGTCGACCTTGTGGAGTTCGGCGGTCCGCATCATCAGCAGACCGGCGACCGGTGCCACGAAGGACAGGCCGTTGAAGAGGAAGGCCCAGCCGCTGCCGAAGGCGGTGATCAGAACACCGGCGACGGCCGGACCTATCAGGCGCGCGGACTGGAAGTTGGCGGAGTTGAGGCTGACGGCGTTGCGCAGTTCGTCCTGGCCGACCATCTCCGATACGAACGCCTGGCGGGCCGGGTTGTCGACGACGGTGACCATGCCGAGCAGGAAGGCGACCAGGTAGACGTGCCACACCTGGACCTGGCCGGTGAGCGTGAGCACGGCGAGGGCGAGGCCGGTGAGGCCCATCGCGGACTGGGTGAGCAGCAGCAGCTTGCGCTTGGTGAAGCGGTCGGCGATCACCCCGCCGTAAAGGCCGAACAGCAGCATCGGCAGGAACTGCAGCGCGGTGGTGATACCGACCGCGGCGGAGGACCCGGTGAGGCTGAGCACCAGCCAGTCCTGGGCGATGCGCTGCATCCACGTCCCGGTGTTGGACACCATCTGCCCGGTGGCGAACAGCCGGTAGTTACGAATCCGCAGAGAGCTGAACGTGCCCTTCCGCGGTGAGGCGGATGAGGCGGGCGAGGCGGGAACGCCGCCCCCGGTGGCTATTCCGGTGGCTGTTCCGGTGGCTATTCGCGCACGACGGCCGGCACGGGAGCCTGCGACGGCAGGGGTGCCCGTGGCGGAATTGGCACCTGCGGCGGTACGAGCACCTGAGGCGGTACGGGCGTCCGCGGTGGGCGCGGCCGCATCGGCCGAGGGCGTGGTGACCGAGGTGGCTGCGGTGACCACGGCGGGCGCGGCCGCGTCGGCCGGAGCGGAGGCCCCCACGTTCGCGTCCTCGCGAACCGTACCGCCAGAAACGATGTGGTCAGGGGCCGTGTCGTCAGCAACCACGTCGTCAGAAACGACGGGGTCAAGAACCGAGTCGTCGTGAATCGTGTAGTCGTGGGAGTTCGGTGCGGGGGCGGAGTGTGCTCCGGATCCCGTACTCAAAGTGGGTTCGCCTCCTCGGCCTCGTGTTCGCTACAGCTGTGCCAGCTTCTCCAGTACGGGCGCGGCGGCCCGGAGCTTGGCCCACTCGTCCTCGTCCAGTCCGGAGGCCAGCTCGGCGAGCCAGGCGTTGCGCCGGCGGCGGCTCTCCTCCAACATCGCCTCGGCCTCTTCGGTCTGGGTGACGACCTTCTGGCGGCGGTCGTCGGGGTGGGGCTCCAGCCGGACCAGTCCCTTGGCCTCCAGCATGGCCACGATGCGGGTCATCGACGGCGGCTGCACATGCTCCTTGCGTGCCAGCTCGCCGGGGGTGGCGTGGCCGCACCGGGCCAGCATCCCGAGCACCGACATCTCGGTCGGCGTCAGCGATTCGTCCACCCGCTGATGCTTCAGACGGCGGGACAGGCGCATCACGGCGGACCGCAGGGCATTGACCGCGGCCGCGTCCTCTGGGGAGCCCTCCCCGCCTTCCGGCTGGGAGTGGGACAGTTCCGGCATGGTCTTTAGCATAACTCATTACCCTCTCTAAGGAAAGCGAGGAGGTGCTGCTCCCCGCGGATCACCCATACGAGTGAGGACGCGGCGGAAAGTGACACACCTGACCGCTCGGGGGCGGGACCGTGTCCGTATGGGATCGCGAGTGCTCAGCCTGCGCGTGGACGGGGAGCTGCTGGAGCGCATTCAGCAGCACGCCGCAAAACGCGGAATGAGCGTCCAGGACTATGTCGTCCGGACGCTCATCCGCGAAGACTTCGACGAACGCTTCAAATCCTCGGTCGACGAGACCAAGCGCCTCGGCGTCTGGGGCGCGACCACCTGACAATCCCGCAAGCGATTGACGATCCGGCAGGCGATCGGCGAACGATCACCCGGACGTCGGGAAGTGGCCGCCCGGACGCCAGGAAACGGCCACCCGGTCACGTCATCCAGGAATCGAACGGCCACCTGGGCACCCAGGGGGACATCCCGGGGCATCCAACCCCCGCCCCAAGACCCAGAACGGCTGCCTCAAAACCCAGAACGGACACCCCTAAAAACTTCACTCTCCGCTACAATCTGACGGGAACGAATAACTCTCCGTGTTCGTTGCCGTAGAGGAAGGAGGCAGGCGGCGGGGGAGGCGGCGCCGGCGACTACTTGCCGCCTACTGCTTGCTACTTGACCCCGAGCGCCAGCTCGATCGGGTGCAGCAGGAAGTAGACGAGGAAGCAGAGGCCGACGACGTCCAGCAGCCACGGGATCTGCTTGAAGCGCCCGGTGGCGGTCCGCAGCAGGATGTACGCGAGCACGCCGATGCCGATGCCGTTGGTGATGCTGTAGGTGAACGGCATCGAGATGATCGTCAGGAATGCGGGGATCCCGACGGTGGAGTCACCCCAGTCGATACCCCGCACGTTGGCAGCCATGATCAGGAAGCCGACGACGAGGAGCGCGGGGGTAGCGGCCTGCGAGGGCACCACCGTCGCCAGCGGCGTGAAGATCAGCGCCAGCAGGAAGAGGCCGCCGGTCATCAGGTTCGCCAGCCCGGTCCGGGCCCCCTCGCCGACACCGGCCGTGGATTCCACGAAGCAGGTGTTGGCGGAGGCGGAACCGAAGCCGCCGCCCGCAACCGCGATGCCGTCGACCATCAGGATCCGGCCCATGCCCGGCAGGTTGCCGTTCCCGTCGGTCAGTCCGGCTTCCTCGCCGACGCCGATGATGGTGCCCATCGCGTCGAAGAAGCCGGAGAGCAGCACGGTGAAGACGAACAGGCAGCCGGTGAGCACGCCGACTTCCTTGAAGCCGCCGAAGAGGCTGATGTGGCCGATCAGTCCGAAGTCCGGGGCGCCGATGATCTTGTCCGGGACGTTCGGGACCGCCAGGCCCCACGCCGCGTCCGGGGTGTTGGTGACCGCGTTGATGATGATCGCGACGACGGCCATGGTGACCATGCCGATCAGGATCGCGCCCTTGGTCTTCCGTACGACCAGCACGAACATCAGGGCCAGGCCGATGACGAAGACCAGCACCGGCCAGCCCTTGAGCTGACCGCCCTGGCCCAGCCCCATCGGGACGGTGGTGTGCGCGGCGTCCGGGTTGCGGCTGACGAAGCCGGAGTCCACCAGGCCGATCAGCGAGATGAACAGGCCGATGCCGATCGCGATGGCGCGCCGCAGCCCGTTGGGGATCGCGTCCATCACGCGCTGCCGCAGGCCGGACGCGACCAGGATCATCAGGACCAGACCGGCGAGCACGACCATGCCCATCGCGTCCGGCCAGCTCATCTTGGGGGCGAGCTGGAGCGAGACCACGGCGTTGATGCCGAGGCCGGCGGCGATGGCGATCGGGACGTTGCCCATCACGCCCATCAGGACGGTGCTCAGGCCGGCCATCAGGGCGGTGGCGGTGACCAGCTGCCCGTTGTCGAGATGGTGGCCGAACTTGTCGACTCCGGAGCCAAGGATGATCGGGTTCAGCACGATGATGTAGGCCATCGCGAAGAACGTGGCCAGTCCGCCGCGGAGTTCACGGCTGACCGTGGACCCCCGCTCGGAGATCTTGAAGAACCGGTCGAAACCGTTCTTCGGGGGCTGCGGGGGCGGGTTCTCGAGGGTGTCGACCGGCGTGGTGGCCGAGGGGGACATGCGGGACCTCAGTCGGACGGGCCTGGGCAGGCGCAGGGGCCCAAGGGCCCGGAACACGTACAGAGACATCACTAACCGGATCACGTTGGATGAATCGACGATCCAAACCAGTCAGATCCAGAAAGGTTCAGTATGAATAAACAATGCGTTGATCGCTATCTCCGCGCGTAGACCCTTGGTGGGCCCTTGGCGGGCAAGGGTTGTGCCCCATGGCAAGTCTGGTGGAAGGGTGCCCGACCGGTCCCCGTAAGCTGAGCACTATGTGGAAGAAGTCCGAACTGCGCGAGGCCCCGGCGCCTCTTGAGGGCCCCGTCGTCGGCACGATCACCGGCGGCACCATCATCTGGTTCGTGCTCTTCCTCGGTCAGCTCCCCTTCTACGGCTGGTTCGCCGACCAAGGCCACACCTGGTGGGTCTGGACCTGCCTGGCCGGCGGCGGGCTCGGCCTGCTGGGCATCTGGTACGTCCGTAAGCGGGACGCCGCCATCAAGCGTGACGCGGCGGCCAAGCGGGCGGCGACCATCACGGATGCGCGCTGACCGCGGCGATCATCATGGGCGCGCGCTGACCGTCCGGTCGTCCGGGGCGCCTCTCCCCCCTTTTGTTCCCCTTCTTGTCCCTGTTTCCCCTTCCGGTCCGCTTCTCGTGCGGGCGCTCAGTCGACGGGTAATCCGGGCATTCCGCCCGTAACGTCGAGGGCATGACGGAGCGGGGCAGAACCGGAACCGAGCATCCCGTATCGAGTGACCCGAGCGGCGAACCGGGTGGCGAGCCGGGTGCCGGGCCGAGCGGTGAATCGATCGTCGAATTGGGCGGCGAATCGAGCGTCGAAGCGGGTGGCCGGAAATCGACCGATGGTGAACCGGGGGCTGAGGGGGCACCGGGGACCGGTGGTGAACCGGGGGAGTGGAGTGAGCGTGCGCCCGGCGGGCCCACTGCCTCGGTGGCGGACGGGCCGGGCGAAGCGAGCGACCGCGAGCCGATCGATCGTGAGCCGACCGACTGCGACTCCGCGGCGGCCAATCGGGAACGGCCCGATCGTGAGCCGACCGGCTCCCCAGCGGCCAACCCGGAACCGCCCGCCCGTGAGCCGACCGAATGCGACTCCGTGGCGGCCGCCGGGGAACGGCCCGATCGTGAGCCGGCCGACACCCCGACGGATCACGAGCCCGCCGACCGGCCCCCAGTCGCCCCCGCCCCCGGCAGTCGCCCACCCCACCCCAGCCCCCACGCCAGCCTCCGCCCCAGCCCCAGCCTCCGCCCCGGCTCGCTGGCCGGACTGGCCCCCGAGGAAGTTGCTGAGCGCGTCGCGCGGGGTGAGGTCAATGACGTGCCTGTGCGGTCGTCGCGGTCGGCTGTTGAGATCGTCCGGGCCAACGTCTTTACGCGCTTCAACGCGATCATCGGCGTGCTTTTCGCGATCATTCTCGTCGTCGGGCCGATCCAGGACGGACTGTTCGGGTTCGTGATCGTCGCCAACACCGGCATCGGCATCGTGCAGGAACTGCGCGCCAAGAGGACCCTCGACAAGCTGGCGGTCATCGGCGAGGCGCAGCCGACCGTCCGCCGGGACGGCACCGCATCACGTATTCCCACCTCCGAGGTCGTCCTCGACGACGTCATCGAGCTCGGGCCCGGCGACAAGGCCGTGGTGGACGGCGAGGTGGTGGAGACCGACGGGCTGGAGATCGACGAATCGCTGCTCACCGGTGAGGCCGACCCGGTGGTGAAGAAGCCCGGGGACCCGGTGATGTCCGGCAGCTTCGTGGTGGCCGGCGGCGGTGCCTTCACCGCGACCAGGGTCGGCCGCCAGGCGTACGCCGCTCAGCTCGCGGAGGAGGCCAGCCGTTTCACCCTGGTCCACTCCGAACTGCGCACCGGGATCAGCCGGATCCTCAAGTACGTGACGTGGATGATGATCCCGACCGCGCTCGGGCTGATCCTCAGCCATCTGCTCACCCTCGGGCTGTCCGGCGACGCCGCGATCCGCCGGATGGTCGCCGGAATCGTCCCGATGATTCCCGAGGGGCTGGTGCTGCTGACCTCCGTGGCCTTCGCCATCGGTGTCGTACGGCTCGGCCGCAAACAGTGCCTGGTCCAGGAACTCCCCGCCATCGAGGGGCTGGCCCGGGTCGATGTCGTCTGCCTGGACAAGACCGGCACCCTCACCGAGGGCGGCATGGACGTCTGTGACCTGCGCATCCTCGACCGCACCGACGCGTCCCCCGCGACCACGCCCCACGTCAACGAGCCCCCCACCGCCACTCCCGCCCCCACCCCCTCCGCCAACGAACCCCCCGCCCCCACGCCCTCCACCCACACGCCCTCCACCCACACCCCCTCCCTGGACGAGGCCTACGTCCGGCAGGTCCTCGGTGCCCTTGGTGGTGCCGACCCCCGGCCCAACGCCTCGCTCCAAGCAGTTATCGACGCCTACCCTGCGGACGGGTCCTGGCGTTGCACCCAGTCACTGCCGTTCTCGTCCGCCCGCAAATACAGCGGCGCGTCCTTCAACGACCCGCACGGTGAGTCCAGCACCTGGCTCCTGGGCGCCCCCGATGTCCTCCTGCCGCCGGCGGACCCCGCCCTCACCGAGACCGACGACCTCAACGCCCAGGGCCTCCGCGTCCTCCTCCTCGCCCGCGCCACCCGGGAGCTGGACGATCCCGAGGTCGCCCGGGACGTCCGCCCGACCGCGCTGGTCGTTCTGGAACAGCGGCTGCGCCCCGACGCGCCCGACACCCTGCGCTACTTCGCCGAGCAGCGGGTGCACGCCAAGGTCATCTCCGGCGACAACGCGGTCTCGGTGGGTGCGGTCGCCGGCAAACTCGGGCTGTCGGGCGCCGACGCCCCCGTGGACGCCCGCCGGCTCCCCCAACTCGCCACCGGGCGGGACGCGTTGGCGAATGCACTCGACGAGGGCACGGTCTTCGGCCGGGTCACGCCGCAGCAGAAGCGCGACATGGTCGGCGCCCTCCAGTCCCGCGGCCACACGGTCGCGATGACCGGTGACGGCGTCAACGACGTGCTCGCCCTCAAGGACGCCGACATCGGCGTCTCCATGGGCTCCGGCTCCGAGGCCACCCGCGCGGTGGCGCAGATCGTGCTGCTCAACAACAGCTTCGCGACCCTTCCTTCGGTGGTTGCCGAGGGCCGCCGCGTCATCGGCAACATCACGCGCGTCGCCACGCTCTTCCTCACCAAGACCGTCTACTCGGTGCTGCTCGCCATCCTGGTGGCCTGCTGGCAGATTCCGTACCCGTATCTGCCCCGCCACCTCACCCTGCTCTCCACGCTGACGATCGGTGTGCCCGCCTTCTTCCTGGCGCTCGCCCCGAACAAGGAACGCGCCCGTCCACACTTCGTCCGCCGGGTCATGCGCTACGCGATCCCCTCCGGCCTCATCACCGGCCTGGCCGCCTTCGCCACCTACCTCCTGGCCCGCGCCCACTACACCGGCCCTGGTTCCCTCGCCGCCGAGACCAGCGCCGCGACCCTGACCCTCTTCCTCACCGCGCTGTGGGTCCTGGCGATCATCGCCCGCCCCTACACCTGGTGGCGGATCGCCCTGGTCCTCACCATGGCCGTGGCCTTCCTCGTCGTCCTCGCCACTCCCTGGCTGCAGGCATTCTTCGACCTCCGCCTGGTGGGCACGACGATGCCGTGGGCGGCCGTCGCCATCGCCGTCGTGGCCTCGGCCCTGCTGGAACTCACCTGGCGCCGGATCGCCCGCAACTTCCCCGCCTGAGCCCCACGGGCCCGTAGGGCCATGGGCCCGTAGGTCCGTACGCCTCCGCGGGTATCTCATCCGGGTCACAGAACCCGTGCCGCCATGGCGCCCCCGTTCGCCTCCCCCTACGCTCCGCCCCATGAAGCCGATGACGGGGGACCTCGCCTACGAGCTACTGGCCCGTGGCTCCCACCACACCCACCACTACCACCACAGCGGCACCTACGGAGGCGGCGGCGACGGCGTCCTCGACTGGTGGGAATGGCTCATCCTGGCGATCGGCATCATCGTCGTGATCTGGGCCGTGGTGAAGAAGTTCAGCTCGGACTGACGGGGCGTCCGGCGGCGGGTGCCGGCCCGGCTTACGACAGGAGACTCGTGGTCGCACGACCGGACTCGTAGCCGTACGACAGGACTCGTAGTCGTAGGACACGACTCGTAGGACACGACTTACGCGTACGGCAGGGCTCGTAGGCGTACGGCCTGACGGGGCGCGTCCCGCTTGGAGGGTGGCGGGCTTCGGACGGCGGAGTCAGTCATCTACCGCGCTGCCGACACCGGCCGCCCACCCCCGCGGCGCGGGAGGGTATCGGGGCCCCCTTGGTCACAGGTGGGAGGGCCCTTGGTCGGATCGGCCCATCACCTCCCGCGCCAGTTGGATCAGGTCCGGGATGCGGGGGTGGCCCGGGGCGTTGCGCCAGGCGAGGAGGACGGGGACGGGTGGGGCTTCGGGGAGGGGGATGTAGGCGATGGCGGGGTGGGGGTACATGTCGGCGGTGGCGGTGGTGGTGACGCCTACGGCGCGGCCGGCGGTGATGGCGGCGAACCAGTCGTCCTGGTTGGCGATGGGGAGGGTGGACGTGGGGCGGGCCGTGGCGGGCCACAGGTCGAGGGTGGTGGTGCCGGAGACGGTGTTGAGGGCGATGGTGCGGGAGGAGAGGTCGGTGAGGGAGAGGGAGGTGCGGCCGGCCAGGGGGTCGTCGGCGGGGAGGCCGGCGACGCGGGGTTCGGTGGTCAGCCGGGCGGTGAGCAGGTCGGGGGCGTTGACCTCGCCGCGGAGCAGGGCCGCGTCCACGTCGCCGCGGGCGAGGCCGGCCGTGCGGTCGTCGATGCGGAGGAGTTCGAGCGGGGTGTCGGGGTGGGCCTGCTGCCAGCGGCGGAGCAGGGCGGTGGTGTCCGTACCGGCGGCGGACCAGGCGTGGCCCAGGCGGAGCGGCCAGGCGGGGTGCCGGCCGAGGCGCAGGGCGCGGTCGAAGGCGGTGACGGCGATGGCCGCCTGGTCGCGGAAGGCGGCGCCGTCGGGGGTGAGGGCGAGGTGGTGGGTGGAGCGGTCGACGAGCCGGAGGCCCAGTTCCTGTTCGAGCTGGCGGAGCGTGCGGGAGACGGCGGGCTGGGTCAGGTGCAGGCGGTCGGCGGCGCGGGTGATGCTCAGGGTGTCCGCGATGGCGAGAAAGCAGCGGAAGTGACGCAGCTCGATGGTCATGCGCGCGGAGCATAACAAGGGGGAGAAAGGCATTTCACGGACCGGATGAGCGGGCTTTAGCGTGGGGATGTGCATGCTTCTGCCGATGGTCCTCAGGGACGCAAATCCGCCACCTCCCTCCCCTTTGACAACTCTTCCGCTGTTGCGCCCCGTGAGGGGGCATCCGGCGCGTCCGTTACGGCGGGTGCCACCGCGTTGACCTCCGGGGACGTGGCGGTTCCGCATGCTGTGCCGGCCTCGCCGGAGGTGCTGACGGCGGAGGCCGGGGCCGCGGGTGCCGGTGCCGCGGGGGCGCGCGGGCGGATCGGGTCGGTCGCGCTGGTGATCGGCGGCATCGTGTCGCTGCAGTTCGGGTCGTCGGTGGCGGTGCTGCTCTTCCCGCGGGCCGGGGCGCTCGGGGTCGTCACGCTGCGGCTGGTCGTCGCCTCGTTGGTGCTGCTGATCGCCTGCCGGCCCAGGGTGCGCGGCCACTCGCGGGGCGACTGGGGGACGGTGCTCGCCTTCGGGGTGGCCCTGGCGGGGATGAACTCGCTCTTCTATCAGGCGATCGACCGGATTCCGCTGGGTGCGGCGGTCACGCTGGAGTTCCTCGGGCCGCTGGTCCTGTCGGTGGCCACCTCGCGGCGGCTGCTCAGCCTGTTGTGGGCGGCGCTGGCGTTCGGCGGGGTGGCGCTGCTGGGGCGTGCGGGGTTCGACGGGCTGAATCTGGTCGGCGCGGGGTGCGCGCTGGCCGCCGGTGGGCTCTGGGCCGCGTACATCCTGCTCTCCGCCCGTACGGGGCAGCGCTTCCCGCAGGCGGACGGGCTGGCGCTGGCGATGACCGTCGCGGCGTTGCTCAGTCTGCCGCTCGGTATCGTCAGCGCGGGTGCCGCGCTGGTCGACCCGGTCACGCTGGGGCTGGGGGCCGCGGTGGCGTTGATGTCGTCGGTGCTGCCGTACACGCTGGAGCTGCTCGCCCTGCGCAAGCTGCCGGCCTCGGGTTTCGCGGTCATGATGAGTCTGGAGCCGGCCGCGGCGGCGACCGCCGGGTTCCTGGTGCTGGGCCAGGCGCTGGGGTGGCCGGAGATCGTGGCGATCGGGCTGGTCGTCGTGGCGAGCGTGGGGGCGGTGCGGTCGGCGGCACGGTAGGGGCGTACGCCGCCCGGTCAGGGGCGTTCGCCGCCCGGTAGCGGGCCGGATGACCGGACCAGGGCCGTGGGACGCTCCGCGTCCGCCGGGATCGCGCATCTGGTCGTAGCCGAAAATCATTCACGCATGCTTGATTGTTTCTCCCCGCGCTGGCACCCTCGGACCGCGCAGTCGTCCAGTCGAAGTCGTGAGCCAACGCGCCCCGCTGTGCAGCCAGTTGGGGTCGACGAGGGGAGTGCCCCGTGTCCGATCGTGACCCCGGTGCCGTACCGGCGGACCTCCTGGCGGATCTCCTGAAGGATCTCCGGGCGGAGAGCGAGGAGCTGGACGCGCTGGTGGCCGGGTTGCCGGCCGGGCGGTGGGCGGAGGCGACGCCCGCCGAGGGGTGGACGATCGCCCATCAGATCGCGCATCTGGCGTGGACGGACCGGCAGGCGCTGCGGTCGGCGACCGACCCGGAGGGGTTCGTGCGGGCCGCGCGGGAGGCGCTCGCCTCGCCGCTGACCTTCGTCGACGAGGCCGCGGAGGCGGGCGCCGCGGTGCCGCCCGCGGAGCTGCTCGCCGACTGGCGGGCCGGCCGCGAGCAGCTGCTCCGGGTGCTGGCCGAGCGGCCGGCGGGGGAGAAGCTGCCGTGGTTCGGGCCGCCGATGAGTGCCCCGTCGATGGCGACCGGACGGCTGATGGAGACCTGGGCGCACGGGCAGGACGTCGCCGATGCGCTGGGCGTCGCCCGGCTGCCCACCGCGCGGCTGCGGCATGTCGCCCGGATCGGCGTACGGGCCCGGGACTTCTCCTACGCCGCTCATCACCTCACGCCGCCCGCCGAGGAGTTCCGGGTCGAGCTGCGGGCGCCGGACGGGACGGTCTGGGCGTACGGGCCGGCCGGGGCCGGGCAGCGGGTGACCGGGGACGCGCTGGAGTTCTGTCTGCTGGTGACCCGGCGGGCGCACCGCGACGACCTGCCGTCGGTGCGTGCCGAGGGGGCGGAGGCGGAGCGCTGGCTGGGGATCGCCCAGGCGTTCGCCGGCCCGCCGGGGAAGGGCCGCGCGCCCCGGACCGGGGGTGCCACCGCGTGAGCGGGGGCGGCGGGCCGCTGCGGATAGGCAATGCCTCCGGCTTCTACGGCGACCGGTTCAGCGCGTTCGAGGAGATGCTGACCGGCGGGCCGCTCGACGTCCTGACCGGCGACTACCTCGCCGAGCTCACCATGCTGATCCTCGGCCGGGACCGGCTGAAGGACCCCTCGCGCGGTTACGCCAGGACCTTCCTGCGGCAGCTGGAGACGTCGCTGGGGCTCGCGGTCGAGCGGGGCGTGCGGATCGTCACCAACGCCGGTGGGCTGAATCCGGCCGGACTCGCCGATGCCGTACGGGAGTTGGCGGCGAAGGTCGGGGTGCCGGTGCGGGTGGCGCATGTGGAGGGCGACGATCTGCTGGCGCGGAGGCGGGAGTTCGAAGGCTGGGGCGAGGGGGTGCTCACCGCCAACGCGTATCTGGGCGGCGAGGGCATCGCGGCCTGTCTGCGGGCCGGGGCGGACGTGGTGATCACCGGGCGGGTCACGGACGCCGCGCTGGTCAGCGGGGCCGCGGCGGCGCACTTCGGCTGGGCGCGGACGGACCGGGACCGGTTGGCGGGGGCGGTGGCGGCCGGGCATGTGCTGGAGTGCGGGGCGCAGGCGACCGGCGGCAACTACTCGTTCTTCGCGGCGCATGACGTGCGGCGGCCCGGTTTCCCGCTCGCGGAGATCGCCGCGGACGGCTCGGCGGTGATCACCAAGCATCCGGGGACCGGCGGGGTGGTCGACACCGGGACGGTCACCGCGCAGCTGCTGTACGAGACGGCCGGTGCGCGCTACCCGGGACCGGACGTCACCACGCGGCTGGACACCGTACGGCTCACCCAGGACGGCCCGGACCGGGTGCGGATCGACGGGGTGCGCGGGGAGGCGCCGCCGCCGGACCTCAAGGTGGGGCTGACCCGGCTCGGCGGCTGGCGCAACGAGGTCACCTTCGTGCTGACCGGACTGGACATCGAGGCCAAGGCGGAGCTGGTGCGGGCGCAGATGACCGCGGCCTTCGACGCGGCGGGCCGGCGGCCGGCCGAGGTGCGCTGGACGCTGGCCCGGACGGACCGGGCCGACGCCGATGTCCAGGAGGAGGCCGGTGCGCTGCTGCGGCTGGTGGTGCGGGACGCCGACCAGGACGCGGTCGGGCGGGTGGTCAGCGGCGCCGCGGTCGAGCTGGCACTGGCCAGCTACCCGGGTTTCCATCTGACCGCGCCGCCCGGTAAGGGGTCCCCCTACGGGGTGTTCGAGGCGGTGCCGGTTCCGCAGGCGGAGGTGCGGCAGGTGGCCGTCCTCCCGGACGGGGAGCGGGTCGCGGTCCCGCCCGTGACGGAGTCGGCCGCGCTCGCACCGGTGCCGGAACCGCCGCTGCCCGCCCCGCTGCCCGTCACCGCCACCCGGCGGGCGCCGCTCGGCCTGGTCGCCGGGGCCCGCAGCGGCGACAAGGGCGGCGCGGCGAACGTCGGCGTCTGGGCCCGTACCGACGCGGCCTGGCGCTGGCTGGCGCACACCCTCACCGTCGACCGTTTCCGCCGCCTCCTGCCCGAGACCGCCGGTCTGCCCGTCGCCCGTCACGTCCTGCCGCGGCTTGGGGCCCTCAACTTCACCGTCGACGGGCTGCTCGGCGAGGGCGCCGCGGCCCAGGCCCGGTTCGACCCGCAGGCCAAGGCCCTGGGGGAGTGGCTGCGCGCCCGGCATCTGGACATACCCGAGGAGCTGTTGTGACCGTACTGGGAACCGCGCTCGACACCGCCGGTCCCGGCCACGCCGAGCGGCGGACGGCGATGCTCGCCAAGCTGGCCGAGATCGAGGCGGAACACGCCAAGGCGTTGGCCGGCGGCGGGGAGAAGTACGTCGCCCGGCACCGCAAGCGCGGCAAACTGCTGGCCCGTGAGCGCATCGAGCTGCTGCTCGACCCCGACACCCCGTTCCTGGAGCTGTCGCCGCTGGCCGCCTGGGGCAGCGACCATGCGGTGGGTGCCTCGCTCGTCACCGGCATCGGGGTCGTCGAGGGCGTCGAGTGCCTGATCACCGCCAACGACCCGACCGTGCGCGGCGGCGCCAGCAACCCGTGGTCCCTGAAGAAGGCGCTGCGCGCGAACGAGATCGCGTTCGCCAACCGGCTGCCCTGCATCAGCCTGGTGGAGTCGGGCGGCGCGGACCTGCCTTCGCAGAAGGAGATCTTCATCCCGGGCGGCGGCATCTTCCGCGACCTCACGCGGCTCTCCGCCGCCGGGATCCCGACCGTCGCCGTGGTCTTCGGCAACTCGACCGCCGGCGGCGCGTACATCCCGGGCATGTCCGACCACGTGATCATGGTGAAGGAGAAGGCCAAGGTCTTCCTCGGCGGGCCGCCGCTGGTGAAGATGGCCACCGGCGAGGAGAGCGACGACGAGTCCCTCGGCGGCGCCGAGATGCACGCCCGCACGTCCGGGCTCGCCGACCACTTCGCCGTCGACGAGCAGGACGCCCTCCGGCAGGCCCGACGGGTGGTCGCCCGGCTCAACCACCGCAAGGCGTACGGCGATCCCCGGGTCGCCGAGCCGCCCAAGTACGACCCCGACGAGCTCCTCGGCATCGTGTCCGACGATCTGAAGGTGCCCTTCGACCCGCGCGAGGTCATCGCCCGGATCGTCGACGGCTCCGACTTCGACGAGTTCAAACCGCTGTACGGCGCCAGTCTTGTCACCGGATGGGCCCGGCTGCACGGCTATCCGGTCGGGGTCCTCGCCAACGCGCAGGGCGTGCTCTTCAGCGAGGAGTCCCAAAAGGCCGCGCAGTTCATCCAGTTGGCGAATCAGCGCGACATTCCGCTGCTCTTCCTGCACCACACCACCGGCTACATGGTCGGCAAGGAGTACGAGCAGGGCGGCATCATCAAACACGGCTCGATGATGATCAACGCGGTCTCCAATTCCCGGGTGCCGCATCTGTCCGTCCTGATGGGGGCGAGCTACGGCGCCGGCCACTACGGCATGTGCGGCCGCGCCTACGACCCCCGTTTCCTCTTCGCCTGGCCCAGCGCCAAGTCCGCCGTCATGGGCCCGCAGCAGCTCGCCGGCGTCCTCTCGATCGTCGCGCGGCAGTCCGCCGCCGCGAAGGGGCAGCCGTACGACGAGGAGGCCGACGCCGCGCTGCGCGCCATGGTCGAGCAGCAGATCGAGGCCGAGTCGCTGCCGATGTTCCTGTCCGGCCGGCTCTACGACGACGGCGTCATCGACCCGCGCGACACCCGCACCGTCCTCGGCATCTGCCTGTCCGCGATCCACACCGCACCGTACGAGGGCGCCCGCGGCGGCTTCGGCGTCTTCAGGATGTGACCCCGATGATCACCAGTGTTCTTGTGGCGAACCGCGGCGAGATCGCCTGCCGCGTCTTCCGCACCTGCCGTGAGCTGGGCATACGTACCGTCGCCGTGCACTCCGACCCGGACGCGGGCGCGCTGCACGTGCGCGAGGCCGACCTCGCCGTGCGCCTCCCGGGTGCCACGCCCGCCGAGACCTACCTGCGTGCCGACCTCGTCGTGAAGGCGGCGCTCGACGCGGGCGCCGACGCCGTGCACCCCGGTTACGGGTTCCTGTCCGAGAACGCCGGGTTCGCGCGGGCCGTCGTCGATGCCGGGCTGGTGTGGATCGGGCCGCCGCCCGAGGCGATCGAGGCGATGGCGTCGAAGACCCGGGCCAAGGAGCTGATGGGCATCGCGCCGCTGGCGGAGGTGACCGAGGCCGAGCTGCCGGTCCTGGTGAAGGCCGCCGCCGGCGGGGGCGGGCGCGGTATGCGTGTCGTACGCGAACGCGCCGATCTGGAGGGCGAGTTGGCGGCGGCCCGGGCCGAGGCGCGGTCCGCGTTCGGGGACGGTTCGGTGTTCGTCGAGCCGTATGTCGAGGGCGGGCGGCATGTCGAGGTGCAGGTGCTCGCCGATGCGCACGGCACCGTGTGGGTGCTCGGGACACGGGACTGCTCGCTGCAGCGCCGCCATCAGAAGGTGATCGAGGAGGCGCCCGCACCGGATCTCGTACGCGGTGTAGCGGATGCCGTACGGGAGATGGCGGAGCGGGCCTGCCGGGCCACCGGCTACCGAGGTGCCGGCACCGTCGAGTTCCTCGTCGCCGACGGAGCCGGCGGGCCCACCGCCCACTTCCTGGAGATGAACACCCGGCTGCAGGTCGAACACCCCGTCACCGAGGCCGTCTTCGGCATCGACCTGGTCGCGCTGCAGCTGCGGGTCGCCGAGGGCGAGGCCCTGGACCCCGAACCTCCGGAGCTGCGCGGGCACGCCGTCGAGGCCCGCCTGTACGCCGAGGACCCGGCCGCCGGCTTCGCCCCGCAGACCGGGACCCTGCACCGCCTCGCCGTACCGGACTCCGTCCGCCTCGACACCGGCTACACCGACGGCGACACCATCGGCGTGCACTACGACGCCATGCTCGCCAAGGTCGTCGCGCACGCGCCCACCCGCGCCGCCGCCGTCCGGGCGCTCGCCGGGGCGCTGGAGCGGGCCGAGGTGCACGGCCCGGTCACCAACCGCGACCTGCTCGTACGGTCCCTGCGCCACCCCGAGTTCACCGCCGGGCGGATGGACACCGGCTTCTACGAACGGCACCTCGCCGAGCTGACGACCCCCGACGAGGACCCCTGCGCGCCGCTCGCCGCCGCACTGGCCGCGGCAGTGCAGGGCCATCGCTTCGGCGGCTTCCGCAACCTCCCCTCCCAGCCCCAGGTCAAGCGCTACCGCTCCGAGCCCGCCGGCACCGAGCACGAGGTCCGCTACCGGCACACCCGCGGCGGACTCGAAGCCGACGGTGTGCGCGTCGTGCACGCCGCGCCGGACCGCGTCGTGCTCGAAGTGGGCGGTGTGCAAAGGAAGTTCACCGTCGCCGCGTACGGGGACCGGGTGTACGTCAACGGTCTCGCCCTCACCGCCCTGCCCCGGTTCGCCGACCCCCGCGAGCAGCGCGCCCCCGGCTCCCTGCTCGCGCCCATGCCCGGCACCGTCGTCCGCGTGGCCGAAGGGCTCGCCGAGGGCGCCGCCGTCACTGCCGGGCAGCCCCTGATCTGGCTGGAGGCCATGAAGATGGAGCACCGCATCTCGGCTCCCGCCGCCGGAACGCTCACCGCCCTGCACGCCGCCGTCGGCCGTCAGGTCGAGGTCGGCGCGCTGCTGGCCGTCGTAGACGTCGCGGACCCCGCGGACGTCGTACAGGAGGGAACGCCCGCATGAGCACCGTCCTCGAAACCGAAGAGCACCAGGCCCTGCGCGCCGCCGTCGCGGCGCTCGGCAAGCGGTACGGCCGCGACTACCTGACCCGTGTCGTCGACGCCGGCGGTCATCCCGCCGAGCTGTGGACCGAGGCGGCCAAGCTCGGCTACCTCGGCGTGAACCTCCCGGAGGAGTACGGCGGCGGAGGCGGCGGAATCGCCGAACTCTCCATCGTCCTGGAGGAGTTGGGTGCGGCCGGCTCGCCGCTTTTGATGATGGTGGTCTCGCCCGCGATCTGCGGCACCGTGATCGCCCGCTTCGGCACCGAGGAGCAGAAGCGGGCCTGGCTGCCTGGTCTGGCCGACGGCTCCCGCACCATGGCGTTCGGCATCACCGAGCCCGACGCCGGCTCCAACTCGCACCGCATCACCACCACCGCCCGCAAGGACGGCGCGGACTGGATACTCAACGGCCGCAAGGTCTTCATCTCCGGCGTGGACATCGCCGACGCCACCCTCATCGTCGGCCGCACGGAGGACGCGCGCACCGGCCGCCTCAAGCCCTGCCTGTTCATCGTGCCGCGCGACACCCCCGGCTTCGGCCGCAGCCACATCCGGATGGAACTGGCCGCCGCGGAGAAGCAGTTCGAGCTCACGCTGGACGAGGTGCGGCTGCCCGCCGACGCCCTGGTGGGCGGGGGCCCCTCCCACGCCTTCGGCAGTGGGGGAGAGGACGCCGGGCTGCTGCAACTGTTCGCCGGGCTCAACCCCGAACGCATCATGACCGCCGCGTTCGCCCTCGGCATGGGCCGCTACGCCGTAGACCGGGCCGTCGACTACGCCCGCACCCGCCAGGTGTGGAAGGAGCCGATCGGCGCCCACCAGGCCGTCGCCCACCCGCTCGCCCAGGCCCACATCGAACTGGAACTGGCCCGGTTGATGATGCAGAAGGCCGCGCACCTCTACGACGCCGGTGACGACCTGGCCGCCGGTGAGGCCGCGAACATGGCCAAGTACGCGGCGGGGGAGGCCTGTGTGCGGGCCGTCGACCAGGCCGTGCACACCCTCGGCGGCAACGGCCTCACCCACGAGTACGGCCTGGCGTCGCTGATCACCGCCTCCCGGGTCGCCCGGATCGCACCGGTCAGCCGCGAGATGATCCTCAACTTCGTCTCGCACCAGACCCTGGGGCTGCCCAAGTCGTACTGAGGGGCGATGATCCTGTGCCGGGGGCGGGCGACAGCGACATCCGCCTCCCCCCGCACCGCCCCCGGAAAGAACCTGCGGCGCGCATGCGCCCGCCGCCAGGGAAAGGAGTTCGACCGCCCGATGACCGACGCACCCGCGACACCGCTGGTGAGGCGCTCCCACGAGCGCGGTATCACCACCCTCACGCTGGACTCGCCGCACAACCGCAACGCGCTCTCCGCCCGGCTGGTGGCCGAACTGCACCAGGCGCTCGCGGACGCCGCGGCCGACGACGGCACCCGGGCGGTCCTGCTGACCCATACGGGCACGACGTTCTGCGCCGGCGCGGACCTGTCCGAAGCGACGTCGGGCGCGGCGAAGGACGGGCCGCTGGAGCTGGCCCGGCTGCTACGGGCGATCGTGGCCCTGCCGCGGCCCGTCGTCGCCCGGGTCACCGGCCATGTCCGCGCCGGTGGCCTCGGGCTGCTCGGCGCCTGCGACATCGCGGCGGCGGGCCCGGCGGCCACCTTCGCCTTCACCGAGGCCCGGCTGGGCCTCGCCCCGGCCGTGATCTCCCTGCCGCTGCTGCCGCGCATCGAGGCGCGGGCGGCGGGCCGCTACTACCTGACGGGCGAGAAGTTCGGCCCGGCGGAGGCGGCCAGGATCGGGCTGGTCACGCTCGCGGCCGACGATGTCGACGCCGGTCTGGCCCCCGTACTGGAGGGCCTGCGCACGGGCTCCCCCCAGGGGCTCGCGGCCTCGAAGAAGCTGGTCACCGCGGAGGTGCTGGCCGCCTTCGACCGTGACACGGACGCGCTGGCGGAAGAGTCCGCGCGGCTGTTCGGCTCCGCGGAGGCCCGCGAGGGCATGACCGCCTTCCTGGAACGACGGGCCCCGGCATGGGCGCGCTGACCCCGGCCCGCGGCGGCCACACCGGCGACGAGCCGCGGACGGGTGGCCGGCCACGGACGGGCGGGCGGCCGCAGACCGGCAACGAGCCGCAGCAGGAGCGCAGCCGCGCCACCCGCCGCAAGCTGCTGGAGGCCGCGATCTCCTGCCTCGCCGAGCGCGGCTGGAGCGGCAGCACGGTGTCCGTCGTCGCCGAGCGCGCGGGCGTCTCCCGCGGCGCCGCCCAGCACCACTTCCGCACCCGCGAGGACCTCTTCACCGCGGCCGTCGAGCACGTCGCGGAGAAGCGTCAGGGGGCCCTGAAGGCGGTGGCGCACAACCTGCCGCCGGCCGGGTCGATCGCCCGTACCCGGATCATCGTCGAGGAACTCGTCGGCCTCTACACGGGGCCGCTGTTCCGGGCGGCGCTCCACCTGTGGGTGGCCGCCTCCGACGAGGAGCAGCTCCGCGAGCGGGTCACCGCCCTGGAGGCCCGCGTCGGCCGGGAGGCCCACCGTACGGCGGTGGCCCTGCTCGACGCGGACGAGTCGGCCCCCGGCGTCCGCGAAACGGTGCAGGGCCTGCTCGACATGGCCCGCGGCCTGGGCCTCGCGAACCTCCTGACCGACGACTCGGCACGTCGGGAACGGGTGGTGGAGCAATGGTCCCAGCTCATCGACGCGGCCCTGCGCTCGCCGCGGGCTTGACCCCCACGTACCCGTCTGCGGCGCCGCGGGGCTAGCTCACCGTTCCGCTGCGCTTTGCGGCGCCGCCCACGTACTTGGCCGTCCCGCCGCGGGGCTCGCTCGCCGTTCCGCTGCGCTTTGCGGCGCCCCGCACGTTGTCGGCCGTCCCGCCGTGGGGCTTCTCGCCGTTGCGCCTGGCGGCGGGCGTGGTGTTTTCGGGTGCGGTGACAGCCCTACAGACTTCGTCCTCCGGTCTGTCCCCTCCCGTTGGTGGGT
>NZ_JBHWDV010000089.1:0-20003 GCF_042734445.1 Streptomyces sp. NPDC059649
GCGTTTTGTGTGTTTTTTTTCGCTTTACGTCCACACAACCGGCCCCTCCGGCCCGTCTCCTCCCGTTGGGGATGGGAAGACGGTGGGTGGGGGTGGGCGTGAGGAAGGTCCAGTAGGGGAGGGGCGAACAGATCCCGTAGGGGATGAGGGCGCCCCTTGCAGGGCCTCAACGCAAACGGGCCGGAGAGATATTCCCGCCACCCACGACCCCGCGACGCGACGTACACCCAGGATGACGACGCCCACCCCCACCGGCCTCTTCCCCCCACCCGTGGGAGGGGACAGACCGGAGGACGAAGTCTGTAGGGCTGTCACCGCACCCGACAAACAAACGCCCGCCGCCAGGCGCAACGGCGAGACGACCCGCGGCGCCGCAGACAACTACGTGGGGGGCGCCGCAAGGTCACCCCGCGTCCGTGCCCTCCCCGGCGGCCGGCTCCTCCGGGCGGCGGTACATCCGCGTCGCGGTGATCTGGCCGTGCACCACCTCGCCCGACGGATCCGGCTGCGGCAGGCCCGGCCGCAGATGCTCCTCGACGCTGATGTACTTCAGCCCCGCCCGCAGGTCCGCGTCATTGCGCAACCGGATGACCAGCGGGAACTCGGCGAGCGCGGTGGTGTCGAACAGGCCGGTGGTGTAGAGGAGCTGAACGCCCAGGGCGTCGGCGACCGCCCGCTGGAGCTCCAGCAGATAGGTGGCGTTGGCGCGGCCGATGGGGTTGTCCAGGAACAGCGTGCCGGCGTGCCGCTGCTTGTCCCGGCCCCGGTCGTTGCTGCGCAGCGCCGCCATCGTGCAGTACAGCGCGATGGCGGCGGTCAGCAGCTGGCCGCCGGAGAAGACGTCGCCCATCTGACCGACCGGTACCCGCTCGGCGCGCAGCACCGCGTCCGGCTTGAGGATCTCCACCGCGACCCCGCGCGGCTGCAGTGCGGCGTGCACCCCGCGCAGCAGCAGGGACATCCCGTCCCGGCGCAGATCGCTGTTCTTCTTCACCGCCGCGCGGGTCGCCTCGTCGATGACCTCGCCCAGCCGCTCGGTGAGGGTGGCCTGGTCGGGGTCCTCGAAGCGGATCCGCAGGAACTCCTGGCCGGACCACTCCCCCAGCCCCTCCGGGAGCCGGGACAGCCGCTGGGCCGAACGGAGCGTGGTGAGCGAGGACTCGACCAGACCGCGCAGCCGGTCGACGATGGAGTCGCGGTTGCGCTCCAGCTGCGCCAGCTCGTCGGTGAGCACCCGCAGCCGGGGCGCGAACGCCTCCGCCCACTTGGCGGCGTGGTCCGGCAGGGCCGCGGCGGGCAGTTCGCGGATCTGCTGCCGGGCCGGGGTGCGGACCTGTTCGTAGCGGGTGGAGTTGGCGTGCCGGACGAGGATGTCGGAAGCCTCGCGGACCGCGGACTCCGCGGCGGACAGATCGGCGGCGCAGCCGCGCAGCGAACGGCGGGACTCGGCGGCGGCCTGCCGGGCGGCGTCGAGGGAGCCGGCGTACGGCTCGACCGGCGCCGGCGTCCCCTCCTCGGGATCGTGGTGGTCCCGCAGCAGATCGCGCAGCAGGGCGGCGGTCTCGTCGAAGCCGCCGGCCGCGTCCTCGGCGGCGCGGTGGGCGCGCAGCAGCTCCTCGTGCTCGGTCCGGGCGGCGGCCAGCGCCTCGGTGGCGGTGGCCAGTTCACCGGACGCGGTGCGCAGCAGTTCCTTCGCGCGGTCGGCGTCGGCGGGCACCAGCTCGTCGGGCAGCGCGGTGTGTGCCTCGCCGTCCGTGGGGGCGAGCCGCTCGGCCTCGCCGCGCAGCCGGCCGAGCTGCTCGCTGGCGGCCGAGGCGCGGCTCTCCAGCATCTGCACCAACGATTCGGCGCGGGCCGCGGCGGCCTGCCGGGACGGGCCGTCGGCGGCGTCCGGGCTCTCCAGGAGCGCCTCGGCGCGGGTACGGACCTTGTTGGTGAGGCGGTTCAGCTCGGCCAGCGCGGCGGATTCGTCGCCCTCGGCGCGGGCCTGCTCGGCGCGCAGGTCCGCGCCGACGCCGACCTTCTCGTAGAGCTGGGAGGCGGCGCGGTAGGCCTCGCGCAGCGCGGGCAGCGAGGCGCTCGGGGTCTCGGGCGCCTCGCCCAGGTCGTCCGGTACGCCGGCGATCTCGGCGCGCTCGGCGCGCAGCGCGCGGGCCGTACGGCGGGCGTCGTCGGCGGCCCGCTGGGCGGCCCGGCGGTCCTCGTCGGCGGCCCGGGCGCGGTCCACGCACTCCTCGGCGCGGGCCTCGAACTCGGCGGCCTCGTCGGCGAGTTCGCGCAGCCGGGACTGCCAGGAGGCGCGCTCGCGCAGCCGGTGGGCGAGCCCGGCCAGCAGATCGGCGGCGCGGCGGGCGCGCTGCGCGGCCTCCTGCCGCTCGTCGCGCACCCGGGTGGCCTCTGCGGCCGTCTCGTCGGCCTCGGCCCGGGCGTCCCGGGCCTCGGCCAGCTCGGCGGCGGCCTGCTCGGCGGCCGTACGGGTCTGCTCCGCGGCGGCGGCGAGCTCGGCGAGCCGGCCGGCCGGGCAGCCGGTGCGCCAGGAGCCGAGCCGGGCGGCCAGCGCACGGTCGCCGGCGAGCCGGGCGGCCAGCGCACGGATCTCCTCGTCGCGCTCTATGGCGCGGGCCCGCAGCGCCTGCCGCTCCTCGTCGGCGGCGGACTCGTCGTGCATCGCCGGGTTCGGCGGGACGAGAAAGACGGCCGGGTCCCGCTCGTCGTCGGCGGGGGTGGGGGCGAGCAGCGCGGCGGCGGTGCCGACCGCGACGGCGGAGCGGGGCAGCAGCGCGGCCTGGCCGAGCACCTCGCGGGCCCGGGCGTGCGAGTCCGGGTCGGTGATGATCACGCCGTCGACGAGTTCGGGGCGGGCGGCCAGCACCCGGGCGTGGTCGGCCGGGTCGACGGCCTGGGCGAGGTAGCGCCAGCCGGGCAGCGCGGGCACGCCGTGCTCGCCGAGGTACTCGACGGTGGTCAGCACATCGGGGCCGGGCGGCAGCAGGCCGCCGTCACCGAGGGCACCGAGGATCCGGGCGTCGTCGGCGGCGGCGGTGCGCAGTTCGAAGAGCTGGCGCTCGGCGGCGGCGACGCCGTCCTCCAGCAGTTCCTGCAGCGCGTCGGCGTTGCGGTCCAGCTCCTCGGCGGTCAGCGGGCCGGCACCGGCCGGGCGGCGCGGGGTGCCCGGCTCGGCGCCGCCGGCCGTACGGGGCCCGGGCACGCCGAGCGTGCGGCCCTCGGCCGGCGGGAGGCCGAGCAGGTCGGCGAGGCGCGGTTCGGCGCCGATCGACTCGGCGGCCCGGCGCTCGGCGTCGAAGGCGCGCTCGGCGGCCTCGGCGGCGTCCTCGGCGCGGGCCGCGGCGAGTTCGGCGGCGGAGTGCCGGGCGGTCGCCTCGCGGGCCCGGTCGGTGGCCTGCCGCGCCGCCTCACGGGCCACGTCCCAGGACTCGACGGCGGCCTTCTCGGCGTCGGAGGCGGCGAGCGCGGCGCGGGCCGGGTCGGCGTCCGGGGCCGTGTCGTCCAGCCAGCCGGCCCGGACCGCCTCCTCGGTCTCCTGGGCGACCTCGGCGAGCCGCTGCCGGAGGTGGTCGGCCTCGCTGCGGGCGCGCTGGGCGTGGGTGGCGGCGGTGGTGGCGTCGCGGTGCGCGGACTCACCGGCCTCCTGGAGAGCGGCGGAGCGCTCCTCCTCCTCGTTGGCGATCCGCTCCCCGGCCTCGGCGGCCGCGTGCAGGGCGCGGACGAGGTCGGCGGCGGCGGTGGCGCGGGCGGCGAGCGCGGGCGCGGCGTCCCGCTCGGCCTCGCGGATGGCGGCGGCGACCCGGGCGGAGCGGTCGGCGGCGGCGCGGTGCCGCAGCGCGGTCTCGGCGGCCTGCCAGGCGCTGTGCAGCGTACGGGCGTCGTTGAGCTCGCGGCGCTGGGCGGCGGCGCCCTTCTCGGCGGCGGCCAGTGCCAGCGAGGCGTGCCGGTAGGCGAGTTCGGCGGAGACCAGGGCACGGCGCTCGCGGACCCGCTCGGCGTCGGTGACGCGGTGGGCCGCGGTGGCGACGCCTTCGGCCAGCTCGGCGGCGCGGCCGCGCTCCTCGGTGCCGCGGGCGTGCAGCCGCTGGGCCAGGGCGCGGGTGCGGCGCTCGGCGCCGGCGTGCACCTCGCGGGCCCGCTCGCGGTGTCCGGCGGCGTCCGCGATACGGGAGAGGAGGTCGAGGGAGCCGGCGGTGAAGTCGCGTTCGGCGGTGAGCTCGGCGCGCCGGCCGAGCTTGTGGGCGAAGCCGTGCACGAGGTCGGCGAGGCCGTCGGTGTCCCGGGTGTCGGTGACGGCGCGCAGCAGCAGGTCGGTGAAGTCGGAGTCGTTCTTCACCGCGAAGAGGCCGGCCGCCTCGCCCTCGTCGGCGTTCATCTCGCGCTGGTAGCGGAAGAGTTCCGGGTCCAGGCCCAGCTCGCCGAGGTGTTCGTTCCAGCGTTCGTGGACCTCCTCCCAGATCACGTCCAGATTGGGGTAGTTCTTCCCGGCCTCGGTGAGGACGTCGCGGAAGCCCTTCATCGTGCGGCGGCGGCCCTGGGCACCGGAGGTGCCCTCGGCGCCCTCCTGGCGGGGCCGGACGACGGTGGCCTCGGCGACCGGCAGCGAGTCCAGGCTCATGCCGGGGCCGGGCCGGAAGCTGTACCACGCCTCGGCGAACTTGCGGGGGTCGTTGGAGACCTGCCGGCCGCGCCATTCGCTGACCTTGCCGACGACGACGGACTCGCCGGTCAGCACGTGCTGCCACTCCAGGGCGACATGGCCGCAGTCGTCGGCGAGCAGGAACTTGCGGAGCACACCGGAGCTGGCGCCGCCGAGGGTGTTGCGGTGACCGGGCAGCATGACCGAGAAGATCAGCTTGAGCAGGACGGACTTGCCGCCGCCGTTCTCCAGGAAGAGCACACCGGCGGGGGCCGGCCGGCGCGGCGGCCCGACCGGTTCGTCCTCGAAGAAGTCCGCCTGGGCCGGGGCTGGTTGCGGCACGGGCGCGCCGACTCCGCGCAGGTCCAGCACGGTGTCGGCGTAGCGCGCACCGGCGGGCCCGATGGAGTAGAGACGGACCCGGGACAGCTCGTACATGGCGGACTTTCGTTGTCGTGGCGGGATGCGGCGGGGCGGGCGGTCGGTCAGCCGGAGTGGAAGGGCAGTCCGGCGTCCGCGACCAGGTCGAGGGCGTCGGTGTCCTCGCCGGGCAGCAGCGAGGCGCTGCCGTCGGCGACCGGGACGATGCCCAGGTCCAGGAGCTCGGCCATGGCGGCGCTGCCGGCCATGTCGCGGACCTGGAGTTGGTAGCGGGCGGTGGTGCGGTAGGCGCCGCCGGCGTCGTCGCCGGTGCGCTGCAGGAATCCGGAGTCGACGAGGAAGGTGACGGCCTTGGCGATGATGCCGGTGGTCGAACCGGCCAGCCGCCGGGCGTCCTTGGTGGCGCCGGTGGCGCTGCGCCGCGCGTAGATCCGCCAGGCGGATTCCAGGCCGGGGGCGTCGGTGGCCGGGTCGGTGTTCTCGCCCTGCTGCTCGGCGCGCTCCTCCAGGCGGCGGCAGGCCTGCCGGACGAAGGCGTCGACGCCGTTGACGGTGATCCGGCCGATGTAGCCGTCGTCGGCGAGGTCCTCGGGGCGCGGGAAGGCGAGCGCGGCGACCGCGAGGTGGGCCAGGCCGTGCAGGAAGCGGTCGGCGGAGTCGGCGGAGGCGCGGCGGGCGTAGTCGCCCATGCGGACCGCGAAGACGGAGTCCTCGGCGGCGGTGACGGCCATGCCGGCGCGGGTGGAGACCTCCAGGACGACCAGGCCGAGGCCGGTGGCGACGGCGTCGGCGAGCCGGGCGAAGGCGGGGTCGTCGCGGTAGCGGCGCAGGAGTTCGCCGTAGTCGGCGTCGCGGGCGGGCAGCAGCTTGGGCTGGAGTCCGAAGGCCACCAGCCGCGCGGCGTCCGCGGCGTCGGCCGGGGTGACGGGGGCGTGGCCGGGGGTGTGGCCGGCCGCGGCCGGTGCGCCGTCGGTGACGGGCGCGCCCCGGTCCGGTTCGCCGGGCGGGGACGCCGGGTCCGGCTGTGGCGTCTCGTCGGCGTCGTACGGGGTCACGGGGCTGGCTCCTTGCGGGGGTCGGTCCGGGGCGGTGCGGTGGGTGCGGGTGTGGGCGCGGGCGTCATCAGGCGACCTCCGAGCGGTCGGCGGCCATGCCCGCGGCGTCCAGCAGGGCCGTGCCGACGATGAGGTCGGCGCCGCCGAACTCGGGGTCGGCGAGCTCGGTGCCGTCGTCGACGGCGAACAGCAGCTGCTGCTCGCCCTGGCGGTAGGCGGTGCCGACCGGAGGGCTGGCGGCGTGCACCGCCAGCAGGGCGACGAGGTAGGGGAGTTCGGGGTCGCTGCGGCGGGCCTCGGCGAGCAGGCCGGAGAGCCGGCGGGGCGCGTCCGGCGGCAGGTCGAGCAGGGCCGTCGCGGCGTCGAGCTGGGCCTCGCTGAAGCGGCTGTCGTCGGGGGTGGCCACCAGGTCGGGCTCGGGCATCTCGGCGCCGAGGTGCTCGCGCTCGACGGGCGGGGTGAGCAGCATCTCGACGAGGTCGCCGACGCGGACGGCCGCGGGGGTGCGCAGGCCGGTGCCGTGCGCGAAGAAGGCGTCGGTGACCCGGGTGGCCTGCTCGACGGGGAGCGGCAGGACGGGGGCGACGAGCTGGCCGTAGAGGTCGAGTCCGGCCCGGGCGGCGGGGGTGGCGAAGGCCTGCCGGTCCTGTTCGGCGCGGAAGAGCGGGCCGGCCTCCAGCAGCCGCGACTGGAGCTGGGTGTGGCGGCGGATGCAGTCCTTGACGATGTCGACGAGCTCGGCGGCGCGCCGCTTGTGTTCGGGCTCCTCGCTCTCGTCGCGGGCCTTGCGGATGTTGGTGAGGATGGCGTTCTCGTGGCGGTAGCGGTCCGCGACGTGGTCGAGCGCCTCGTTGATCATGTCGGGGACGGTCTCCAGCCAGTCGACCGCGCGGACGTTGCGCCGGGTGGCGTCCAGGGTCCGGCGGAGCGTCTCGGCGTACTGGACGGTGCGGTAGCGGGCCTGTTCGGCGGCGAGCTGGGCGTCGGCCAGCCGGCCGCGGCTGATCAGCACCTCCAGCTTGACCTCGGCGGCGATCTGGGCGCTGGTGACGTCCGTGTCGAGCGCGCCGACCAGGACGTTGACCGCTTCGTCGGTGGCGCGGAGGTAGACGGTGCCGCCGGCGCCGGGGACCTCTTCGACGAGCTTGAAGTCGTAGTCGCGGCGGACGTACTCGCCGTCGGTGGTGAAGGTGCCGTAGACGGCGCGGAAGCCGCGGTCGACGCTGCCGACGTTGATGAGGTTCTCCAGCACCCAGCGGGCCACCCGCTCGTGTTCGGCGGTGGGGCGGCCGGGGGCCTGGGCGGCGACCCGCGGGAGCACCTTGGCCACTATTTCCTCGTGGTCGGCGCCGGTGTCGAAGTCCATGTTGAGGGTGACCAGGTCGATGACGGCGAGCGCCACCTCCGCCATGGCGTAGCCGCCGTATTCGCCCGCGAGGTTGGCCTTGCGCGCGTCGAGGTCGTGCAGCGGCGCGGTACAGGCCAGGGCACGCAGCCGGCGGGCCAGGCCTTCGTCGGCGGCCGGGCCCGGCGCGGGGCGGTTGACCCCGTTGAGCTGGGGCGCAGCGGGCCCCTGGGCGGGAAAAGTCACGTCGCACAGAGTAGGCGCTCGCACTGACAACGGACGAAACGGCGCGGATCCGCTCATGGGTGGAACGGCTGCCGTATCCCTTGACGGGCCGCGGGCGGGCGGCGCTTCGGCCGGTCGGCCAGTTTACGGCGTGGCCGGCCGCGGCCGGCCGTCAGGTCCCTCCCCCGGTCACGCCCCGGAGGGTCCGTCGCCGGCCGGCGGTCCGTCCAGGGCGAGCACGGCGAAGGTGGCCAGCCAGTGGTCGGCGGTGAAGTCCCCGGAGACGGTGTGCGGGAGGGCGGCGACCAGGTGGTCGCGGGCCGCGGCGGTGAGGACCGGGCGGCGCGGGTCACCGTGGGGCAGCGCGGCGGCGATCCGGCGCAGTGCGGCCGCCCGGCTCAGCGAGAGGCCGATGAGGTGGCCGATCTGCGGGTCGGCGGGGTCGGAGACGGTGGGCGGGCCGAGCAGGGCGGCCGGGGCGCGCCGGTCGAGGCCGGGCAGGAAGCGGCCCAGCCAGGCGGCGAACTCCGGGCGCGGCAGGACCCGTGCCATCGCCTCGGCCTCGCTCAGCGCCGGGGAGAGGAAGTCCTGTCCGGAGGGTTCCCAGTGCGCGGGTGCGGTGTGGTCGTCGGTGAACCAGCGGCGCAGCGTACGGGCGACCGGGCCGGCCAGGGTGGGGCGGCCGGCCGCGGCGGCGCTGTCCAGGACCAGGCCGAGGGCGAAGGCGCTGTTGGTGTGGGTGCCGTGGCGGACCGGGTAGGTGGCGCGCGGCAGCCAGGCGCGCAGCAGGGCGTCGACGGTTTCGGCGGCGGGCGCCAGTGCGGCGGCCCAGCGTTCGCCGGCGGGGCCGCCGAGCGCCCGGCATTCGGCGGTGAGCGCCAGCAGCCAGGCCCAGCCGTAGGGCCGCTCGAAGGACGGATGGGCGCGCAGGTAGGCGGCTTCCGCGGCGAGGTGGCCGGGGGTGAGGTGGGTGTCGAGGAGGGCGGTCACCGCGTCGCCAGGGAGGTGCCCAGGGCAGCGGCGCAGCAGCCGGACCAGCAGCCAGTGCATGTGGACCGCGGAGTGCCAGTCGTAGGAGCCGTAGAAGGCGGGGTGGTGGGTGCGGGGCGGTACCAGGTCCTCGGGGCCGGCGAGCAGGTGCATCGGGGCGTACGGGTAGGCACGGGTCACGTTGGCGCGGGCCAGGGCGGCGAACCGCTCGGCGTGGGCGGCGAGTTCGGTGGCGTGGGCGCCGGTGGCGGTGCTCAATGGGTGGCTCCGCCGGCGATGCGGAGGTCGGTGCGGGTGCGGGCGGCGGTGGCGGCGATCTCCCGCAGTGCGCGGGCGGCCGCGTCGACCGGGAGGGACGGCTGGGCGCGGTCGGTGACCTGCTCGGGGGCGTAGGGGACGTGGACGAATCCGCCGCGCAGGCCGGGGAGTTCGGTGGCGATGAGGTGGGCGAGGCCGTAGAAGACGTGGTTGCACACGAAGGTGCCGGCGGTGTTGGAGACCGAGGCGGGCAGGCCGGCGGCGCGTACCGCGGCCACGCAGGCCTTGATGGGCAGGGTGGAGAAGTAGGCGGCGGGGCCGCCGGGCACGACCGGTTCGTCGACGGGTTCGGCGCCCGTGGCGTCGGGGATGCGGGCGTCGTCGACGTTGAGGGCGACGCGTTCGACGGTGATGTCGGGGCGGCCGCCGGCCTGGCCGACGCAGATGACTATCTCGGGGCGGGTCTCGTCCATCGCGGCGCGCAGTACGGCCACCGACGCCCCGTAGACACAGGGCAGTTCGACGGCGGAGGCCTCGATTCCGGGCGGCGGTTCGGCCGCGGCGGCGCGTACCGCCTGCCAGGAGGGGTTGACGGCCTCTCCCTCGAAGGGGGCGAATCCGGTCAGCAGTACCCGGGTCATACGGTCGTCCTCGGTGCGGGAAGGGGGCGGAGGGGGGAACGGCGCGGGCACGGCGGTGGGGCGCCGTGCCGCGGCGGGCGGACGGGCCGGTTCAAAAGGCGAACAGCGCCATGATCACGATGTTGCAGCCGAGCAGGACGCCTGCGGTGGGCAGTTGGGCCTTGATGGGCCCGTACTGGTCCTTCAGTTCCAGCAGGGCGGCCGGGACGATGTTGAAGTTGGCGGCCATGGGCGTCACGAGGGTGCCGCAGAAGCCGGCGAGCATGCCGACGGCCAGGACGGCGGCGGGGTTGCCGTGGAAGTGCCCGATGAGGACGGGCCAGCCGACGGCGGCGGTCATCACGGGGAAGGCGGCGAAGGCGTTGCCCATGACGATGGTGAAGGCGAACATGCCCACGCAGTACAGGGCGACGGCGAGGTAGAGGGAGTCCTTGGGCAGGACGGAGGTGGTCAGTTTGCCGACCTGGTCGCCGACGCCGGAGACCTGGAAGATGGCGCCCAGGGTGGCCAGCATCTGGGGCAGGAGCATCGCCCAGCCCATCGCCTCCAGCATGGAGCGGCCGGCCTGGACGGGCACCGCGATCCGCTTCTCGCGCAGCATGACCATGCCGACGACGAGCGCGGCGACGGCGCCGATGCCCAGGCCCAGGATGGTTTCGCTGCCCTCCTGGAGGACCGGTAGGCCGCCTATGGAGAGGTGTTTGACGCCGATGGCGCAGGCCATGGCGACGGCCGGGATGGTGAGCGCGGGCACGAACAGCTTGTTGCCGAGCCGGGCCGCGCTGGCCGTGCGCTCCTCGGGGGTGGTGGTGCGCGGGGTGCCGCGTCCGGTGAAGCCGAAGCCGGCCAGGCAGGCCATGACGAGGACGACGACGCCGAGCGGCTCGGCGGGTGCCTGCTTGGTGACGACCCAGCTGCTGTAGACGAAGCCGGCGCCGATCAGGCCCCAGAAGGCGCCGGTGCCGTACCGCTTGGGGTTGCTGCGGTCGGTGAACATCTGGGCGGCCATCACCAGGAAGCTGAGGCCGACCAGCCAGTAGAACCACTCCGCCTTGATCACTGTGCTGCCTCCACTGCGGTGCCGGACGGGAGAGGGGCGGTGCGCAGTTCGCGCTCCAACTGGCGGTCCAGGTGCAGCAGTCGCCAGCCGTGGACGAGGAAGGCGCACACCGCGGTGGGGATGGCCCACAGCGCGAGCTGCAGCGGTTCGAGGTGGGTGCCGTAGGTGGTGTTGACGAAGCCGGTGATCAGCAGGATCGAGCCGACGGCGAGGAAGACGTCCTCACCGAAGAACAGGCCGACGTTGTCCGCGCTGGCGGAGAACGACCGGACCTTCTCCCGGGTCCGTTCGGGCAGTCCGCCGTATTTCCGCTCGGCGGCGCCCTCGGCCATCGGGACGGCGAGCGGGCGGACGGTCTGGGCGTGCCCGAAGACATTGGTCAGTCCGACGGCGGCGCCGATCTGCCGCAGGCCCAGGTAGAGGGCGAGGAACCGGCCGGTGGTGAGCCTGCCGAAGCGGGCGATGAGGCTGCGCGCACGTTCCTGGAGGCCGTAGCGCTCCAGGAGGCCGATGACCGGGAGGGTGATCGCGAAGATCGTCACCGCCCGGCTGCCGGCGAAGCCCTCGCCGAAGGCGGCGAGGACCTTGCCGGGGGACAGTCCGCCCAGGAGGCCGGTGGCGATACCCGCCACCGCGACGACCAGGAGCGGATTGCGTTTCGTGGCGAAGCCGATCACGACCACGAGCACGCCGAGGAGCACGATCATGGGTCCGCCTTCCGCGTACGGGACCGCAGGGGTCCGGGAGAGGGGTGAAGAGATTGCAGCGGAGGCTAGGCGATTGTTCAACGATCCGACAAGGGGTCTGCGGGAACGAACCGCAGAGCATGCGTCAGTCCCGGGCGATGTGCTGGGCGTAGGCGCCCGACAACTGGCTGCGCGAGTCCTCCAGGTAGGACAGCAGCAGCCGTTCGGCCTCGGCCGCGTCGCCGGCCTGCAGGGCTTCCACGATCTGCCGGTTCCGGGTCAGATAGGGCGCGTGGAACCGCCGGGGATCGGCCATGACGTGGAAGACCAGCCGCAGTTCGGCCAGCACGCCGCGCATCAGCTCGTCGGTGCGCGGGCTGCCGGCCAGCGCCACGATGCCCTGGTGGAAGCGGATGTTGGCGGTCGACAGGTCCTGCCAGGCCCGTTCGCGGGAGGCGGCCTCACCGGCCTGCACGGCCGCCTCGATGGCCGCGACGGCCGCGGTCGTGCTCTCGTCGTAGGGCCCCTCCCCCAGGCTGCGTACGGCTGCGCATTCGACGAGCGTGCGCACCCGGTAGATGTCGTCCAGGTCCTCGACCGTCACGATCCGCACGAACACCCCGCGGTTGAGCTCGTGCACCAGCAGCCGCTCGTGCGTCAGCAGCCGGAAGGCCTCGCGCAGGGTGTTGCGGGAGACGCCCAGGGCGCCGCCGATGCTCTCCTCCGACAGCCGGGCGCCGGGCGGGAAGTAGCCCTCGGTGATCCGGTCGCGCAGGATGTCGGCGACCCGCTCCGCGGTACTGGCGCGGCCCAGCAGGGCCCGGTCCCGTTCCAGTCCCGCGACCTCGGCGAGCCGCCGCTGATCGTTCTTCGCCACTCCGCCGGCCATCTGGCTCCCCGCTCTCGTGCCGTGCCCGGTGGCCGTCCGGGCCGGCCGGGCGTCGTGTGGACGGAAGTCAATCCCAGATCCGGGGACAAGACAACGGAACCCCTTCCCAACGCCGCACAGCTCTTGTCGGATCGTTCAACGATCCTCTACGTTGTCCCCCAACGCCGGTCGGCCCGAGTGCCCTCGGGGGAGAGTCACTACGGATACGGGCCGGCCGGTTCACGCCCCTGCCGTCCCCTCCCCCGCCCGTAACCGGGCCGCGACGCCTGCCCCGGCCCGCCCGGCACCGAGCACCCTGGAACGGAGCGACATGAGCGACGCGGTGGACTCCCCCGGCGACGCCCCCGTCATCGACCTCAACGCCGACCTCGGCGAGGGCTTCGGCCGCTGGCAGCTCACCGACGACGAGGCCCTGCTGTCCGTGGTGACCAGCGCCAACGTCGCCTGCGGCTTCCACGCCGGCGACCCGGCCACGATGCGCCGGGTCTGCGCGCTGGCCGCCGAGCGCGGGGTGGTCATCGGCGCCCAGGTCTCCTACCGCGACCTGGCCGGCTTCGGCCGCCGTGCGATGGACGTCCCGCCGGACGAACTCGCCGACGAGGTCGCCTACCAGATCGGCGCCCTGGACGTCTTCGCCCGGGCCGCCGGCGCCCGGGTCGGCTACGTCAAACCGCACGGCGCCCTCTACAACCGCTGCGTCCACGACGCGGAGCAGGCCGGCGCGGTGATCGCCGGCGTCCGCACCGCGGGCGGCGGGCTGCCGGTCCTCGGACTGCCCGGCTCCCGGCTGCACGAGGCCGCCCGGCAGGCCGGACTGCCCGTCGTCGGCGAGGCGTTCGCCGACCGCGCCTACACCGCCGCCGGCACCCTCGTCCCGCGCCGCGAGCCGGGCGCGGTCGTCCACGACCCCGACGAGGTCGTCAAGCGCGCCCTGGGCATGGCCCGGGACCGTGCGGTCACCTCGCGCGACGGCCGCCGGGTGGAGATCACCGCCCGCTCACTGTGCCTGCACGGCGACACCCCCGGCGCCGCCGGCCTGGCCCGGCGCGTACGGTCCGAACTGACCGCCGCCGGGGTGCGCGTCCGGAGCTTCGTATGAGGCCGCTGCCGGTCGGCGAGCACGGGCTGCTGATCGAGCTGGACAGCGCCGAGGAGGTCGGCGCGCTCCACGCCGAGCTGCTGCGCCGGGCCGCGGACGGCACCCTGCCGTCGGTCGGGGGCACCTCCCGCGCGACGTTCGGGGGAGAGATCGTGCCGGCCGCCCGCACGGTCTTCCTCGACGGTCTGGCCGACCCCCGCGGACTGATCGCCGAACTCGCCACCTGGGACATCCCGCCGCGCCCCGCCGACGACCGGCCGGCCGTCGAGATCCCGGTCCGCTACGACGGCCCCGACCTCGCCGACGTCGCCGCGCTGTGGGACACCACCCCCGACGAGGTCGTCCGCCGGCACTCCGGCACCACCTTCCACGTCGCGTTCTGCGGCTTCGCGCCCGGCTTCGGCTACCTCACCGGGCTGCCCGGGCCGCTGCACGTACCGCGCCGGGACACCCCCCGGACCAAGGTCCCGGTCGGCTCGGTCGCGCTGGCCGGCCCCTACACCGGGGTCTATCCGCGCTCCTCCCCCGGCGGCTGGCAGCTGATCGGCACCACCGACGCCGTGCTGTGGGACCCGCGCCGGGAACCGGCCGCGCTGCTCACCCCCGGCACCCGCGTCCGCTTCGTCCCGCTGGAGACCGCCTGATGACCGACCGCGCCCTCGCCGTGGTCCGGGCCGGAGCGCTCACCACCGTGCAGGACCTCGGCCGGCCCGGCCACGCCCATCTCGGGGTGCCGCGGGCCGGCGCCCTGGACCAACCCGCGCACCGCCTCGCCAACCGCCTGGTCGGCAACCCCGAAACGGCCGCCACCCTGGAGACGACGCTGACCGGTTGTGCCGTACGGGTGCGGACGGCCACCACGGTCGCGGTCACCGGCGCACCCTGCCCGGTGACCGTCGACGGCCGCCCCGCCCCCTGGGGCGCCCCGGTACGCGTCCCGGCGGGCGCGGTCCTGGACGCCGGGACGCCCGTCCACGGGCTGCGCTCCCACCTCGCCTTCGCGGGCGGGATCGACACCGAGGAGGTGCTCGGCAGCCGCGCCGCCGATCTGCTCTCCGGGCTCGGCCCCGATCCGCTCACCGACGGCACGGTGCTCCCGCTCGGCGACCCGTACGGCCCGCCCGCCGCCGCGGACGCCGTCCCGCACCCCGGCCCGGTGACCGAGCTGTGCCTGCCGTTCCTGCCCGGCCCGCGCGACGACTGGTTCACCGCGGCCGGACTGCGCACCCTGACCACCGGCCGCTTCCGGGTCTCCGCGGCCGGCAACCGCATCGGACTGCGCACCGAGGGCCCGCCGCTGGAACGCGCCCGCACCGGCGAACTCCCCAGCGAGGGCATGCCGTTGGGCGCCCTGCAGGTGCCGCCGAACGGGCTGCCGGTGCTCTTCCTGCACGACCACCCCACGACCGGCGGCTACCCGGTCGTCGGTGTGGTGCCCGAGCGTTACCTGGCGCCCGCGGCACAGGCGGTGCCGGGCACCCCGGTCCGGTTCGTGCGCCTCGGCCCCCGGCCGGCCCGGGCGTCGCACTCCGGCTGACGCCGGGGCGCGCCGTGGGCCGAAGTGCGCTGCGCACGCCCGCAGTTCACCCCCGGCGCCCCGCGTCCTGCCGCATCACCGATACCCCACATGGGCACGTTCCGTAGCGGATCAACCGCACCGAGTGACCACTCGGGTCTCCGCACGGAAGGACCGTCACCACCATGCGTTACGTCCCGCGCCTCGCCGCCGCCCTCAGCGGTCTCGCCCTCGCCCTCGGCGGTGTCGTGGCCGCCGCCCCGGCCGCCCACGCGACCCCGCAGGCCTGCTTCTACACCGTCCTGGAACAGCATCCCGGGGCGAACCCGGAGGTGGTGGAACGCGCCTGTCTCATCGGGGCCGGGGGCACCCCCGAGGCGCTGCGGGCCTGCTACTTCGAGCTGCGGCGGGACTACGTCCCCGCGATGATCGCCTACGAGGCGTGCCGCCGCGCGCCCGAGGGGACGTGACCGGCCACCCGCCCGCCCGGCCCCGGACACGGCGGTGTCCGCGGCCGGGCACCCGCTACGGCTCCCCGTAGCCCCCGCCGCCGGGCGTCCGCAGCACCAGCACGTCGTCCACCCCGGCCTCCGCCGCGTCGCAGCCCCGGAGTTCCTCGCGGCTGCCGTCGGCGCGTTCGATGAGGTTGGCGCCCAGCGCGCCCGGCGCGCCGCCCGCCATGCCGTACGGCGGGATGCGGCGGTGGTGGGTGAGCAGGGCGAGGGTCACCGGTTCCAGGAAGCGCAGCCGGCGCTCGACGCCGCAGCCGCCGTGCCAGCGTCCGCGGCCGCCGCTGCCGGCGCGGATCGCGAAGGCGTCGACGCGGACCGGATAGCGCCACTCCAGGACCTCGGGGTCGGTCAGCCGGGAGTTGGTCATGTGGGTCTGCACGGCGTCCGCACCGTGGAAGCCGTCGCCGGCGCCCGAACCGCTGGCCACGGTCTCGTAGTACTGCACCCGGTCGTTGCCGAAGGTGAGGTTGTTCATCGTGCCGGAGCCCTCGGCCTGGACGCCGAGCGCGGCGTAGAGCGCGCCGGTGACCGCCTGGGAGGTCTCCACGTTGCCCGCCACGGTGGCCGCCGGGAAGACCGGGGCCAGCATCGAGCCCTCGGGGATGCGCACCTCGACGGGCTTGAGGCAGCCGCTGTTGAGCGGGATGTCCTCGGCGACCAGGGTGCGGAAGACGTACAGCACGGCGGCCATCACCACCGAGGTGGGCGCGTTGGCGTTGCCGGGCTGCTGGGGCGAGGTGCCGGTGAAGTCCAGGACGGCGCTGCGGGCCTCGCGGTCGACGGTCAGCGCGACCCGGATCTCCGCGCCGCTGTCGGTCTCGTAGCGGTAACTGCCGTCCGACAGCCGCGCGATGATCCGGCGGACCGATTCCTCCGCGTTGTCCTGGACGTGGCCCATGTAGGCCCGTACGACGTCCAGCCCGAACTGGTCGGTCATCCTGTGGAGTTCCTGGATGCCCTTCTCGTTCGCGGCGATCTGGGCGCGCAGATCGGCGAGGTTGACGTCCGGTGAACGGGACGGGTACGGGCCGGAGGTGAGCAGCTCACGGGTCTCGCGCTCGCGCAGTCTGCCGTCCCGCACCAGCAACCAGTTGTCGAAGAGGATGCCCTCCTCCTGGATGGTGGTGCTGAACGCGGGCATCGAGCCGGGGGTGATGCCGCCGATCTCGGCGTGGTGGCCGCGGGACGCCACCAGGAACAGCAGCTCGTCGCCGTCGGCGTCGAACACGGGCGTGACGACCGTGACGTCCGGGAGGTGGGTGCCGCCGTGGTACGGGTCGTTGATCGCGTAGACGTCGCCCGGCCGCAGGTCGCCGCGGCGCCGGCGGAGCACCTCCTTGATGGACTCCCCCATCGATCCCAGGTGCACGGGGATGTGCGGAGCGTTGGCGATCAGGTTGCCCTCGGCGTCGAACAGCGCGCAGGAGAAGTCCAGCCGCTCCTTGATGTTGACGGAGTGCGCGGTGTTCTCCAGCCGGACGCCCATCTGCTCGGCGATGGCCATGAAGAGGCTGTTGAAGACCTCCAGCATCACCGGGTCGGCCTCGGTGCCCACCGCGACCCGGTCGGCGCGCGGGCGGGCGCGGGTCAGCATCAGGTGCCCGCGGTCGCCCCGCTCCGCCTGCCAGTCGGGGTCGACGACGGTGGTGGCGTCGGCCTCGGCGATGATCGCCGGGCCGGTGAGGACATCACCGGCCCGCAGCTCGGTCCGCCGGTAGAGCCCGGTGTCCCGCCAGCGCCCGCCCGCGTACATCCGGACGGTCGCGGCGGGCGTCAACTCCCCTTCCCGGCCGCCGCTTTGCTCCTCGTAGCCGCGGGCGCCGCCGGACTCCCCGCGGGCCTCGACCGACACCGCCTCGGCGACCAGCGGTTTGTCCATGGTGAAGGCGTACCGCTCGCGGTGTGCCCGGACGAACTCCTCGGCCATCGCCGCGGCGTCGCCGAGCGGTACGCCGAGGGTGGAGTCGGTCCCGGCGTAGCGGACCAGCACCCGGGCGCGGGTGGTGATCGACGCCTCCGGAACACCGTCGTCGAGGAGTTCGCGGCGGGTCTGGTCCGCGAGCGCGGCGCACACCTCGTGGACGTGGTCGAGCGCCGCGGGGTCGGAGAACTCCGCCTCGACGGCCTGTTCGCGCATCGCGGTGGCGTCCGCGACGCCGATGCCGTACGCCGAGAGCACCCCGGCCAGCGGCGGCACGAGGACGGTGTTGACGCCCAGCGCGTCGGCGACCGCGCAGGCGTGCTGGCCGCCGGCGCCGCCGAAGCTGGTGAGGGCGTAACGGGTGATGTCGTGGCCGCGCTGGACGGAGATCTTCTTGACCGCGTTGGCCATGTTGAGCACCGCGATGTCCAGGAAGCCGGCGGCGACCTCCTCGGGACCGCGGTCGTCCCCGGTCTCGGCGGCGGCCCGGGCGGCCAGCTCCGCGAAGCGCTCCCGGACCGTTTCGTCGTCCAGCGGCCGGTCGCCCTCGGGTCCGAACACCGCGGGGAAGTGGGCCGGCTGGATACGGCCGAGCATCACATTGGCGTCGGTGACGGTCAGCGGGCCGCCGCGGCGGTAGCAGGCCGGCCCCGGATCGGCGCCGGCGGAATCGGGGCCGACCCGGTAGCGGCGCCCGTCGAAGTGCAGGACGGAGCCGCCGCCGGCCGCGACGGTGTGGATGTTCATCATCGGGGCGCGCATCCGGACGCCGGCGACCTCGTTGCCGAAGACCCGCTCGAACTCACCGGCGTAGTGCGACACGTCGGTGGAGGTGCCGCCCATGTCGAAGCCGATCACCCGGTCGTGCCCGTCACCGGCCTCGGCGGCCGTACGGACCATGCCGACCACGCCGCCCGCGGGGCCGGAGAGCACCGCGTCCTTCCCGCGGAAGTGCGCGGCCTCGCGCAGCCCCCCGTTGGACTGCATGAACATCAGCCGGATGCCCGGGAGCTGGGCGGCGATCTCGTCGACGTAGCGGGCCAGGATCGGTGAGAGGTAGGCGTCGACGACGGTGGTGTCGCCGCGCGGCACCAGCTTCATCAGCGGGCTGACCTCGTGCGAGCAGCTGACCTGCGGGAAGCCGGCCTCCCTGGCCAGCTCGGCGACGGCCTGCTCGTGGTCGGGGTGGCGGTAGCCGTGCAGCAGGACGACGGCGGCGCTGCGCAGCCCGTCGGCGCGGGCCCGGCCGAGCGCCTCGCGGACCCGGTCGGCGTCCAGCGGCCGGACCACGTCTCCGTGCGCCCCGATCCGCTCCGGCACCTCGATCACCCGGTCGTAGAGCGCCTCGGGCAGCACGATCCGGCGGTCGAAGATCCGCGGGCGGTTCTGGTAGGCGATCCGCAGCGCGTCGCGGAAGCCCTCGGTGATGACCAGCACGGTCGGTTCGCCCTTGCGTTCCAGGAGGGCGTTGGTGGCGACGGTGGTGCCCATCTTGACGACGGAGACCCGCTCGGCGGGCACCGGTTCGTCCGGGCCCAGGCCGAGCATCATCCGGATGCCGGCCACCGCGGCGTCCCGGTAGCGCTCGGGGTGGTGCGAGAGCAGCTTGCCGGTGACCAGCCGCCCGTCCGGGCGTCTGCCGACGACGTCCGTGAACGTGCCACCACGGTCGATCCAGAACTCCCAGCGTCCGGTCATCATCCCGTCATTGTCGCAGCGCCCGGCGCGGACACGGCGGCTTTCGGACCGGGGAGGGCGGCGAGGGCGGTGTGCGTGGTCCGGTCGGCCGCGGCGTCCAGGAGGCGCCCGGTGCCCGCGAGTCCGTGCCGGCACTCCCGGGCCGCGAGGGCGAGCAGACCGGGCAGCAGGTCCGTGCAGCGGGCGACGACCCAGCGGGTGCCCTTGGTGGCCATCCACAGGGCGGAGCCGGTACGGGTCGGCGGCGGCCCGTCGAGGGCGAGGCCGGGCGGCGGGCCCACGGGCAGGCCGGCGGCGGCGAGCTGCGCGTGGAAGCCGCGGGCCAGCAGCCGGTGCCCGCGTTCGCTGGGGTGCAGCCGGTCCACGCTCCAGGAGGCGCGTTCGGTGACCCAGGGGTGCTCGGCCAGATGCAGGTGGACGCCCCCGTGCCGGGCGACGAGCGCGTGCACGACGGTGTTGACCGCGCGCATCCGGCGGGCCAGCGGCCGGGCCAGCGGCGCGGGCAGCCCCAGCATCCGGCCCGGATCGGGCAGACAGGCCGTCAGGACCACGGTCCCGTCGCCGCTCAGCGCGCCGTACGCCCGGTCCAGCGCGGCCGCGACCCGCTCGATGGCGAACGCGGCGCGCAGGGTGTCGTTCGCGCCGACGACCAGCGACGCGAACCGCGGCCGGTGCGCCCGCGCGGCGGGCAGCTGCCGCTCGGCCACGTCCGCCGCCAGCGCCCCGCTGACCGCCAGGTTCACCAGCTGCACGCTTTCGGGCCGCTCCCCCAACGCCGCGGCGAGCAGCACCGCCCAGCCGCGCCAGCCCCCGCCCGGGAGGGGATCGCCCAGCCCCTCGGTCAGCGAATCCCCGAGCGCGACGAAGCGGACGGGTTCCCCGCCCAGGGCCGGTCCCGGCGGGACCATGGACGGCCGTCCGGTGGGCGGCCGCTCCGGTATGGGTCGTTCCGCCGCCGCTCCCATGGGCGGCCGCTCCCGTACCGGTCGTTCCGCCGCCACTCCCATGGGCGGCCGCTCCCGTACCGGTCGTTCCGCCGCCGCTCCCATGGGCGGCCGCTCCCGTACCGGTCGTTCCGCCGC
>NZ_JBHWDV010000090.1:0-19200 GCF_042734445.1 Streptomyces sp. NPDC059649
TCCCCCCCTATTCCCCTGTCCACCACCGCCCCACCAGCCCGTGGGGGACCCCCAGCATGGCCGGGGGGGGGGGGGGGCGGGCCGTGCGGGACGCGGGCCGCCCCCCCACCCCGCGCACATTCGTAATCGAGCCCCGAATCTCCTCTCTGGCCACCTTGGCCATTTGCCAGCGCGGCGCCAACCGTTGGTGGCAGTCTGCTGAGCAGGCAGTAACAGCAGTACGGAGCCGGAGGTGCACTTAGCGTGGCGACGAACGTCAACCCCACGGTCAGGCGACGCCGATTGGGTCAGGAGCTACGCAGACTTCGCGAGGCGAAAGGCATGACTGCGGAAGAGGTGGCGGACCGGCTGCTTGTCTCGCAGTCGAAGATCAGTCGCCTTGAGAACGGCCGGCGCAGCATCAGCCAACGAGACGTCCGTGATCTATGCGGCGTCTACGAGGTGGAAGATCAGCGCATGGTCGAATCCCTTATGCAAATGGCGAAGGATTCCCGTCAGCAGGGATGGTGGCATGCGTTCGGGAGTCTCTCGCCCAGCTATAGCGTCTACATCGGCTTGGAAGCAGACGCGCTCTCGGTACGAAATTATGAGTCGCTCCTCGTGCCAGGCCTCCTGCAGACACCCGAGTACGCCGAGGCCGTGATTCGCGGGATGTGGCCCGAAGCCACCCCTGAAGACGTCGAGAGCCGCGTCGGAGTACGCCTGAAGCGACAGCAGCGGCTGCACGTGCCTGACAGACCCCTCCGGTTCTGGGCTGTAATTGACGAGTCAGCCACCCGTCGTGTCGTCGGGGACCGTCACACCATGCGCGAACAGCTTGAGCACCTGGTCGAGTTGAGCCAGCTACCCCACGTTACTCTCCAGGTGGTTCCGTACTCGGTGGGTTCTCATCCCGGAATGACCGGAACATTCTCCATCCTGGAGTTCGACGACCCCTCCGACTCGACCACGGTCTATTTGGAAGGCGTAACCAGCGACCTGTACCTGGAGAAGCATGCGGACGTCCACAAGTACGGGATCATGTATGAGCACTTGCGAGCCCAGGCCCTGAACGCGGACGAGACTCGAAAATTCATCTCAGATGTGGCCAAAGAGTACGCCACGTAAAAATAGGGGGGCGCAAAATACACTACTGACCCACTTGACCGAAAGAGGATCCCGCCATACTTCATCCGGTCGAGTGATCACCCCACCTCGTTAGCGATGTTGCAGCGTAGCGTCATCAGCACTTCGAGAAGTCACCACTTCTCACCGACCCGAACGTACGGGAGTGCAAATGACGAGGCGACCGAACACCGAACTGATGTGGCGGAAGTCGTCCCACTCGGGCAAAGACGGAAATTGTGTAGAGATCGCCCGCCTGAGCGGCTCAGCCGTAGGGGTGCGGGACAGCAAGGTGGCTCACGGGCCGATTCTCAGCTTCTCAGAACAGGCATGGACAGCGTTGATCTCAGACATCGCGCACGAACGCCCAGAGGTCGCTTAACAACGCCGCTGTCCGCGGTGACGATACGAGCCCTCTCGACTGGTCCGCCGTCCTGGCCGAGGGGGCTCGGCTTCCCTCGAGCAACCACCGCAGCCACCTCGGTCACGCTTGGTGACCGACCCCGATCAGCGAAGCTTATCGACATAACAGTCAGTACCAGGCAATGTCGGTATGAATGGGGCGACTAATTCAATAGAGCCAAGACCACGATGTTTAATCAGAGAGTCGCGCCCCACGAAGTGATCATTCCAGGCCACACGTGGATCTTCCTCCAGGAAACACAGCAGCGTTAGGCGATTCTCTACCCCTTCAACCTGCTTCACGTAGGGCATTCGATCTTCGGGTAGTGGATGAGGGTAGAAGGCCATCACCATGGCGGCAGGCGAACCGGAGAGCCGACCAGTCAGAAACTCCGCAGACAGCCACTCGAGATGGCTTGCGCGCTGCACAGAATCAGCGAAGTCGATGACCGCAACCACCAAGCCCTTGTACGGGTAATCCAAGGCGTGGAAGTCACGAGGACCCGTTCTGCCGTCTCGATAGACCGTAGCCACGCGCTTGTGGAATGCCGTGAATACGTGGGTGCGGTCATGGAACACCCGGCCATCACTGTTGAGCCGCTGATTGATTCTCACACTCCACTTCAAGTGGTCGGAATAGCGCCCATCCGTAACCCAGTACACCGATAGATAGCAGCCACGGGTTACAGGTCGAGCGATCGCGGAATCCCTGGGGTACCTCAGCAGCTGAAGATCACGCGTCGCTACCCATCGGCGCCCCGCGTAGATCCAAGGCATTGCCATCGCGCCGGCCACGAAGTGGTCGTCCTCGTACCACCTGTTATAGGCTCGCTCGTGCCCGACATGGGGCTCCACCATGGTGATGAGCGCATGACCAGGGTTGACCCCGTACGGTCCCACTCCGGCCAGTTGGGCATACACCTCACGGTGTGCGGCATCACTCACGGGCCCCCCTCGACAGAACTGATGGTGCGTCATTGTGACGGTACGTCAGGTCGCTTGGCTAGGGGGGTTACGTACGCCCATCGCCTCCTCCGCCGCCTCCAGCGCGGCACGGCAGTTGAGCGTCTCCTGATGGTCTTCACCGAGCACACGACGATACGAGTCGAGCGTTGCCCTCCCCAAACGAACCGCCTCCGCTGACCTCCCGGCCGCCTGGGCGATGCGGACGAGTTCAATACAGATGAGCAAGGTGTGGGGATGGTCATCACCAAGTGTCGAACGCCGCTCAGTCAGGACTTCTTCGGCCAGTTGCTGGGCTTCGCCGCACTGCCCGAGACCTCGGAGAATCATGGCGAGCCGATGCGCGCTGGCCAGCGCAAGCCAGTGCTGCGGGCCGTGAAGCCGCCGGTAGCCACCCAAGGCGCGGCGAGCTGGGCCCTCAGCGTCCGCACATCTACCGATTTCGTCCAATACGAATGCCCTCGTAAGGGTGCTGCTAAGCGTCATGGCATGCGTCGGCCCCAACACTCTTTCACTGATCTCGCAGATCTCTTCAGAGATCCGGACGCTCTCTTCCTCCTTCCCCATGCGACACAGCACCTCCGCCAGGAGGCCACGACTGTGCAGCGTGTCGGGGTGCTCTTCCCCCAGAACTCGCTCGCGCCCCTCCGCGGCTCGCCGGATCGTTCGCTCGGCACCAGGCCAATCCCCCATAACGTAAAGCCCGAAGAACAGTTCGTGGGCACTGCTCAATGTTTCCGTTGAATCAGGCCCTAGAGTGCCTTCTCGTTGAGTCAGCACTTCACGATGGAGAGAGATCGCAGCGCTGTGATCACCGGTCCAGATCAGTATCCCTGCAAGCTGATGCTGGTCCTCGAGGAGTTCCGGGTCATCCGGCGACACATGCCGCCTGGCCACCTCAACCACGAGTTGCGCCAGCGGGAAGGCGCTTGACTGTTCTCCTCGCGCCACCAAGTCATCTCGCAGCCGACGGGCTGACGACAAGGTATCTGCGACGACTTCTCCCGTGCCGTCTGCGTCGGCGTTCTGAAGCAGCTGGATGGCGTGAGGGATCATCATGTTTCGCATGCGATCTCCAGCAGGGGTAGGGGATTCCTCTGGACGAGCTTTGACGAGCAGATGCGCGGCTGCCGACAATAGCGCGGGGCGCATTCGCGTCGGTATCCCCCTGAACACCGTGTCCAAGACCAGCGCGTGGAGCTGCACGATTCGAGTCAGCCGTTCACTGTCTCTTACGTGGAAGTCCTCGACCGATATCAGGGAATGGCTGAGGAGCCCTCGTAGACACGGGGCAACCCGTTCGCTGGACAACGGAGGATCAAGCCGCCCCAGGCCAGCTGCTTCAACCTCTCCAGGGCGGATGAGACTGACGGGTAGTGGATCAGGAGAGAAACAGCTCAACAGACGTATGAGTGTGCCGGCATCAGGCATCCCCCGCTCCGCCAACGCGTCAAGTGAAAGCTGCCAAGTGCTCCTTAGAGTTCGGCGCATGTCGGACTCCCACGGAACATTGCCACAATCGATTTGGACACTTGGTTCGTTTGCCAGCCGACGGCGAAAATCAGCCATCGTTACGGCTTCCAGCAGCTGGTCGGAGAGTTGTGATCCGACCAGCGTGAGCGCAAGTGGGAGGCAACCAACCGCTTGGGCCAGATTCAGCGCGTCCTCTTCACTCCCCGTGGAAGGGGCAAGGTCACTCAGCACCAGAGCTGCGTCCTGCGGCGGCAAGAGACCGATGTGATGATGCCGGGCGTCTACCCAGACCTGCGATTGAGCCTGGCGTGTGGTCACCAGAACGGTCCCATGCTGACTGGCCCTGAGCCAGCCGCCATCGAGAAAACTAGGCTCGTCCGCGTTGTCCATCACGAGTATCCACGGTGTGCCCGGTCGGTCCAAGTATCCCCAAACAAGATCGGCGGCCGGCCGATGCCCCCGCTGCACCGCCTCGAGCTCACCGGTACCGGCACCTCGCTCCGCCGCGATGGCAAGCATGCCGGCACGTAGCGTTGCGCGACTTGCCGCGTTTACCCAGAACCCCTCAACAGTACGCCCGCTGACGGTCTCATCGAAGACGAATCTGGCCAGGGTGGTTTTCCCACATCCTCCCATGCCGTGAAGGACATGTATTCTCGCCCCCTCAAGAGTCAACACGGCAGCCAGAAGCTTGGCCTTTGTCTCGTCACGGTTACGTACGATCACAGGCTTCGGTGCCGCCAGAGGAACTCGGATTGAGTCTGGCCCAACCGCCTGATGAGCGAAAAGATGTCGAGGGATGTCTTGTGCAAGCACATCACCGCCGTAGTGGTGATGATGCTCCGTGATGTGCTGATCTCTGTCTGCTTGAAATACCCGCCCGTGTCCGTGAGCTATGGCTTCTGCTGCCCCGCTATTCCACTGCGAATCCTGCTCTGACATTCGTTATCCCCCTCCACCAGCCCAGCCATTGGCGTATTAAAATGGGCAGGCCATACAGAACGCAGAAAAGCCACTCGGCACGGCCCAGCTCACACCTCCCGAATTATCTGATTACCTCCCGCTTGATAGATGCGAGCCTGCCCCGATGCCTGGGCCGTCTGCTGAACCTGGCCGATTCCGGCCTGCTCGGCTGGAGGCAACAGGGGGTTCAACTCCTCATCCAGCACACGTCGCAGTTCGTCGACGAGAGACGGGTTATCGCGCAAGAGCCTACGCAGACGTCGCTGCCAGTCAGCCGCCAGTTCTCCCTCGACCTGAGCATCACCTTCTCCACGGGCCGCCATAAGCTCAGTTCGTACATCGGCAAGCTCAGCCTCGATGGCAGCCACGCGGTCAGGGTGCGCACGACGCCACAGCGCCACCACGGATTCTCGAGCGTGCTGCCATGCATCGGTCGCCATGCTGCTCACCAAGGCACTTCCCGCTGCGAGTACCAGTGGATCCATTCCGAGTCCCCCAATACGAAGTTGGCATCAGGTCGTCACGGTAGCCGGACTACACGGCAACGTTCCCGGACTTCCCACAAGGTTCAGCTCACCATGTGGGCAGCCCTGCACACCCGTTGCCCTCCTGCTTAAGCTGCCTGGCACTTACAGCTAACGCGGGTTAACCCGCGGCCGGAGTGATCGGAGTCGCCATGCCGGATGCGATCCTTGCCGATGCCCCTACGCCCCTCCGTACGCCCGCCCGTACGCCGCTTCCCGAGCTCGCCGCGCGGGTGGCACACACCGGCAGCTCGCCGGTACGCGACATCCTGGCGCTCACCGCCCGGCCCGAGGTCATCTCGTTCGCCGGCGGACTGCCCGCTCCGGAACTGTTCGACGCGGCGGGGTTGGCCGCCGCCTTCCAGCACGTCCTCACCGAGGATCCGCGGCGGACCCTGCAGTACTCCACGAGCGAGGGCGACCCGGCGTTGCGGGCGGCCGTCGCGGCGCGCACCACCGCCCGCGGGCTGCCCACCGATCCCGACGAGCTGCTGGTGACCACCGGCTCCCAGCAGGGCCTGTCGCTGCTGGCCACCGTCCTGCTGGAGCCGGGCGACACGGTGCTGGTCGAGGACCCCTGCTATCTGGCGGCGCTGCAGATCTTCTCGCTGGCGGGCGCCCGGGTGGTGCCGGTTCCCACCGACGACGAGGGGCTGGACCCGGCCGCACTGGACGAACTCGCCGCCCGCGAACGGCCGAAGCTGCTCTACGTCATCCCCACCTTCCAGAACCCGACCGGCCGTACGCTCTCCGCCGAGCGACGGGCCGCGGTCGCCGAGATCGCCGCCCGGCGCGGACTGTGGATCGCCGAGGACGACCCGTACGGCGAACTCCGCTTCGAGGGCAGGGCGGTGCCGTGGGTGGCGTCCTTCCCGGGGGCCGAGGACCGTACCGTGCTGCTGGGTTCGTTCTCGAAGGTGATGGCGCCCGGCCTGCGACTGGGCACGCTGCGGCTGCCGGCCCCGCTGCGGCGGGCGTGCGTCATCGCCAAGCAGGCCGCCGATCTGCACACCTCGACCGTCGACCAGGCGGCCGCGGCACGGTATTTGGCGACCACCGACCTGGACGTCCATCTGGCGCGGGTGCGCGAGGCGTACCGCGAGCGCCGGGACGCGCTGGTCGACGGGCTCGCCACGGCGCTGCCCGAGGGCTCGCGGTGGAACCGGCCGTCGGGCGGCATGTTCGTGTGGGCCACGCTGCCCGCCGGCCACGATGCGTCCGCGCTGCTGCCCGGGGTCGTACGGCATGACGTCGCGTACGTGCCCGGGGCGCCGTTCTTCGCCGGGACGCCGGACCCGGCCGCGGTCCGCCTGTCCTTCGTGACGCACACGCCGGAGGAGATCCGGGAGGGCCTGGGGCGGTTGCGCGGGGCGCTGGAGGAGGCACGCGGGGAGGGGTGAGGCGGGTTGCGGGGGGGGCGCGCGCCGGGGGGCTGTCGTGGGGGCGCGGCTTCCGGGAGGGTCGCCGCTTCCGGGGAGGCTGCCCTTCCGGGGAGGCTGCCGCTTCGGGGTGGTCGCCGCGGGGAAGAACAGGGGAGGGGAACACCTTTCCGGGAGGACGGATGACCCAAGGCAGCCGAGACACCCACGGCGCGGACGACCCGACCCTCGGCGCGCCGGAAGCGGATCCCTCCGACGGCTACCCGACCGAGCCGCCCCCTTCCCTTCTCCGTCGCGCGTGGGCGCGGCTGTGCGGGGCCCGGGTGCGGGTGGCCGCCGTCCTGCGCCGGCTGGGCTCCGTGGTCCGTCTGCGCCGAGGCCACGCGCACTGACAGGGCACTGGCAGCGCACTGAAGTGCACTGACGGGGCAAATGGCAGGGCACTGACAGGCACTGACAGGGCGGCAGCACGCCCGCGCACGCGAAATCCGCGGACGGACGGGGCTGTTCCTTCCCGGCCCGGAGCCCTAACCTGACTGACCGTCAGAGAACGTACCTGGCTCACGGCGCCCGGAGGCGGAGATGCTGCTGCGGAACAAGACCGTCGTCGTCTCGGGCGTGGGGGCCGGCCTCGGCCATCAGGTCGCGGCGGCGTGCGTACGGGACGGTGCGTCGGTGGTGCTGGGTGCGCGCACGGAGGCGAACCTCGCCAAGTCGGCGACGCAGATCGACCCTTCGGGGGCGCGTACGGCCTGGCGGATGACCGACATCGGCGACGAGGCGCAGTGCAATGCGCTCGCCGCGCTGGCGGTGGAGCGGTTCGGCGGGATCGACGCGGTGATCCATGTCGCCGCGCTGGACTCGCTGTTCGGCGGTCTACGGGACGCCGACTTCGACTCCTGGCGCGGCGTGGTGGACGTCAACCTCTTCGGCACGCTGCGGATGACCCGGGCCTGTCTGCCGTCGCTGACCGCGCGCGGCGGCGGTTCGGTGGTGTTCATCGGCACGCAGTCGTCGGTCGCCGCGCCCTCGCAGGTGCAGCAGGCGGCGTATGCGGCGTCGAAGGGCGGGCTGGTCTCGGCGATGTACTCGCTCGCCCGTGAACTGGGGCCGGACCGGATACGGGTCAACACCGTGCAGCCCGGCTGGATGTGGGGCCCGCCCGTCGAGGCGTACGTACGCTTCCAGGCGCAGGCCGAGGGCGTACCGGAGTCCGAGGTGCTCGGGCGGCTCACCGAGCGGATGGCGCTGCCCGAGCTGGCCACGGATGCCGATGTGGCCGAGACCGCGGTCTTCCTGGCGTCCGACCGGGCGCGCGCCATCACGGGCCAGTCGCTGCTGGTCAACGCGGGTGAGCTGATGCGGTAGCGGCGGCCCCGCTCCTTCCTTTACGGCCGTACGGGTCTCGCGCCCGTACGGCCGTTGTGCTGTCTGGGGATGCGGTGGTTGTTGTGCTGTCTGGGGGCGCGGTGATGGTTGTGCTGTCTGGGGATGGGGCGGGGCGGCGCTTGTGGCGCTGCCGGTGTCCGAGGGTGCCCCGAGGGTGCTCCGAGGGTGCTTGACGGGGGTGTGGCCGCGCCGGCGAAGTGTCCGTTCATGGTGGGTGCGGGCGGCGGGGCGGGACAACCTTCCCGGCGGTCAAGGGACGGCGCATTCGTCCACTTCCCTGACCTGCGTTCATATCCATGATTGTAAAGAGTCTTGACCAACGCGCTCAACCGGCGCTTCAATCCCCGGAGTTGAGTTATGTGGTTTCCCGGGACCTCTGGAGTTCCCCGCTGCCGCGCGGGGGTCTCACGGGCGGGGCGCGGGGCTACGGAGCCGCGGAACGCCGCACGGCGAAGTGATCGATGTTCACAAGGCGGACCCCTGGAGGGGGCATGAACAGTCTCGACTGGGCCGTGCTCATCGGCTACTTCGGCGTGATGGTCGCGATCGGCGTGTGGTCGCACCGGCGGGTGGACGACGTCAGCGACTTCTTCACGGCGGGCGGCCGGATGCCGTGGTGGCTGTCCGGGATCTCCCACCACATGTCCGGCTACAGCGCGGTGATGTTCACGGGGTACGCGGGGATCGCCTACCAATACGGGGTCACCTCGTACGTGACCTGGTCCTTTCCCATCGCCGTCGGGATCGCCATCGGCGCCCAGCTCTTCGCCGGCCGGCTCAACCGGCTGCGGTCGCGGCTGGGTGTCGCCTCGCCGCTGGAGTACCTCAAGAGCCGCTACAACCTGCCGACGCAGCAGGCGCTGGCCTGGTCCGGTGTGCTGTTGAAGATCGTCGACGTGGGCGCCAAGTGGGCGGCGATCGCCACCCTGTTGTCCGTCTTCACCGGGCTCTCGCTCCACCAGGGCATCCTCATCACGGGCGTGATCACCGGCGTCTACTGCACGGTCGGCGGCCTGTGGGCGGATGCGCTGACCGAACTGGGGCAGTTCGTCATCCAGCTGCTGGCCGGTGTCGCGATGCTGGTCACCGTTCTGGGGAAGCTGGGCGGCGTCAGCGCGCTGTGGACCGTATGGGACGAGCTGCCGGACACCCACGCCCGGCCGACCGTCGGCCCGTACACCCTCACCTTCCTGCTCGCTTATCTCTTCATCAAGACGTTCGAGTACAGCGGCGGGATGTGGAACCAGGCCCAGCGCTTCATGGCCACCCGCAGCGCCCGGCAGGCCAGGCGGTCCGCGCGGCTGTCCGCGGCGCTGTGGTTCGTCTGGCCGGCCGTCCTGTTCTTCCCGATGTGGACCGCGCCGCTGCTGGTCACGGCACACAAACCGGACGCGTCGGACGCGTATGCGCTGCTGACCGAACGGCTGCTGCCGCACGGGCTGCTGGGGCTGGTGATCGTCGGCTTCTTCTCCCACACGATGGCCATGTGCTCGTCGGACGCCAACGCCATCTCCGCGGTGTTCACCCGGGACATCGCGCCGGCGCTCTCGGCGCGGGCCCGTGGCTGGTCGCACCGGGCCGGGCTGCTGGCGGCGCGGCTGTCGACGGTGGCCTTCCTGGGGCTGTCGATGGCGATCGCGACCCAGGTCAACTCGCCCACGTTCAAGGACATCATCACCGTCGTCATCAAGTGGGTGGCCGGCCTGGTCGGTCCGATCTCCATCCCGTTCCTGCTCGGCCTGCTGCGCCTCTTCCGCCGCTCCGGCCCCACCGCGGCGCTGGTGTCCTGGGCGGCCGGCCTGTTCGCGTTCTGGCTCACCAACTACGGCCTGGACGACGTCCAACTGCAGCTCCAGATCGCCGCCCCGGTCGCCACCTCGCTCCTGCTCTTCGTCCTGATCGGATTCCTGCGGCCCGAGGACACCCCGGAACGGGACGCGGTGCTGGCGCGGATCAATGACCCCGACGCCCGACGCCCGCCCCTACGCCCGCGGGTACCGTGCCAGCCACCCCGGGGATGAGCCGGCCGGGCCGTGCAGGGCGGGGCCCTGGGTCATTTCCATGGCGAAGTCGTCGGCCAGTTGCAGGATCGTGGCGCGGCCCTCCAGTTCGGCCAGCCAGACGGGCGGCAGCGCCGTCTCGCCGTGCAGCGTGCCGAGGAGGTTGCCGCAGATGGCGCCGGTGGAATCGCTGTCGCCGCTGTGGTTGACGGCGAGCAGCAGGCCGTGCCGGATGTCCTCGGCGACCAGTGCGCAGTACACGCCGATGGACAGCGCCTCCTCGGCCGTCCAGCCCTGGCCCAGTGACTCCACCCGGGCCGGCGTCGGCATGCCCTGCCGTACGGCGCCCAGCGCGCGCTTGAGGGCCTCGGTGGTCTCCTCGTGGCCGGGGCGGGTGGCCAGGTGGGCCAGCGACTTCTGCACCGCGCCGTCGAGGTCCTCGCCGCGGGCCAGTGAGTGGCTGATGACGGCGAACGCGCCGGCCGCCAGATAGCCGGTGGGGTGGCCGTGCGTCTGCGCCGCGCACTCCGCGGCGAGCTGGAAGACCAACTGCGGCTCCCAGCCGACCAGCAGCCCGAACGGCGCGGAGCGCATCACCGCGCCGCACCCCTTGGAGTCCGGGTTCTTCGGCGCCTCCAGGGTGCCCATCACCTCGTCGCCGAGGCCGCTCAGGCAGGCCCGGCCGGGCGCGCGGCGCGAGTACAGCCATTCCTCGCGGGCCAGCCAGCCGTCGTCCTCCTTGCGCTCGTCGGGGCCCCAGTCGCGCTGGGTGGCGGCCCAGCGGAGGTAGGCGCGGTGGACGTCGGTGGGCGGGTGCCAGGCGCCGGTGTCGCGGCGTACCTGGGCCCGGATCAGGCCGTCGACGGTGAACAGGGTCATCTGGGTGTCGTCGGTGACCGCGCCGCGTCGCCCGAAGGCGGGCAGGAAGTCCGTGACGCCCTCCTGGCCGTGCGCCGCGCGGATCGCGTCCAGGGAGTCGAATTCGATGCCGGCACCGAGCGCATCGCCGATGGCGCCGCCGAGCAGGCAGCCGCGTACCCGGCTTCGGAAGTCCTGCTGTTCCGCGCGCCCCCAGAGGGCGGCGCCGCCTCCCGCTGCGCTCACTGTGCCTCCCGAAGATCACCACGTCCGGGGGCCTTGCGGAGGCCCCTGGCGCAGCACTGTAATCGACCGGGATTGATCATTTTCTGGGCAGGTGAGTATGTGCATAGTCACTGGCTAGGCGGCTTTTGAGCGCTACGGTCCGGATGACCGCCGAACTGCACCTCCGGGAGATCCACCTATGACACCGCGTTGCGCCGTACTCGACGACTACCAGGGCGTCGCCCTCTCCCTGGCCGACTGGTCGCCGCTGGACGGTGCCGTCGAGGTCCGTACGCTGCGGGAGCCGTTCCGCTCCGAGGACGAGGTGGTCGCGGCGATCGGCGACTGCGAGATCGTCGTGGCGATGCGCGAGCGCACCCCGTTCCCCGCCTCGCTGCTCGCCCGGCTGCCCCGCCTCCGGCTGCTGATCACCTCCGGGATGCGGAACGCCGCCATCGACCTGGCGGCCGCCGCCCGGCACGGCATCACCGTCTGCGGCACCGCCAGCAACACCGAGCCGCCCGTCGAACTGACCTGGGCGCTGATCCTGGGCCTCGCCCGCAACGTCGTCATCGAGAGCACCGCGCTGCGCGCCGGCGGCCCCTGGCAGTCCACCCTCGGCGCCGATCTGCACGGCCGTACGCTCGGGCTGCTGGGCCTGGGCAAGATCGGCAGCCGGGTCGCCCGGATCGGCCTGGCCTTCGGCATGGACGTGGTGGCGTGGAGCCGGAACCTGACCGTCGAGCGCGCCGCGGAGGTGGGCGTACGCGCCGCCGCCGCCAAGGAGGAGCTCCTGGAGGCCGCCGATTTCGTCTCCGTCCATCTGGTGCTCGGCGACCGCACCCGGGGGCTGCTCGACGCGGACGGGCTCCGCCGGATGCGGCCCACGAGCTACCTGGTCAACACCTCGCGCGCCGCGATCGTCGACCAGGAGGCGCTGCTGCGGGCGCTGCGGGAGAACTGGATCGCCGGGGCCGGTCTGGACGTCTTCGACCAGGAGCCGCTGCCGGCCGAGCACCCCCTGCGCACCCTCCCGAACGTGCTCGCGCTCCCGCACCTCGGCTATGTCACCCGCCGCAACTACGAGGGCTATTTCCAGCAGGCCGTCGAGGACATCACGGCCTTTCTGGCGGGCGGTCCGGTGCGTCAACTCAACTGATGCGCGGCGGCGCCGGGGCTCATCCGTTCGATGATGGCGGCGCCGCGCCGTGGGCATGCTTTCCCCATGTCCGAGTACGAGTGGGATCGCACCACCATGGCCGTCGTCGCCTCGGCCCTCTCCGGGGACAGCGACGGCGCGGTGGAACTCCTCCGGCCGCTCCCCCAGAGCGACGTCTGCCACATCGCCGTACGGCTCGCCGCCATGGCCGCCGATGCCCTGATCGTCGCCGCCCAGGACAGCGGGGGTGACCGCGAGGAGGCACTGTCCCAGTGGCAGCAGTGCATCCTCCAGCACGAGTCGGAGTACGACGGGGACTGAGGGGGCGCCGCCCGCGACCAGTCACCACGGGCAGGGACTCGCCGGGCCAGCCACTACGGCCGGTGGCGCGCGGGGCAGGCATGACCACTACGGCCGGTGGCGCACGGGGCAAGCACGACCACTACGGCCGGCGGCTCAGTCCACCACCGGAAGGAGCTCCGGCAGGTGGCCGTCCGAGGCGAGGGCGGTGGCCTGGCGTTCCTCGGGGACCGGGCCGTAGGTCGTGGTGCGGGGGCGGGCGGGGCGGCCGGCCAGGTCGGCGATGGCGATGAGGTCCTGGAGGGAGCGGTAGGAGCCGTAACTGGAGCCCGCCATACGGGAGATGGTCTCCTCCATCAAGGTGCCGCCGAGGTCGTTGGCGCCGGAGCGGAGCATTTCGGCGGCCCCCTCGGCGCCCAGTTTGACCCAGCTGGTCTGGATGTTGGTGATGTGCGGGTGCAGCAGGATCCGGGCCATGGCCGTCACCGCGCGGTTGTCCCGGGTGGTCGGGCCGGGGCGGGCGATCCCGGCGAGGTAGACGGGCGCGTTGGTGTGGATGAACGGGAGCGTGACGAACTCCGTGAAGCCGCCGGTCTCCTGCTGGATCTCGGCCAGCAGCCGGAGGTGCCCGAGCCAGTGGCGGGGCTGGTCGACATGGCCGTACATCATCGTCGAGGACGAGCGGATGCCCAGTTCGTGGGCGGTCTTGATGACCTCGACCCAGGTGGCGGTGGGGAGTTTGCCCTTGGTGAGGATCCAGCGGACCTCGTCGTCGAGGATCTCGGCGGCGGTGCCGGGAACGCTGTCCAGGCCGGCCGCCTTGGCCTCGCCCAGCCATTCGCGGATCGACAGGCCGGTGCGGGTCGCGCCGTTGACCACCTCCATGGGGGAGAAGGCGTGTACGTGCATACCGGGGACGCGTTCCTTGACGGCGCGCGCGATGTCGAAGTACGCCGTGCCGGGCAGGTCGGGGTGGATGCCGCCCTGCATGCACACCTCGACGGCGCCCACGTCCCAGGCCTGCTGGGCGCGGTCGGCGACCTGGGAGAGGGACAGGGTGTAGGCGTCGGCGTCGGTGCGGCGCTGGGCGAAGGCGCAGAAACGGCAGCCGGTGTAGCAGACGTTGGTGAAGTTGATGTTCCTGGTGACGATGTAGGTGACGTCGTCGCCGACCGTGGCGCGGCGAAGGTCGTCGGCGATCGTGCAGAGGGCGTCGAGGGCCGGTCCGTCGGCGTGCAGCAGCGCCAGCGCCTCGGGGTCGGTGAGCCGGGTGGGGTCGTCGGCGGCGCGGGAGAGTGCCTGCCGTACGTCCGCGTCGATCCGCTCGGGCGCCATACCGGGCGCGGCGGCCTCGCGCAGCGCCTCCCAGTCGCCGTAGACCTCGTCGAAGTCGTCCCGGCGGTCGGCGCTGCGGCCCTCGGTGTCGATGGTGTGGTGCAGGTCCGTACGGCCCGAGGAGCTCATCGTGAAGCCCTCGTCGGGCTCCTGCCAGGGCCGGCCGACGACGGGTGCGTCCTCGACGGCGAGGCCGGTCTCGGGGTCGGCGAGGGCGCGGACGTGCGGCAGCAGGCGGGGGTCGAGCCAGGGTTCGCCCCGCTGGAGGAACTCCGGGTAGATGGGGAGCCGTTCGCGCAGGCGGAAGCCGGCGGCGGCGCAGTGCTCGGTCAGTTCCTCGATCTGCGGCCAGGGCCGCTCGGGGTTGACGTGGTCGAGGGTCAGCGGGGAGACCCCGCCCCAGTCGTCGATCCCGGCGCCGATCAGCAGCGCGTATTGGCCGTCGACGAGGTTGGGCGGGGCCTGGATGCGGGTCGAGGGGCCCATGATGTGCCGGGCCACCGCGATGGTCGCGGCCAGCTCCTCCAGTTCGGCGTCCGGCATGCCGCGCATCGCCGTGTCCGGCTTGGCGCGGAAGTTCTGCATGATCAGTTCCTGGATGCCGTGGTAGGCACGCTGGATGCGGCGGAGCGCGAAGAGGGACTCGGCGCGCTCCTCGTAGGTCTCGCCGATGCCGATCAACAGGCCGGTGGTGAAGGGGACGTTGGAGCGGCCGGCGTCCTCCAGGACGCGCAGCCGGACGGCCGGTTCCTTGTCGGGTGAGCCGTGGTGCGGACCGCCGGGCTCGCTCCACAGGCGCTCGGCGGTGGTCTCCAGCATCATCCCCAGGGACGGGGCGACGGGCTTGAGGCGCTGGAAGTCCGTCCAGGACAGCACACCGGGGTTGAGGTGCGGCAGCAGTCCGGTCTCCTCCAGGACGCGGATGGCCATGGCGCGGACGTACGAGAGCGTGTCGTCGTAGCCGTGCGCCGCCAGCCATTCGCGGGCCTCGGGCCAGCGGTCCTCGGGCTTGTCCCCGAGGGTGAACAGGGCTTCCTTGCAGCCGAGTTCGGCACCGCGGCGGGCGATGTCCAGCACCTCGTCGGGGGACATGAACATTCCGTGTCCGGCCCGGCGCAGCTTGCCGGGGACGGTGACGAAGGTGCAGTAGTGGCACGTGTCCCGGCACAGCCGCGTCAGGGGGATGAAGATGCCCTTGGAGTACGTGATGACGCCGGGGCGGCCGGCGGCCTCCAGGCCGGCGTCGCGCACCCGGGCCGCGGACGCGCACAGGTCCGTCAGGTCGGCGCCGCGGGCCTGCAGCAGCACCACGGCCTCGTCGACGTCCAGCGCCACGCCGTCGCGGGCCCGCTTGAGCGCACGGCGCATCGCATTCGCCGTCGGGCGGCTCTCCGGGGCGGGCCGGGCGCCCGTGTCGCGGTCGGCCGCCTGCCCGGACGCCTGGTCGGATCCCTCGTCGGATACCTGGTCAGGTCCCTGCGCGCTGGAAGTCATCCTCCGAGCATACGAGCGGCGACCGACAGTGCTGTGGCCGGAGAACCACGGCCCGGTGTGCCGCTGATCACTGGGCCGGCCCGTCCCGGCACCGGGCCGCTACATGCTGGACAGCAGCTCGTCGGAGTAGGTGCGGGTCAGGAACTCCATGTTGTGGCCGTCGGGGTCGTTGACGTACACGCCGCGGCCACCGTCCCGGGTGTTGATCTCCTGTGGCTTGGTGTGCCGCGGGTCCGCCCAGTACGGGAGGTCGCGGTCCTTTATGCGCCCCAGGATGTGGTCGAACTCGTCCTCCGTCACCAGGAACGCGTAGTGCGTGGGCACGAACTCCTTGCCGCCGGCCACGTGCTCGGCGTAGTCGAGCGCCACTCCGTTGTCCAGCTTGAGGGCGGCGAAGGGGCCGAACGCCTTGGGTTCCGGCGCGTCGAGGAGGTCGGCGAGGAAGCGGGCCGAGGCGAAGCGGTCGGTGCTGTGCACGATGGTGTGGTCGAGGCTGGGCATGAGATCTCCCTGATCTGCCGGGGCTCTTCGCGGGCCACGGTCCGGGAGTCTCGATGCGTGGCTCCCGAGGTGTGGACCACGTTGCGTGGGTCTCTTTCGCGGATCCCGTTCACCTTCGACGCTACGTCCGCGCGGGCCGGCCGCGGATCGGTCTGCGGTCCCAGCCGCGCGGGCGGCCCGTAGGTCGATGGACCTAGGCGTACCGACCTGGAGCACAACGGCGCCCTACGGATGCCGTCCCGTGACCGACGGACCCGTGTCCGTCATCCCCCGTGTCGCCGCACCTACGGTGCGCAGTCGTCACAAGTACTGCGCGAAGTCGTCCAGCGTCCGCAGGACCTCGTCCTCCTGGGCCGGTGGCAGTTGCAGCACCACCTCCTGGAGGCCCAGGTCCCGGTAGTGGGCCAGCTTCCCCGGGGTCGGCCGGACCGCGTACGGCACCACCACGGGGTCGCCGGCGCGTCCGGCGTCCGACCAGGCCTGCCGCAGGACCGGCAGGGTCTCGGTCAGTCCCCGGCCGCCGATCGGCAGCCAGCCGTCCGCGTAGGCCGCGATCTCCCCGAAGAGCTTCGGGCCGGCCGCGCCGCCGAGGAGGGTGCGCGGTGCGCCGTGGGCCGGTTTGGGGTGGGCCAGGGAGGCCCGTACGGACCCGAACGGGCCCTCGTACGCGGTGGGTTCGTCGGCCCACAGGGCGCGCATCAGGGCCATCCGGTCGCGGGTCAGTGCGCGCCGGGTGGACCACTCCACCCCGTGGTCGGCGGCTTCCTCGACGTTCCAGCCGTAGCCGATGCCGAGGGTGAAGCGGCTGCCGGAGAGGAAGTCCAGGGTCGCGATCTGCTTGGCGAGGTCCACCGGGTCGTGCTGGGCGACGAGGGTGACGCCGGTGCCCAGGGTGAGCCGTTCGGTGACCGCGGCGGCCTGGCCGAGGGCGACGAACGGGTTCAGGGTGCGGCCGTATTCGCGGGGCAGCGGCCCGCCCATGGGCGCGGGGGTGTCGCGGCCGGCCGGGATGTGGGTGTGTTCGGGGAGGTAGAGGCCGGCGAAGCCGCGCTGTTCCAGCTCGCGGGCCAGCCGGACCGGCCGGATCGTCTCGTCGGTCAGGAAGATCGTGGTCGCGATCCGCATGGTGGGGGAACCTCCGTCAGGCGGGTGGATGACGGCATGTTGCCGCACCGTCCGACGGTTATCCACAGGCCTTTCGCTGCGCGTCACGGCCGCGTACAACAGTTTTCACGGGATGCAACACGGAAGCGGGACGCAATGCGGAAGGGGGTGGAGCGGGATGGAACGCCGCGATGTTCTGCGGATTTCGGCGCTCGCGGGCGCCACGGGTGCGCTCACGCTCGGCCGGGTGAGCTTCGCCGACGCGACCCCGCCGGCCGGAGCACCGGGCGGCGGCACGGAAGGCGGGAGGGAAGGCGGGCCGGATGAGGGGACGGGCCCCGGGACGGGCGAGCAGACCCGCCGGGTGAGCGGTCATCTGCCGCCGGGCGTACCGGACTTCGTCTACCTCCCGGTCGAAGTGCCGTACGGAGTACGGGAGATCGCCGTCTCCTACAGTTACGACAGACCCACCGTCCCCGAGGGCACGGTCGGCAACGCCTGCGACATCGGCATCTTCGACGAGCGGGGCACCGGCCTCGGCGGCGCCGGCTTCCGCGGCTGGTCCGGCGGGGCGCGCTCGGAGTTCTTCCTCCGCGCCGACGACGCCACCCCCGGCTACCTCCCCGGGCCCGTCAACGAAGGCCTCTGGCACATCGCCCTCGGCCCGTACACCGTCGCACCGCAGGGGCTCTCCTACGACGTGACGATCACCTTGCGGTACGGCCCCCAGGGGCGGACGCCCCGGCCCGTCCACCCACCGGAGCGCGCCCGGGGCCGCGGCCGCGCCTGGTACCGCGGCGACAACCATCTGCACTCGATCCACTCCGACGGCCGGCGCACACCCGCCGAGATCGCCGCGCTGGCCCGCGCCGCCGGGCTGGACTTCCTCACCACGACCGAGCACAACACCACCTCCGCGCACCGCGCCTGGGAGGGGCTGTGGGGTGACGACCTGCTGATCCTGACCGGCGAGGAGGTCACCACCCGCAATGGCCATGTGGTCGCGATGGGCACCGACCCGGGAGTCTTCATCGACTGGCGCTACCGGGCCCGGGACAACGCCTTCGGCAAGTACGCGCGTGCGATCCGGCGGGCCGGCGGCCTGGTCATCCCGGCGCATCCGCACGCCACCTGCATCGGCTGCAACTGGAAGTTCGGGCTCAACGAAGCCGATGCGGTGGAGGTCTGGAACGGCCCGTACGGTCCGGACGACGAGGTCACCCTCGCCGAGTGGGACAACACCCTGGTCGCGCACGCCCGCGGCCGCGGGGACTGGCTGCCGGCCGTCGGCCACAGCGACGCCCACCGCGACCCGGATGTCGTCGGGCTGCCGCAGACGGTGGTGCTCGCCGACGACCTCTCCCGGCGCGCCCTGCAGGACGGCATACGGGCGGGCCGGGTGTGGATCGCCGAGTCCTCGAAGATCGACCTGTCGTTCTCCGTCACGGGCGAGCGCGGCGAACACGCCGGTATCGGCGAGCGGTTGGCGCTGTCCGGAGCGTCCAGGGTCACCGCGCGGCTGACGGTCTCCGGCGCCCCGGGCTGCACGGTCTCCTTCGTCACCGACCAGGGCCGTCTCCATGCGGTCGCCCTGCCGCCGTCCGGCGCGGACACCGTCAGCTGGCAGACCACGCCCGACCACGCCGCCTATATACGCGCAGAGGTCCGGCACCCCGCCACCACACCGGTCCTCCCGGGCCCCATGGCGGCCCTGACCAACCCGGTGTTCCTGGACCGCAGGGGCTGAGGGACGGCGGGGACGGGGGGCCTGCGGGCGCGCGGACGTGCGTACTTGGTGACGTGCGTACTTGGTGACGTGCGTACTTGGTGACGTGCGGACGTGGGGACGTGGGGGCGGGACGGGGCTGAGCGACGGGGCGGGGAGCGGTGGGTGGTGGGTGGGGTGGGGCGGGGGGTCGGGGGGCGGGGGGAACGGAAGGACGGAGACGGGGGGCGGGCCCGGCGCGCCGCGGGCGCGGCCGGGGGGGCGCCGGCGGCGCCGGGGGCGCGGGGGCGGGGCGGGCGGC
>NZ_JBHWDV010000091.1:0-18967 GCF_042734445.1 Streptomyces sp. NPDC059649
CGGCGGTCTCGGCGGTCGCGGCGGTCGCGGCGGTCGCGGTGGGCGCGGTGGGCGCGGTGGGCGGCCCACTCGCCGCGCCGCCCGCCGGCCCGCTGCTCTGCGCGGCGGCCGGTGCGCTGCCGGTGCCCGCCGTGTTCGCCGGCACCGCCCTCGCCGTCCCCCGGGCCCCCGAGGTCCGGCATCCGCTCGTCGTCGTCAAAGGAAAGCTGGCCCATGCCCGTTGAACCGCCGCCGCAGCGCGCCCCCGCCCCGCCGGCCCCCGGCCGCCCCGTCGTCCGCCGCCGCCCCGCCGTCCGCCGCCGTCCCGGCCGCGAGAGTCCGCCCTGGATCCTGCTGTACCACTCGGTCACCGACACCGCCGGCCGGCCGGCCGACCCGTACCGGATCACCGTCTCCCCCGGCCTGCTGGACCGTCAGCTGCGCTGGCTGCGCGACCGCGGGCTGCGCGGGGTGGCGGTCGGCGAACTGCTGCGCGCCCGGGCCGCCGGACGCGCCGCCGGACTGGTCGGGCTGACCTTCGACGACGGCTACGCCGACTTCCTCACCGGCGCGCTCCCCCTGCTGCGCCGGCACGACTGCACCGCCACGGTGTTCGTGCTGCCCGGCCGCACCGGCGGGCTCAACTCCTGGGACCCCAGGGGCCCGCGCAGACCGCTGCTCACCGAGGACGGCATCCGCGCGGTGGCCGCCGCCGGGATGGAGGTCGGCTCGCACGGGCTGCTGCACCAGGACCTCACCACCGCCGACCCGGTCACCCGGGAGCGCGAGACCGCGGTCAGCCGGGCCCGGCTCGCCGAGCTCACCGGCCGGGCCCCGGACGGCTTCTGCTACCCGTACGGCGGGGTCGACGCCCGGGCCGTCGCGGCGGTCCGGGCGGCCGGCTACGGCTACGCCTGCGCCCTCGACCCCGGCCCGCTCACCGGCCGGCACGCCCTGCCACGGGTACACATCGGCGCCGCCGACACCCCTTGGCGGCTCTCCCTCAAACGGGCCCTGCACCCGCTGCGCCGCCGCACCCTGCCCCCCGACGAGACCCCCTTCCCCGGACCCGCGACACCGTTCGGGCCGGGCAACCCGCCATCCCCGGCCGCTACCGCTACTCCTGGAGGCACACGGTGAAAGTCCTGCACGTCATCACCGGCCTCGACGTGGGCGGCGCCGAGCAGCAGCTGCGGCTGATGCTGCGCCGGCTGCCCGCCACGTGCGAGGTCGTCACGCTGACCGACCCCGGCCCGGTCGCCGCGGGCATCGAGGCCGACGGCATCCCCGTCACCCACCTCGGCATGACCGGCAACCGCGATCTGACCGCCGTGCCCCGGCTGGCCCGGCTGATCCGCGCCGGCGGCCACGACCTGGTCCACACCCACCTCTACCGGGCCTGCGTCTACGGCCGGATCGCCGCCCGGCTGGCCGGGGTCCGGGCGGTGGTCGCCACCGAGCACTCCCTCGGCGACGCGGTCATCGAGGGCCGCCGGCTCACCCGCGGCGTGCGCGCGCTGTACCGGGCCACCGAGCGGCTGGGCTCGGCGACGGTCGCGGTCTCGGACACCGTCGCCGCCCGGCTGCGCCGCTGGGGCGTGCCCGGCGAGCGCATCCATGTCGTCCCCAACGGCATCGAGGCCCACCGCTTCGCCTTCGACCCGGCCGCCCGGGCGCTGGTCCGCACCCGCCTCGGGCTGCCGGTGGACGCGTTCGTGGTCGGCGGGGTGGGCCGGCTGGTGCCCGGCAAACGGTTCGACGTCCTGGTCCGCGCGGTGACCCAACTCCCCGGCGTACACCTGCTGCTGGCCGGTGAGGGGCCGGAGCGGGACATGCTGCGGCGAATGGCCGAACAGTTCGGCTCGGGCGACCGGATCCACCTCCTGGGCGCCCGGGACGGGGCGTTCGACGCGCTGGCCGCGGGCCGGGCCGACGCCTGGGCCCGCACCGGCGGCACCGGCCCCGCATCGCAGGGTGCGGCGGGCGGCGGCGACGCGGCCGCGGGGCCGGACATCCCCGGGCTGCTCTCCGCCATCGACGTCTTCGTCTCCCCGTCCCCCGAGGAGGCGTTCGGCCTGGCCGTCCTGGAGGCGCTGGCGTCCGGGCTGCACGTCCTCTACGGCAGCTGCCCGGCGGTCGACGAACTGCCCGAGGACCAGGCACCCGGCGCCCGGCGCTTCAGCCCCGGCGTACACGAACTCGCCACCGCACTGCGGGAGTTGAGGCGGCGGGGCCCGGGCCGGCTGCCGGTCCCGCCGGTGGTGCGCCGCTACGACATCGCCCGCAGCGCCGAGGAACTGATGGCCGTCTACGAGGAGGCCCTGGCCACCGCCGCGGCACGCTGGCGCGCGCCCGCGCCGGCCGCCCCGGTCCACGCCACCGGGGTGGTCTCGCTGCCGGACCCGTCCCCGGCACCCGCCCCGTCCACGCTCACCAACCGGTAGGCGGCGCCGTGCACGGGATCCTGCACCACGCCCCCACCGGCCGGGGGCGGACCGCGCTGCGCCGGCTGCGGGCCCGGGTGCGCCGGCTGCCCCGCTGGTGGCCGGTGCCGCTGTGCGCCCTGCTCGGCACGGCCGGCGGCGGGGCGTACCAGGCGGTCGAGCCACCGCGGTACGCCGCGACCGGCCGTGTCGTCGTGGTGCCCGGCAAGGGCACCGACCCGGCCGCCGCGCTCGGCCTCGCCCAGTCGTACGGCCGGCTCGCCACCAGCGGCGCGGTGCTGACCGACGCGCACCGGGACTCCGGTCTGCCGCTCGGCGCGCTGCGCGACGGCATCCGGGCGGCGACCTCGCCGGACGCCCCGACGATCGAGGTCACCGGCACCGCGCGCACCCCGGCCGCCGCCGCGGGCCTCGCCGACGCGGTGACCCGCTCGCTGGCCGGGACCGGCAACCGCACCGCCCTGCGCACAGGCGCCCACCTGCTGGTCCTCGCCCGCGCCGCGGCCCCGGACGGCCCGGTCCCGCCGTCCGCACCGCTGTCGGCCGCGGTGGGCGGCGCGGCGGGCGGACTGCTGGGCGGGCTGGTGCTGCTGGTGCGCCCGCGCGAACGGCCCCCCGCCGTACGGGCCGGCGGGTCGGTCCCGGCCCCGGCGCACACCGCGGTCGAGGCGGGCGCCGTACCGGCCGCCGAGGGCGCCGTGCGATGACCACGACGCGCCGCCGCGCCCCGGCCGCGTTCGCCGCGCCGGCCGCCGACCGGCGGGCGCCGCACCTCCGTTGCCGGTCGGCCACTCCGTTCCCGGGCCTGCAGTGGCAGGGCCGGGGCGTGACCCCGGAACACCTGCGGCCCCGGTACGCCGCCCATCTGGCCCCCGCCACCCAGGAGATGGCCGGCAGAAGCCGGGCCGCCCTCGATGGCCGACCGGTTGGTGCCGGGCGGGTAGGTGTGGCCCCCACCCGGACGTCGGTGCCGCCGAGCCACTGACGGAGCGCCGCCATCCGCCGTACGCCCCGGGCGTCGGATCCGAGGCACGCCCCCAGCGGCACCGGGGCACCACCCAGCCCCCAACGACCAGACACCAGAAAGAGCAGGAAGACACCCATGTACGACCTCGTGGTGGTGGGCGCCGGCCCCTACGGACTCTCGATCGCCGCGCACGCGGCGGCGGCCGGACTACGGCTGCGGGTCCTGGGCCGCCCGATGGCCTCGTGGCGCGACCACATGCCCGCCGGCATGCTCCTCAAGTCCGAGCCCTGGGCCTCCAGCCTCTCCTCCCCCGCCGGCGGCCACACCCTGGCCGACTACTGCGCCGCCCACGACCTGACCGCCGAGCACGGCGTTCCGCTGCCCCTCGACACCTTCACCGCGTACGGCAGATGGTTCGCCGAACGGGCCGTACCGCAGATCGACGAGAGCACCGTCACCGCGGTCCGCCCGGACGGCGACGACGGCTTCCAGGTGGCGACCGACACCGGCGAACTGATCGCGGCCCGCACCGTCGTCCTCGCCGTCGGCGCCCCGCCGTTCGCCCACCGCCCCTGGCCGCTGCTCGACCTCCCCGCCGAACTCGCCTCGCACAGCAGCGACCACCGCGACCTGTCCCGCTTCACCGGCCGGCACGTCACCGTCATCGGCTCCGGCCAGGGCGCCCTGGAGACCGCGACCCTGCTCGCCGAACAGGGCGCCCGCGCCCAGGTCGTCGCCCGCGCCGACCGGCTGCGCTGGAACTCCCCGCCGCAGCCCCTCGACCGCGGCCGGCTGCGCGCGCTGCGCGACCCGCACAGCGCCCTCGGCACCGGCTGGCCGAACTGGGCGTGGTCCCAACTCCCGGGGGCGGTACGCCGGTTGCCGTTGACGGCCCGGGTACGGATCGGCGAGACCGCGCTGGGTCCGGCCGGCGCCTGGTGGCTGCGCGAACGCTTCGAATCCGCCGTACCGCTCCTCCTCCACCACCGGCTCCGGGCCGCGGTCCCGCACGGCGACGGCGTGCGGCTCCATCTCACCCATACGGAGGGGAGTACCGAAACCCTCGACACCCACCATGTGGTGGCCGCCACCGGCTTCACCCCTGACCTGGGACGGCTGCGGCTGCTCCACCCCCGGGTGCGCACCACCCTGCGGACGGTCGGCGGCAGCCGCGCGCCCGAACTGAGCGCCGGTTTCGAGTCCTCCTGGCCCGGCCTGTTCTTCGCCGGCCTGCTGACCGAGCCGTCCTTCGGCCCGTCGATGCGGTTCGTGCACGGCGCGGCCTTCACCGCGGCGCGGGTGGTCCGCGGCGTCCGGCGCCGGCTCGGCGACCGCCACGGCACCGCCACCATCCCCCGCCCGGCCGGCGCCACCACCCCGGCCCCCGACACCCCTGCCGACGAGCCCGCCCTCTGAGCAGGCCGCCCACCCGGCTCACCACCTCGGCACCTCGGCACCTCGGCACACCACCCAGGCACACCAAAGGGGCCGCCCGGCTCACACCGGGCGGCCCCTGCACATCGTTCGTCCGTCGTCCGTCGGTCGTCGTCCGTCGGTCGTCGTCCGTCGGTCGTCGTCCGTCGGTCGTTCGTCCGTCGGTCGTTCGTCCGCCGCTGTCCGCCGCTCGTCCGTCGCTTGTCCACGGCTCCCACGGGGTTACTGACAGCGGTCGACCGCCTCGATCGTCCGCGCCGCCTCCCCGAGCGCCGCCCGCAGCACGGCCGGGTCGGTGGCGGCCGCCCCCGCGCCCTCCGGCGGCACCAGCCAGCCGGTCCCGGTCACCGGCGGCTCGGCCTGCACACCGTCACCGCCCGCGGCGCCCAGCACGATCCCCCGGCCGTAGGTCTGGGTGCAGGCGCTGCCCGGCACGTCCCAGCCGGCGGCCGTGCCCGGCGGTACGAGGAAACCGAGGGTGTCGCAGGCCCCGTCGTGCAGCACCGGGCCCACGCCGTCCCGCAGCCGCAGGATGTCCACGGCCTCCAGCCCCTGCCGGGCGGGCACCGTCACGAGGTCGCAGGGCTGTACCGGGACGGCGGGCCCGCCCGGCACGACCTGCCTCCGCCGGCCGCCGGCCTGGCCCGCGGAACCGTTGCCGCCCCTGCTCACGCCGGTCTCCCACACGGAAAACCCCTCCTCCTGCAGCTGCAGTCCCTTTACACCGGATTCAACGGCCAGGCGTGTCAACAGCTACGGCGGCGTAACGCTGCAAAGGATGGCAGTTCATGGCAGATCGCGCGTGAGATATCCGATTTGTAGCCAAACTGTGCGTATCGCCGTCGTCACAGCCGGTACGGTCGTCCCGCCGCACCGCCAGGACGCGGCATCGCCACACAGATGGCACGGAGAGGGCACGGAGAGGGTCCGCCATGGCGTCGCCAGCACCACGATCAGCGTCGTCCCGTACCGTACCCGCCCGCCCGAACACCGCCTTCCGACAGCTGCGCGGCCGGCTGTCCCCGGGCGAGTTCGCGGCGGCGGTCCGACGGTCCGCCCGTGAGATCGGTGAGCAGGTCTCGTGCGATGCCCGCTATGTGGGGCGCGTCGAGTCCGGGGAGATCCGGTGTCCGAACTACGCCTACGAACGGGTGTTCCGGCACATGTTCCCCGGGCTGACGCTGCCGGACATGGGCTTCGCGCCGCGCGAGGCGGTACGCGGACGGGGGGCGCGTACGGCGGCGGTCAGCGCCGCGCCCCTGGCAACCGACCCCGACCACCGCGATACCCGTATCCAGATCTGCGAGGAGAGCGACGTGCTGCGTCGCGCGTTCATCACCGGCGGCCCGGCGGCAGCCCTGGGCTTCGCCGCCCTGCACCCCATCGAGGCCGCTGCCGCCGCCGCATCCGACCGGGTGCCCCCGCCGCGCGCACCGGCCGGCATCCGGGCCGGTGCGGCCGAGGCCACCGCCGTCGAACAGGCCGTCCGGCACATCCGGTTGCTGGACGACCGGCACGGCGCGGAGGGCATCTACCACCGCGCCACCCAGCCGCTGCGCGCCGCCTACGACCTGCTGGAGGCCGACGTCCGGCACCGTTCGGTCGCCGACCGGCTGCACACCGGGGCCGGTGAACTCGCCATCAGCGTCGGCTGGTTGGCCCACGACTCCGGCCGCTTCGACGACGCCCGCTCCCACTACGCCGAGGCGCTGGCCACCGCCCGGGTCTGCGGCGACGCCGCCCTGGAGGCGCACGCGTTCTGCAACACCGCCTTCCTCGCCCGCGACGCCGGCCGCCCGCGCGAGGCGGTCCGCGCCGCACAGGCCGGGCAGCAGGCCGCCAAGCACCTCGCCTCGCCGCGACTGCTGTCCCTGCTGGCACTGCGCGAGGCGGGCGGCTGGGCGGGGCTGGCGGACCGTTCCGGCTGCGAGCAGGCACTGGCCCGCGCCGAGCGGCTGTTCGCCGCCGGGCCGCGGGACGGCGACCCCGAGTGGATGACGTTCTACGGCGAGGCCGAACTCGCCGGCCTCGAGGCGCAGTGCTGGTCGGCCCTCGGCGACGCCGGACGCGCCGCCGAGCACGCACACCGCGCGGTGGCCCTCCAGGACCCGCACTTCACCCGCAACATCGCGCTGTTCACCGCCGAACTGGCCGCCGACCTCGCCGCCGACGGCGCCCCCGAGGAGGCCGCCGCGGCCGGCCTGCGCGTCCTGGCCCTCCTCGAACAGGTCCGCTCCGCCCGTATCCGCACCCTCCTCACCACCACCGCCCACACCCTCCGCCCCCACCACACCCTCCCCCCGGTCTCCGACTTCCTGACCAGGCACGCGGCGGCGGGAGGGGGGACGGGGTCGGAAGCAGGGACGGGAGCAGGGGCGCAAGCAGGGGCGGGGACGGGTGAGGCGGTGGGGGTGGCGGGGGCAGGGGCGTAGGGGCGGGGGCGGGGGTGGGGGCGGCGTAGGGGGCGGGGAGCTGGGGAGTCCTGGGAACCCAGTGGCCGCTAGAGCCCCATATTCCGGTCCCGCGGCCCGGTGGTCGAGCGGACTGGGGGGCGAGCGGCCCGGCGGGCGAGAGGCCCGGCGGGCGAAAGCGCCGGCCTCAAGCGGACGGCGGTCGAACGGACGGTGGTCGAGCGGACGGCCGTCGAGCGGACGGCCGTCGAGCGGACGGCCGTCGGCCTACGAGACGGCCGGGATCAGCCCAGATGACCCGTGTCGTTCCAACGCTCGATCGCCGGCTCCCCGTAGGCCCAGCCGAGCACCGACAGGGACGTCGGCTCCAGCCGGATGCGGGCGCCGAACGAGATGTCCAGGCCCAGCCAGCGGGCGCCGAGGGCGCGCAGGATGTGCCCGTGCGCGAAGACCAGCACGTCCCGGTCGGCCGATCGCGCCCAGTCGACGACCTCGTCCGCCCGTGCGGAGACCTCTGCCAGCGTCTCGCCCTCGGGCACGCCGTCCCGCCAGATCAGCCACCCCGGGCGTCCCGCCTTGATCTGGTCGGGCGTCAGCCCCTCGTACGCGCCGTAGTCGAACTCCATCAGCGCGTCCCACTGCTGCGCCCGGTCGCCAAACCCGGCCAGCTCGCAGGTCTCCTTCGCGCGCACCAGGGGACTGGTACGGACCTCGACGCCCGGCAGGCCGTCCCAGGGCGCGTGGTGCAGCCGTTCGCCGAGCAGCTTCGCGCCGCGCCGGCCGTCGTCCAGCAGCGGGATGTCCGTACGGCCGGTGTGCCTGCCGGAAACGGACCATTCGGTCTTCCCGTGCCGGGCCAGGATTATGCGCGCTGCCATGGGTCGCACCTTTCGCCGATCACTCGGCCACTCACTCATCGTCTCTCGGCGCGGGCAGCATTGACCGCGGGCATTCCATCATCACCCATGGGGGCGTTTTGTCCGCGGTCGGGGGTGGAACGCCCAGGCCCCTACGCACAGGCCCCTACGCACAGGAGCCCTCGCCCACCGGCGCCTCATCCTGGGGGGCACCTCGCCCATGAGGGCGCCTCGCCCGCGGGGGCGGCTCCTCCTCGGGGGCGCCTCCTCCTCGGGGCGCCGCGCCTCCTCCTCGGGGCGCCTCGCCCACGGGGGCAGCTCCTCCTCGGGGCGGCTCGCCCACGGGGGCTCCTCCTTCAGGGGAGCCTCACACACGGAGGCGCCTGGCCCACGGGGCGCCTTGCCCACGGGGCGCCTCAATTAACCGAGACGCCTCGTCCGCGGGCCACCTCATCCACACGAGACGCCTGGCCCACGGGGCCCACACGAGACGCCTCACCCGCGGGCCACCCCATCCACCCCGAGGCACCTCGCCCGCCCGGGGTCACTCGCTGCGCCTCCGCATCCCCCCACCCCCGAACCCACCCCCCGCCCCCTCCCCCGAAGGGGGAGAGGGGGAGGGGGCGGGGGAGACCTCCGGCCCCGCCCGCACTGCACCCCGGCCTACTGGCCCACTGGCCCTCCGGCCCTCTTCCCCGGCCCGCGCCCCGCCGCCCACACCCTTCGTCCCGCGCCCCGGGCCCCACGCCCTACGCCCCACGCCCCCGCACCAAGCCACGCCGCGTGCCCGATCTCAATGCCGGCTGTCCGTGCCGATCTCGATGCCGGCTGTCAGTGCCGATCTCGATACCGGCTGTCCGTGCCGGACTCGATGCCGGATGTCAGTGCTGGATGCGAGACTTCGGCAGGTGAACGTTTTCCGCGACAGTCGAGGCGTGGCGGCCGGTCCCCCGGCGGGGCAGGTGCTGCCGTCATCGAGCCTGCGCCAGCGGCTCAGCGAGTTGCGTGGTCCCGGCGTACGCCCCCGGTCGCTCGACGCCCGGGCGCTCGCCGCACTGGCCGCCAATCCCGGCTGCCGGCGCCGGGCGCTGCTGGACGGTGCGGGCGTCGACAAGGGCGCACTGGCCGGTGCCCTCGGTTCGCCGGCGGGGTACGGGCAGTCGCAGTTCGCGTTCGTGCGGGGCAATGCGTTCGAGGCCCGGGTGAAGGCGGACGGCGGTGCGGAGCTGCTGCGGCTGGTGCGGGAGCGGCTCGACCCGGGGAGCCCGCCGCCCGAGCCGGACGAGGTGGCCACTCCCGATCTGTCCGCGGCGGGGCCGGAGGGCCGCGCGGCGCGTACGGCGCTGGCGCTGCGCGAGGCGACCGCGGCCGGCGGGTGGGCGCTGCTCGACCACCCGATGCTGGCGGTCGACGTGGCCGGCTCGCCCGCCTATCTGGAGCCGGATGCGGTGGTGGTGCATCCGGACGGGTGCTGGACGGTCGTGGAGATCAAGTCCTTCCCGATGATCGACGGTTCGGCGGACGCCGCCAAGGTGGGCGCGGCGGCCCGCCAGGCGGCGGTGTACGTGCTCGCCCTGGAGCCGGTCGCCGCACACGCCGCCGCGCACGCGGGCCGCGCGGTGCGGGTCCGCGACCGGGTGCTGCTGGTGTGCCCGAAGGACTTCTCCAACCTCCCGACGGCCGCGGCCGTGGACGTCCGCAAGCAACTGGCCACGACCCGGCGACAGTTGAGCCGGCTCACCCGGATCGAGGAGATCGCCGCGGCCCTCCCGGAGGGGACCACCTTCGATCTGCTGCTGGCGGACGACGGGAAGACCCCGACCCGTCCTGCGGAAGAGCTGGCCGCGGCCGTCGGGGCGGTCGGCGCGGCCTACGCCCCCGAGTGCCTCGCCGCCTGCGAGCTGGCCTTCCACTGCCGGAAACAGGCCCGCCAGGAAGGCTCGGTGGAGGCGCTGGGCCGCGGCGTCCGGGGCGAGCTGGGCGGACTGCGCACCATCGAGGAGGTGCTGACGGCCGCCGGCGCCGGGCGCCGGGCCGACCACGGTGCCCCCGGCGCGCCGTGCGGGAGCCCTCGTACGGCGACCGGCCCGACCGGACCGCTCAGCCCGGCCGGTCCGGTCAGCCCGGCCACTCCGGCCAGCCAGGCCGGTCCGGCCAGCCAGGCCAGTCCGGTCAGCCCCGACAACCCGACCGGTCCCTACGACACGACCGGTCTCCACGAGCCGACCGGCCCCGACGACCTGGCCAGCCCCTATGACCCGGTCGGCCATGACGACTCGACGGGCCTTGACGCCCCGACCGACCCCGACAACCCGACCCACCCCGACGACCCGGCCGTCCTCGCCCTGCGTCGGGCCGCCGCGCTGCGCGCCGAGGCACTGGCGGCCGCCGGCATCCCTCAACTGCCGGCAGAAGTGCCCTCCCTCCCGCAAGTACCGGCAGAAGAACCATCCACACCGCAGGCACCGGCGAATGGGCCATCCGTACCGCAACCGCCAACGGGCGAGCCCCCCGTCCCGCAAGCACCCGCGAAGGAACCATCCACACCACAGCCGCCGAAGGGCGAGTCCCCCGCACCACAGCCGCCAACGAGCGAGCCCTCCCTCCCCCGCCCCCGGCCGGAAGAGCCCTCCGTCCCGTACTACCCGCGAGGGGAGGAGGCGTAGATGTCGCTGATCGAGACGCTGGCCCGGATGGAGGCGGTGGCCGCCGGTCGGGCCCGTCCGCGCTGTACGGTCCGGCACCGCCATCTCTCCGAAAACCCGCTGGTCCTCGTGCCGTTGACGACCGCGGGTGAGGCCGGCGCCCCGCTGGGTGCGCTGGTCGGCACGGACCGGGAGAAGCCCGCCCTGCTGGCCGTACCTCAGCCGCGCAACCGCGATCTGCGGTTCGCGTTCCTGGCCGAGCTGGCCGAAACCGTGCTCCCGTACGTGGACGGCTTCGCCGACGCCGTGGAGTGGGAGGAGCGCAAGGAGACCGACCCCGAGACCGGCAAGAAGGTCCCGGTGCAGGTCGAACTGTGCGCGGACGCCCCGCAGTTGATCGTCCCGAGTGCGGCGGGCGTGGAGTACGTCCGGCTGCTGGGCCGCTCGATGCGGTTCCGGCGGACCGCCGAGCAGGATCCGGAGGCGCCCCACCCCGCGCCGCCGCACGTCCCGCTGCTGGGCCGCTGGCTGACGCACTTCGGCGAGCGCGCCCGGGTTCCCGGCGCCTCCCTGCTGCTGCCCATGACGGGGCTGCTGGCCCGCCATTGGGCGACGGGGCAGAGCGTGCTGGAGGACCAGCACCTGGGGGCGCTGCTCGCCTGGATCGATCCGCCGCCGGGGCGGTCCGGGCAGGAGGCCGCCGAGTTCGCCGAGTCGGCGCGGGACGCGGACGGTCAGCTGCGGTGCCCGCCCGCCGGACCGGCCACCGACCCGGCGTTCGACAACCGCCGGCTCGCGCCCGCGATGGCCCGTTACGACGCCGGGCTGCCGGGCGCCGAGGAGGAGCTGCGCGCCCTGCTCGAGGGCCAGTTGCGGCCGACCTGGGACGCCGTCTGGCGCGGCCTCGACCTGCTGCGGGCGCTCCCCGAGGGCGCCCGGGTCACCGACCGCTGGAAGCGCGACCGCTGGTCGTACACCGCGCACCGCGACCGGGTGCGCGCCGGCGAGCCGCCGCAGCCGCGCCGGGACGACGCGGTGACCGCCGCGCAGAAGTTGTCCGCCCGGGAGACCGCGCAGGCGCAACTGGACGCCCAGGAGGCGCTGGACGACCCGCTGGTGATGGCGGGCCGCCGGCTGGCCGGGGAGGCGTTCGAGGGCACGGTGACCGCCGTGGAGATGGCGATGTCCGAGGGCAAGCGCCCGATGCCGCGCCCCCTGGTGACGCTGCGCACCGACGACCGCACCCTGTTGTCCGGCGGCGTCAAGCTCTACCGCCCGCTGGCGGACGGCCGTAGCCAGCCCGCCGAGTTCGTGGCGTACGTGCCCGGCGAGCCGGATGCGCTGGTGGTGCGGCTGACCGGCGGGATGGGCCGGGGCCGGACCCCCGAGCCCGGTTCGGTGCCGGAGCCCGCGGACAGGGTCTGCTGGACGCTGTTCGAACACGCCCCGCGCGGCGGCCCCGAGCTCCCGGACCCGGAGGACACCCCGTGGACCCACGGCGGCCCGCCCTCCGCCACCACGGACGCCCCGCACGAGACCGCCGACCCGGTCACCGCGGAGGACTTCCTGTGAGCCCAGCCCGCACCCGCCTCCGCGCCCACAACCACACCCGCACCCGCAACCACGACCGCACCCGGAACGCCCCGTCCGCCACGCCTCTGGAGATCACCGCGGAATGACGGCCCTTCAGGACCCGCCCCCTACCGCCGGTGCCGCCCGGGACGCCGATCCGTCCGCGGCGGCCGCGGCGGCCACCGACGCGATCCTGCACGACACGCTGCACGGCGCCCGCCGCGGCGTCGTCGTCGACTCCCCGCCGGGCGCCGGCAAGTCCACCCTGGTCGTCCGCGCGGCCCGCGAACTGGCCGCCGCCGGGCGCCCGTTGATGATCGTCGCGCAGACCAACGCGCAGGTCGACGACCTCGTCCTGCGGCTCGCCGAGAAGGACCCCGAGCTGCCGGTGGGCCGGCTGCACAGCAGTGAGCCCGGCGCGTTCGACCCGGCGCTGGCCGAGCTGCCGGCGGTCCGTACGTCCGCGAAGATCGCCGATCTGGCCGGGCTGGACGTCGTGGTGTCGACGGCCGCGAAGTGGGCGTACACCAAGGTCGACGAGCCGTGGCGGCACGCCATCGTGGACGAGGCGTACCAGATGCGGTCGGACGCGCTGCTGAGCGTGGCCGGGCTCTTCGAGCGGGCGCTGTTCGTGGGCGACCCCGGGCAGCTCGACCCGTTCAGCGTGGTGGGCGCCGAGCAGTGGGCCGGGCTGGCGTACGACCCGTCGGCCAGTGCCGTCTCCACCCTCCTCGCCCACAACCCCGACCTGCCGCAGCACCGCCTCCCGGTCTCCTGGCGGTTGCCCGCCTCGGCCGCCCCGCTGGTCTCCGCCGCGTTCTATCCGTACACGCCGTTCCGCAGCGGCACCGGTCCCGGTGAGCGCCGGCTGGCGTTCGGGGTACCGGGCGACGGCTCGGGCGTGGACCGGGTGCTGGACGAGGCGGCCGAGTCCGGGTGGGGCCTGCTGGAGCTGCCCGCCCGCCGTACGCCGCGCACGGACCCGGAGGCGGTGCGGGCGGTGGCCCTGGTGGTGCGGCGGCTGTTGGACCGCGGCGGCGCGGCGAGCGGCGAGCACGCGCCGGATCCGACGCCGCTGACCGCCGCCCGGATCGCGGTCGGCACGGCCCACCGCGACCAGGCCGCGGCGGTCCGCGCCGCCCTCGCGGAGCTGGGCGTGCCCGACGTCACGGTGGACACCGCCAACCGTCTCCAGGGCCGTGAGTTCGACGTCACCGTCGTCCTGCACCCGCTGTCCGGGCGCCCGGACGCCACCGCCTTCCATCTGGAGACCGGCCGGCTGTGCGTGCTCGCCTCCCGGCACCGCCACGCCTGCATCGTGGTCTGCCGGGCCGGGGTCGCGGAGCTCCTCGACGAGCACCCCTCGACCGAGCCGGTCAGCCTGGGCGTCACGGTGAAGTTCCCGGACGGCTGGGAGGCCAACCACACCGTCCTCGCCCACCTGCAGGAGCACCGGGTGACCTGGCGGCCGTGAGGCCGGGTCCTCCCGCCCGCCACCGGGCGGCAGGACCCGACGGCCCCCCGGCACCCCCTCCGTGCACCTCACGCCCCAGGGCGCACTTGCGCGAGGCGGGACAATGGAATGCGGCACACGATCTGGAGGTACGTACATGTCCGAGCCGCGACCGGCTCCCGATCCCCGTGGTACGGCACCGAGGCCACGGCGCATGAAGCCCGCGCAGCTGCTCTTCGAACCACCCGAGGCCGTTGCCGACCCCGAGCACTTCTTCGACCTGGAATCGATAGAGGACCCGCGCGAGCTGCTCAGCCGCGCGACGGAGCTGACCCTGGCCTTCCGCGCCGCGGCCGACCGCGCCACGGAGTTCCAGGCGCTGGCCGCCGCCCAGCTGTCCGACCCGAGCCGGTTCGACCGGCTGCCGCTGGCCGTGCTCGCTGAGCAGGCCGAGTGGACCGAGGACTACGCCCAGAAGATGATCGAGTTCGGCCGCAGCCTGATGCGGAGCGGCAGCACACTGCTCGGCGACATGGACTGACCTCGATGGGCTGACCCCGCTCCCGCACCGACCCGGTCCGCGGCCTCCCGGGCCGTATCCACATACACCCTGGTTCTCGTTCACATCCGCCACAGACGGCCCACGACGGCTCATGGTCCCCAACCATGAGCCGCTGGCATATGCGAGCGGGCAAGATACCGGGTCCCTTGCCACGCCGTCCCGGTTTCCGCCAATCAGCCGAGCCGGTACGGGCCGTATCGGTAGACCTGTCCTCATGAGTGACCGGCTGCCCGACCTCCCCCGCACCCCCGCCCACCCCGCCACGTCGTACGTCACCCTCGCCGGCGCCGACTGGCTCGCCTCGGCCAGCCCCCACCCGGACGACGTGCACGCCCTGTGGGCGCTGCACCCGGAAGCGCCGAGCGTGCTGCCGTGCGGGACGGCCTTCGACGTGATCAACGCCCCGGCGCTGTTCGGGCGGCGGATGGTGGACCGGCTCTGGTCCGACGGCCCCGGCTCCGGGCCGGTGGCCGCGCACCGCGGGCGGATCCTGCTGTTCGCCGCGCCGGGCACCGCCCAGCGGCTGCCGGCGCTGCTGGTCTGGGAGGAGTGGGCGGCGGCCGTCCCGCCGCTGCTGTGCCACGGCAGCGGGGACGCGGTGACCATCCCGCCGCTGTACCCGCACCCCGGCCCCGCCGCCCGTACGCGCCCGCGGTCCGGCCCGCACGCGATCACCGCCGCGGCCGACGACGACCCCGTCGCCGGTTCCCGCTGGCTGGTGGCGCCGGACGTCCGCCGGCCCTGGCTGCCGGGGCCGGACGTGCTGCTGTGGGCCTGTGTCCGGGCGGCCCGCCCGGGGGCCGGGGAGGCACGGGAAGCCGCAGGTCAGCCCCGCGTTTCGGCGCTGGTCCAGGCCGGCGGATAACCGATTTTTGTCCTCCCCGATCAGGATGCTAATGTTTTCCCCGTCAGCAGGCGCCGCTAGCTCAGTTGGTTAGAGCAGCTGACTCTTAATCAGCGGGTCCGGGGTTCGAGTCCCTGGCGGCGCACAGACGGTCGAAGGCCCTCACCTCAGGTGGGGGCCTTCGTCATAGGGCACGGGCGGGCGCACCGCCGTCTCCTGGCCGCCGGCGTCGGCCGTCAGCCGCGGCCGATCTTGACCGCCCAGTCGCCGTCGTCGGTCCGCCCGGCCACCTGGATCCGTACGCCGTCCCGCGCGTCGTCCATGCTCTCCCCCACGCCCAGGGGTGCGTCCGCGAGCGGCGGGTAGACGGAGGTGCCCCAGCAGGCGGAGGTGGCGGGGTGGCCGTCGAGGACGTGGACCGGGCCCGATCCGGAGGCGGTCACGCTGTCGACGCGGTAGGCGAGGACGCCCTCGCTGCACAGGGAACGGTCGTTGCCCAGGGCGCTGCGGGCCTCGATGGCGAGCGCGCTGCCGGGGCCGGTACGGAGCACCAGCAGCCGCGGCCGGCGCTGGCCGCGGGGTTCCAGGGGGGCGGTCAGGGTGCGCAGCGAGTACAGGCCGGGCCGCGTCAGGTCGACGCAGTCAACCTGGTTGTCGGCGATCCAGCCGAGCTTCCACTTGTGCCAGGCGAAGGGGTCGGGGGCCAGTCCGAACTGGCTGCCCATGAGGTCCCAGTCCCCCACATAGGTGTCCCAGTCACCCTTGCCGCCCTGCGGCCGGTGGTACAGATCGGGCAGGTCGAAGACGTGACCGGTCTCGTGCGCGAGGACGTTGCGGTCCGGCGGGCTCTGCTCGAAGACGGTGACGAACCGGCGCAGCTCATGATCGTCGGCATGCATCGGCTGATCGAGGTTGACCACTTTGGTGGCGTCCGAATCGACGCCGGGCGCTTCCGGATCGGCGACGAAATAGACCACGTCGTAGCGGCCGAAGTCCACCGTGGGGTCGGCGGCGGCGACCGCGTCGCGCAGGTAGGCCGCGCGCCGTCCGGCGTCCCAGTCGCGCTGTATGCCGTACGCCACGGACGAGCGCGGCATCCGCACCCAGGGGCGGTGGACGTGCGGGCGCAGCCGGAAGCGGCCGTAGGAGGCGCGCTCGAAGAAGGCGGAGGTGGCGGGGAAGTAGTCGCGGGCCAGTGTCTGCGGGGCGGCGGCCGGCCGGGAGTCCGGGAAGGAGAGGTAGATCAGCACCGCGTCGAGCGGGCGGTCCGGGCGGGTGTAGGAGCCGTTCCAGTCGTCCACGCCCTCGGAGTGGTGGGCGTCGCTGCGGCCCAGCGCGCAGGGGAGGGCGGCTTCGGAGGCGGTGGCGGGCCCCGCGACGATCGACGTGGCGATCAGCGCGCTCAGCGAGGTGAGGACGGCTGCCAGGCGCCGCAGGCGGCGACGGTCGCCTCCGTCGGGCGTCTGGGCGCGCGGCACTCGTACCTCCAGGGACGGATTCGGGAACCTCATCTACCCTGTGGCGATTTAATGCTATTCGTCCTGTTTCCGGGGCCCAGACGAGTGACCGGCGCGTCTCCACCGTGTCGTAACGGACAGTCACAAACGACCAACGGGGCAATCGCCGCGAACAGAGCCGGACAGAAATGGCTGAAGTTCCGTCATGTGGGCCGGGGAGCACGGCTGCGTCGCTGGATCGGCCCTCGTGCCAGCCTCTATGATCGCCACACTTTCCAGCGCGGGATCCCCCCTCCATCACGAGACAAGCGCCAAGCGGGAGCGAGCAGTGAGCGGACACCCCGACGGCCCGGGCCGCACGCCCGGAGCGACGCTGCCCTCGGTGACGGAACGTAACGGCACCCCCAAAGAAACCGGCGACGCCCGGCACGCCCCGGCCGGCCGCCGCGACGACGACTCCGCCGCCTCCCTCGGCGACTATCGCGCCGCCTTCCACGCCGGGCGGCTGGCGATGGCCGTGCTCAACCGCGACGGACTGGTCCTGGCCGCCAACCCCGCCTTCGGCGAGCTGGTCGGCGCCGACCCGGAGGACCTGGTGGCGGCGACCGCGGCGGACCTCACCGACCTGGGCGCCGACCCCCGGGTGTGGACCGCCTACCGCGAGGTGTTGTGCGGCCGCAGCGACCGGTTGCGCTGCACCCGCCGCCTCAAACACCCCGAGGGGCACTCCGTATGGGTGGAGGTGACGGTCGAGCCGCTGACGCCGGAACCGCTCAGCGGCGAGGAGCGGATGCTGCTGTCGGTGGCCGACATCAGCGATCGCCACGACCTGCTCGCCCGGCTGCGGCACCTGCAGATGCACGACCCGGTGACCCGGCTGCCCAACCGGGCGCTGTTCTTCGAACGGCTCGCCGCCGCCCTGGAGACCGCCGCCTTCGACGCCACCGGCACCGGCCGGATCGGGCTCTGCTACCTCGACCTGGACGGCTTCAAGGCCGTCAACGACACCCTCGGGCACCGGGTCGGCGACCGGCTGCTCAGCGCGGTGGCACAGCGGCTGACGCGCTGCGCGGAGACCGACGACGACCGCGGGACGGGCCGCACCGGGCATCTGGTCGCGCGGCTCGGCGGCGACGAATTCGCCCTCCTGGTGGAGGACTCCACCGGCACCGACCAGCTGGCCGAGCTGGCCCAGTGCGTCCTGGACGCGCTGCAGCGCCCCTTCGACCTGGCCGGGCAGCGGCTGTCGGTGTCGGCCAGCATCGGCGTGGTGGAACGGGCCGCCAGCGGCACCACCGCGACCGGCCTGATGCAGGCCGCGGACACCACGCTGTACTGGGCCAAGGAGGACGGCAAGGCCCGCTGGACGCTCTTCGACCCGGAACGCAACGCGCACCGGATGACCCGCCAGGCACTGTCCAGCACGCTCCGGCCGGCCGTCGACCGCGGCGAATTCACCCTGGAGTACCAACCGCTGGTCGGACTGGGCGACGGCCGGGCGCAGGGCGTCGAGGCGCTGGTGCGGTGGCGGCACCCGCAGTTCGGGACGCTGCCGCCGAATCGGTTCATCGCGCTGGCGGAGGAGAACGGCGCGATCGTCGAACTGGGCCGGTGGGTGCTGGAACGCGCCTGCCACCAGGCCCGCGCCTGGCAGCTGGCACACCCCGGCGGCCGGCCGCTGTTCGTCAGCGTCAATGTGGCCGTACGTCAGGTCTGGGACTCCGACCTGGTCGCGGACGTGGCCGGGATCCTCGCCGAGACCGGACTGCCGCCGCGGCTGCTCCAGCTGGAACTGACCGAGTCGGCGGTCATGGGCTCCGCCGGCCGCCCGCTCCAGGCCCTCCAGGCACTGAGCGACATGGGCGTACGGATCGCCATCGACGACTTCGGCACCGGCTACTCCAACCTCGCCTACCTCAGCCGCCTCCCGGTTTCCGTATTGAAGCTCGACGGGTCGTTCGTCCGCGGCTTCCGCTCCCAGGAGCACCCCAATCCGGCCGACGAGATGATCGTCGAAGCGCTGGTGGCGCTGGCCCACCGCCTCGGGCTCACGGTCACCGCCGAATGCGTCGAAAGCGCCGAACAGGCGGAGCGGCTTCGCCGCATCGGCTGCGACACGGGGCAGGGGTGGCTCTACTCCAGACCCGTGGCGCCGGATCGGGTCGCGGCGTTGTTCATCTAGCCGTACGTTTTCGGCTTTCCCGCCGTGGGCGTTGCTGTCTTTTCCGCCTTCGGCGGGGTGGGGTTGAGGGCCGGGGGCGCCTGGTGGGTGGTGGGTTGCGGGTTCGGCCCTCCGGCGCCTGTTGTGTGGACTGCTTCGCTTTACGTCCACACAACAGGCG